>WAQN01000098.1 GCA_015520195.1 Desulfurococcales archaeon | reverse complement strand
CCTATAGGTTATGGACAAACTATCAGTGCTCCCAGTATTGTAGCATATATGACTGAACTCTTAGACCCTGATATTGGCATGAAAGTTCTAGAGATAGGTACTGGTTCAGGATACCAAGCCGCTATTCTAGCTGAAATTGTTGCGCCAAGCGATGTTGATAAGAGTAGATGGGGCCATGTATGGAGTATTGAAAGGATTAAGGAGCTAGCAGAGTTTGCTAAAAGAAACCTGGAAAAGGCTGGTTATAGTGATAGAGTTACCGTTATAGTGGGTGATGGTACCTTGGGATATGAAGAGGCAGCACCCTATGATAGGATAATTGTCACTGCGGCGGCGCCTGACATTCCAAAGCCCTTATTGGATCAATTAAAGCCTGGTGGGAAGCTAGTGGCGCCTATAGGAGATATGATAGCTCAGCACTTGATTGTTGTTGAGAAAGACCAGGAAGGACGAGTGTATAAGAGGCCTACTTTGGAAGTCATATTTGTACCACTGGTGGGGGAATATGGATGGCCAGAAGAGTAATATAGTAGAGGAGCTAGTGGGACGCTGGGTAAAGTTTAGAGCATGGGGTCATTATAATGTGAGAGCTGCTCATAGGTCCACTATTGAACTCACAAAGGAAGAAAGTTTGACTCCTAGAGGAGATTGTATAATAGGTGTGAAATCACAATTAGCGGCTAAAGATCTACCACAATGGTTTAAGAACTCAGCTAGACAGGATAATTCAATAATAATAGCAGTATTCTGTAGTAATGGGATATGTGACGGAGTTGTAGGTCGAGGCTCCCCTAACCTAATATTCGAAGATGAGACTAGGATGATATTGAGGAGGAGTACTTACATAGAACCAGCCACTATAATGATTAAAGCTAGTAAGGCCGCTATAGACTTAAGGAGAGACCTAGTTAACTTACTCTCAGACAGTAAGATGCTAGACGTTTTTATGACGGTTATAAACCTAAGTCACTAAACTTCCCCGTTAATCAAGGATTTTACTCTATGATGATCCTTCAAATGATAATTTCATGCTTGTTTCTCTAATAGGTTTAAGAGACAGTAATGTGCCATGAATCCTTGGTGAACTCTATGGAACCAGGAGTCAACCACAGGCTCGACGTGCTAGAATCTAGCTACACTATAATGGTTGATGAGTTTGACGAGCTAGTAGATAGATATGGGAGTGATGTCATAAAATTAACTACTGGACAGCCGAGTATCCCTCCACCTAGGCAGATTCGAGTTACTATTGCAGATAAGTTGGTTAAAGAAGACATGAAGTTATATAAGTATCCCCCTGGATTTGGTTTACCAGAGCTCAGGGAAGCTATTGCTGAGGACCTAAACAGACTAGGAGGCCCTAAAATAAATAGTGATGAAGTAGTGGTTGTAGCAGGCGGACAACACGCTATGTTCGTGGCATTCTCCTCTATCATGGAGAATGGAGATGAGATTATAATAACTGACCCATGCTATTTCGGTTATCCCTCCTTAATACGCTATTTAGGTGGTAAAATCAGGAGAGTACCTACACTGGTAGAAGAGGGATTTAAGTTAGATATCGAAGCTATTAAATCCGCTATTAGGAAGGGATCCACTAAGGCTATAGTGGTGGCTGACCCAGATAATCCGACTGGCAGGGTTTTAACTAGAGAGGAGGCCAGAGCGTTAGCTGAATTGGCAGTAGACTATAAATTATGGCTGATAGTCGACGAGGCCTATATGACATTGGTATACGAAGGAGAGAAATCATGGCCTTTCAAGTATGCCCCAGATAATACCATAGGACTATACACATTTAGCAAGGATCCTGGGATACCTGGATGGAGGCTAGGCTACATATATGCAAGAAAAGACCTGAGCAGGAAAATGAGCCTGCTGTCAAGAGAGACAATATATTCGCCCCCATCTATAGCACAATACCTAGTTTTAGAGTATCTAGTTAACTGGAATGAGCGACGTAGCTTCATAGAATACTCTAAAAACATATACAAAAAGAGAAGAGACGCAATGTTAAAATCCCTTAAGGAATACATAGAAAACGCAGTTCTATCAAAGCCTCACGGTGCAATGTTCATAATGGCTGACCTCTCACACTATATTAAAGACAAGAGGATAGACTCGGTAAGACTAGCTAAGATCCTACTCGATAGAGTAAAAGTCGCAGCGGTGCCTGGCTCCTACTTTGGAGAATCAACTATATACAGTTTGAGGTTTAGCTTCCCCGGAGAACCAGTCGAGAGAATAATAGAAGGAGTTAGGAGGATAGGAGATCTCTTAAATACGCTCCACTGATAATGCCCTTTCTATCTACGAATCGTTTCTTTTAAGCATAATGGCGTAACTGGATCCACCACCAAGATCTTCCTTAAAGCAGTCTATGGAAACTTTGGCTCTCCCTTCAAACCCTCAATTTCGCTAATAGGGCTCTGGGTCTAATGTTGCAAGTTCTATTATAATCCTCTCTAAATTTATATAAAAT
>WAQN01000097.1 GCA_015520195.1 Desulfurococcales archaeon | reverse complement strand
TTAGTATAGCTGCTGCGGTTCCCTTCCTGCAAGGAAAACGCTTGGTGAATAAAAGCTCCTCTTCCCCTTACTAAATAATTAATCAAAATGGCCTCGAAGCAATAATCAAGTGAATAAGGGAAGCTATGATTTATGAAGTAATGTTCTGTAAGGGTATACTTTGACCCTATACTCTTCTCCAAGATTATGGGCAATAGTGTGTATCTTCGCCTTCTGTTACAAGAGGTTCTTTTAGAGTCACAGAGTTTAATCGTTATGTTTGACCCGTTGCCTATCACGCTTGACCTATCCAGTACAAGATGAAGAGGGCTTGGATGGCCTCGTGGATCTCCTCTAACGTGTACGCTTCCCCACCTATATATACCGATGCTTGACCCCGCTCTCCTTGGGTCCTATCAATAATGTTTAAGCTCTATGGAGCCACTATTTTCCTCTCCAACCTTTCCCCTTATCCTGCCTCTATTCCTGTTTCATGTAAATTTAAATTAATACACATAGAGGTAGAGAAGGGTTATTCACTAATCTCACAGCTGGTCGGGTCCAGATCCCAATGATCATTCAATTAAAAGAATTAGGGTAAAGCCTTATCTTTAATACTAGGTATGATTAATATTATTAATACCTAGAGTAACGGTTTGCTGGGGGGCCTTGTTTATGAGGCCTTTCAGGCTCTTAGGAGCACTACTATTATTGATCCTGCTGGGGTTAGGCCTAGTATTTATATCAACATTCTTCCCTCGAGAAGGCCCTACTAGGACAGCCTCTACTAAACAGGCTACTGAGACGCCTGGTGGAGGTATGGTTGTGCCTTCTAACGTTAAGCGTATATCAGTATCTCCTAGTGGTGGTCTAACGGCTTCCTTCTTCAACGATAAGCTGATATACATTAATTCAACGGTTTCTGACGGAGATGAAGCTAAGTACCGGGAGATACTCCTCTACGTATTCGATCTTAGGAGTGAGAGGGTGGTATCTAGCATTGTTATAGACAAATACCAAGCTGACTCCCCTGAGGCCCTCCCCTGCGGAGAGTTTAAGCCTGGAGGCACTAAGGGAAAGTATGAGCCACGCTATATGCTACTAGGGTACGACGGGCGCTACATCTACTATGAGAGGGACTGTGTTGTCCCTGGGAAGGGTGTGTTAGAGCCCCTAGTATACATGGTGGATGAGGACACCTCTACAGTCATACCCAGTAATATAAGTTCTAGAGGGGTGGTTGCCGTAGGGGATGGGGTGGTCTATAAGTACTTGCCTGATGAGGGGTTGGTTGAGGCATTGGATGTAGCCTCCAACAAGACACTCTGGAAGCACGAGTATAAGCCTAGCTATATATTCCCCCAACCTCAGGGGCCTGGGAGGGCCTTTATAGGCTCCATCAAGGGAGCTTGGATCTCAGATGGCTCCCTAGTAATGCTCTTACACGATAGCGATGGCAGTACAGGGGAGCTCATATGGGTTTACGGGCTAGTCGTGGCGTCTAGAGAGGGGGTCGAGGAGTTTTTCTTTGAAGCCTTCAGGTTTAAGGTGTATGGAGCCCTCACCTACGATATCAGGGTGGGCTTTGATGGTGAGAGGGTCTACGTGCTTACAGGCGTTAACTCCTACGGGGTTGAGGGAGACTTTGTAACGCTACACTCAATAAGCCTCGATGGGGAGGTTAAAGAGCTTTTATCTAGGAGTATAAGGCTTGAAAGAGGGTCTTTAGGGCTTAACATGCTGGTGAGGGAAGATAGGGTAGCCGTGGTTTACCTCGTCGACGACAATAAACTAGTAACCATGACCCGGGGTAACACTACTTGGATCCAGGAAGCCCCTATACAAGTGGTCGAAGTGCTGGATAAGGAGGGCAACGTCATACTGAATAGGGAGCTGGCGGGAAGCTACTCCCTACTAGGATTTAAGGACGATAAAGTATACCTTGCAAGCGGCAGGTACATTTACGCCTTAAGTCCAGATACAGGCTTAAGTCAGATAGCAGATTTAGGGCCTCAAGGCAACATAGGAGCTGTAGTAGTACTCCCAATACTAATACCGCTACTACCATTCATGGAAAAACCACAAACACTAGCAACAACTATAGACGGGACGATATACATATACAGAGAAGGCTACCTAACAATAATAAAGGAAAGAGCATAAGGATTTTAGATTCCATAACCACTTTTTAACGTTAATACTGGCATATTACGCTAACAGCATCCCACTCCTCAACCCCGTATGAATCCTAGCTAGCATACTAGACCATGCAAGGTTCAAACCTAATAATACCCAACCCTAAGGAAGCAGAGATGAGAGGCAAACAAGTACAAGAACCGTGGGATATTTCAATAAGCTAATACAGGGAGATGAGGGATGAAGAGCCAGGAAATCTGTGGAGGATGGAGAGATCGTTGAGGAAAGTTGAGGTCCTTCCAGAGACTCGAATAACTAAGGCGATCCATGGGGGACATGACCATATTATTTCTAGTTTATCCTAGGGTTTGTATTATTATGTTTGCTATTAGTGTTGCTATGACTGCCCCTGTCAGTAGCCATGAGACCCTGGCAACATAATCAATCCTCTTATCAAGACTATCCATCCTTCTATCCAATGCATCTATCCTCTTGTCCAACCCATCAATTCTCCTATCGAGCGCGTCAATCCTCTTATCTAAGCCATCGATCCTTTTATCTAAGCCGTTTATCCTCTTATCGAGTGCATCTATTCTTTTATCTAGGCTGTCTATTCTTTTATCGAGTGCGTCTATCCTCTTGTCTAGGTCCCCGATCCTCTCCACAAGTTTGGAGACAACCCCCTCAAGCCTTGAAACAGTCTCCCTGAGATGTGTGAAGTCTTCCCTCAGCCTCTCCACCTCCCCCCGGAGCTTCTCTAGGTCGTTTTTCGTAGCCGTCTCTCCCCGGATCCTATCAATATCTTCTCTTAGCTTTTCTAGGTCGCTTCTGGTGGCTATGTCCCTCAACACGGCGTTTATTATTGCTAGCCTAACGTCTGGCTCAGATACTAGGAGCTCCGCAAGCCTCCTCCTAGCCCTGGCATCCTTCTCGAACAACTCAACAATAACATCAGCACTCAAAGACAACCCAAAACACCAAAACAACCCAAAACCAAATATAACAAGACAAACCCTAATAAAAACCTAATCTGGGCAGAGGAACAAACCACATGTTGAGCTCCTATAAACATAGGCAATGCGGGTAACCTTCCTAAAGCATTTCATCATCCAATGTGTCCCCTCGTGCATTTCAATTTAAATGATTAGTTCTAAGTTGATCTCTGAATGCAATAGGTTTCATCTCCCCAGCCAGGAGAGGACTTCAATGTGGGTTATATAACAGTAGTTATATAACCTTGATTATATGCATGAGGGTGGGTGCTTACGAAGAGTTCGAGGTTCAAATCCCCGTGGGCTCCATCAAGCCTATCCTTAAAGGAACTATCTTTACAACTGGTATACTAGGATTGCCTAGGGTTGCTATCCATCTTAATCCAAGTCTTTCCTATGCGCATGTAGCATCGTCTTATGCTCCTGTAGGTTTCTAGGACTTGCTCTTTGAAGTCTGGATCGCCGCAGATCACTATCCCGTCCTCTAGTATTTCAAGTATGAATGCGCTTCCTTGGTTGAGCTTTTTCATGAAGAGCTGGGTGTTGAGGCCTATTGGAGTTATAAGAGGGTCTTCTGGGTCGTATAGGAGCTCATATGCCCTCCTTGGGTCATTTGGCAGGCTGTCGGCTACAACAAGCACATCTAGGTCACTATGCTCTAGGTGGTCGCCTCTAGCCCTAGACCCGAATACTATGACAAGCCTCGGGTTTACAGTCTCATACTTCTTGCACAGCCTCTCCCACTCTCTCCTCAACCCATGCCACCACGTATTCGGCGCATCTAATGCACTCCTCAGCATCGTCTCTAGAATAGTAGTCGGCTGGCGCACCCTCATCATATACATCGGGATACCTGGAAGGTATATAGTGCTTGTCTAACTTTAAAAGACACCTACGCACTTCATGTATAACAATAAGGCCCCTAACCTCGGCCTCACGGGCCAGGAACACTAGAGAATGACTTCTCCTATCAATTCCAAGGAACTGGAGTAGGGCTTTCAAAGCTTTCTCAGCGGCCTGATAGGACTCAAAACATGCCTCCTCATAGAGCTCAGCGTCAGCATTCACCCTAGCCGAGGCCAAGTTCCTCTTAGCCTGCTTAAGCCAATCCCAGACTCTACGCGGCATGATGATGCACTCCAACTTGAGCGTCAATTTTAGACCGTTTAAGATACTAAACCCGCCTGAGTATAATAAGTTACTAGAACACTATGATATTTGCGCAGTTTAGATCCCAGTAGATTCTCTAGTTCAACTAGAAGCCTCGCTCTCTAAGGGACTGGAGGGAAATTGGATACTTAAGAAGCTAGAATCATATAATAATACTATAAGGAGTCTCTCTATGGGCAGTGCGGGTGTAAGTTATTGAATATAATAGTTAACCGCTCTTATAGGACAGGGCTTGACACGGCCTTTTATGATAGAGTGGAGGAGCTGGGCTTTCTGAGGAG
>WAQN01000096.1 GCA_015520195.1 Desulfurococcales archaeon | reverse complement strand
TCCACACCTCTCTCCAAAAGGAATATACACTCCTCCTCTCCACGACCGAAATTATAGGGATCCCCTCCCTTTAACCTCACCACCAAGCCCCCTTCAAGCGCCTTGACGTATAAGAGATTGTTTATCTCATCCTGAGTATATATATGACGACCAGGCTCCTTGCCCACGTATATGAGCTCTGCACCACTCTTAACTTTACTGAGTAGTTCGAGTGGAACAAGCCTATCATACACGACTACATCAGCCTTCTTCAAATAATTTAATCCCTTAACAGTTATGAGATCCGGATCTCCAGGCCCAGCTCCCACTATGACTACTCTACCACGAGCCATTACAAAGCCACCCTGTCAATAACTGAATAAGCCTCCTCTCCCACGCGCTTACCCAACTCCTCAGGCCTCGATAAATCACCCTCACCGTGTATCCAGTAAGCTCTAGACCCATCCCTTGACAATACAACTCCGATGAACTTCAACAAGCCATTCCCCTTGGACAGTGTAATGCCTCCAACTGGAGTATTACATCCAGCCCCGGAATACCTTAGAAATGCTCTTTCAGCAATAGCTGATGAATGGGATACCTTATCGCTATACTTTCTTAGGAGCTTAGCTATCCGGGACCCTTTAATAGCTACAACGGCTAGTAATCCTTGACCAGGTGCTGGGGGAAATCTTTCTATAGGTAGCGGGCTTCTATCTAAACCTATCGAGAGTCTTCTCAACCCCGCTTCAGCCAGTACTAAGTAATCATAACGACCCTCTGTAAGTTTCCTCAGCCTAGTATCTATATTTCCCCTAATATCCCTTATGACTATACCTTTATTATAGTACTTTAATAGAGCTATCCTTCTCAGGCTTGATGTGCCCACAATACTATTTGGGGGTATACCTTCTATAGTACCGCCAGGTGGTTTGGGTATTAGTGAATCCCTTGGGTCTAGTCGTGGAGGGACTAGAGCTATTTCTAGGTCATCATGGATCCTTGTGGGGAGATCCTTCATGCTGTGAACAGCTATATCAGCCCTTCCCTCTAATACAGCTTTATTAACCTCCTTCTCAAATAACCCCTTACCCCCAATCTCATAGAGAGGTTTATCTAGTACAACGTCACCCCTAGTCTTCACAATAACTATTTTATACTTGACACTGTCTATAACATTCTTTAAATACCCCATAACCTCCTCTACCTGAGCAAGACTCAGCTTACTACCCCTACTAGCAATTCTTAACTCCAATAACTCACCCCGACTCAGAGGGGTGGAATCCTGAAAACCTCCAGCTTAGAATGGCGTGTATCCGTTTCTCAAGACCTCCGCTACTTCCATGGCACTGTATGTTATTATAATATCAGCTCCAGCTCGTTTAATTGCTGTAAGCACCTCTAACTGAGCTAGCCTTCCATCAATTATTCCCTCCCTGCTAGCTACCTTGATCATAGAGTACTCTCCGCTTACATTATAAGCTGCTAGTGGGACGAACGGGTAATGCGCCTTAACTAGACTTATTATGTCTAGATATGCCAGTGCAGGTTTAACCATTATTATGTCTGCCCCCTCCTCTATATCAATAGCCGCCTCCTTCAGGGCCTCGAACTTGTTCCTTGGATCCATCTGATATCCCCTACGGTCTCCGAATCTAGGAGCTGAATCCACAACATCCCTGAAGGGTCCATAGAATGAGCTCGCATACTTTGTTGCATAAGCCATTATACCCACATCACTGAAACCATTACTGTCTAGTGCATCTCTTATGGCAGCTACTTGACCGTCCATCATGCCTGAGGGGGCTATGAAGTCGGAGCCAGCTTCAGCCTGGCTGACGGCTATCCTAGCGTAGACTTTCAGCGTCTCATCATTATCCACCTGCATTCCACGCCTCGTCTCCCTTATCACACCACAGTGACCGTGATCTGTATAGCCACACATACATAGATCCGTGAATAACAGTGGTTCCCAGCCCAGCTCGTTCCTTATATGCTTCAATGCCACCTGAACGGGGCCATCGCGGTCATAGGCTTTTAGAGCCATCCTATTCCTTATGCTTGTGACTCCGAATAGCAGGAATGACTTAACCTTCAGATCCATTGCAGTTTGAATGTAATTTATTAGGTCGTCCCCGTTTGTAGGTAGATAATAATGGCCCTCTAGGCTCTTCATAGGCCTCTTCTCTCTTATGCCCTCCTTAATGAATAACGGGAGCACGAAGTCACCTGGATATAGCCTGGACTCGGCAACCAGGTCTCTAATCACCTTTGAGGCTCTAAGCCTCCTAGGTCTATACCTTAACCCAGGAGTAGTGTATCCCGTGCTCCAGTTAGTTTTTAACTGCACTTCACCCTTAAGCGATAAGAGCTCTTCATCCACCCCTGGATTTACTCTGACTATAGCTGATCTACCCCCTCCATAGCTATGGATTTATATATTATAAGTATTAATTTTGATGCATATTCATGTACTATATCACATGTATTACACGCAGCGCTATACTTATATACATATAGAATTACAATACACGGATACACAAACTATATACAGGGCCTGTACGGGCCTGTGCATTAGTCTATATCCACCCTAAGGATCCAGCCTCTATACTGGGAGCGGCAATGACGTCACCAGAAAAGCTGTATCTAGTATATCACGACCCCGGAGATCCTAGAGGCATAGACCTTATAGACGAAATCGCTAGGAGAGTCGAGAAATTATCAGGGGTAAAGGTGTATAATATTAAAATATCGGTAGTAGAAGAACTCGATACCCCCTTCGAGGAGAACTCTATGGTATACGCCTTACTAGCCTTCCGTGGAGGCCACCTAGCAACTACAATTGAGAAAGCATACGCATCTAGGGCATGCTATATAGGTAAACTTCCAGTGGAGTTGATAGCTAGAGGCATCTCAAAACAATTAAGAGGTTGCGATAGCATCTTAATAGTCTATCGTAAAGCTAAGAGATTCACGGAGGAGCAGAGCCAGGATCTAAAGATTCTTTCAGAACAACTATCTAAGCTTACAGGGGCTAGGGTCAGAATATCTCACGTGATTAATAGTGATGACTCAGACCAGTGCATAGTAGTAACGACTCTCATGCCAGGAAGGATATCGACGAAAGCCCTTGAAGCATACGATAACCGTGTAAAGATCCCCCATCTACTACCCACTATTACAGAGGATATAATACTAGATATACTCGAAAGAATAAGATATGGGTGCGTAAGTAGGTAGATTAAACCGCCATAGCTAACCATGATGTCCCTTAGATGCATGCTTCATAATTAATTCTACCCCTCTCCTATAAGCTCCCTCAACATCGCCAGCCTCAACTAGCCTCTTGAACTCTACGTCATCTTCTATTTCAAAGTATAGCTTTAACCTATCCTTTGGATCCTTTATTGTTTTCTTCATGAACACTTTAATCCTGGACATAGCATTGTAAAGTGCTAGGAGCTCCGTATCATTAGCCAATACAGCTTTAATCTTTTCTAGAGCCCTCCTAGCAGCTATCCCCGTCTTGCCTAGGCTAGTCACAGCAACGTATAACCCGTTAACCTCCGCATGGAAGGGAACTATAATGTTACCCATACCAGCGTCTGTAGCATTATTCACGAGTTTCCCCATCTCCATGGCTATTGTAGCAACGCGTCTACTAGCTTTCAAGTCATTCATTGCTATGACTACCATATCGGCTTCTCTAACTAGACCCTCTACCACTCTGCTATCCACGTTGGCATCCACTCTAACAAGTTGAAGGTTGCTATTATTTTCTGCAAGTTTTATTACCTCATCGCTAAAATCTTTAGATGCTATAACAACGCGGGCCCCACCCTCAAGGAATAGCTTAGCACGCCTATACCCTACACTACCCCCTCCAAAGACTACTACCTTCAGCCCCTCTACATCAATATATAATGGTATATACCTCCTCATCATAGCAGGCCCCATCTCTCAGCTATACTCTTCACATCAAGGAAACAAGCTGGATCATCACCCCATAGATCCCCAGTAGCCCTCAATGCCCTATTCCTACTCCCACCACCACATACCCGTTTAAACGGGCATCCTGAGCACATCGGGCCTTTGAGATTCCTCCAGGGCTCTAGGAATGGTTTTAATCTTGGATTCTCAGTAGATAGTATGCTTGCCAGGGATTCCCGTTTCAAGTCTCCCACTATTATGTAATCTATAAACTGGCACGGCCTGACAGTACCATCTGGGTATATGCTAACCGTCTTCCTGCCGCAGTCGCCTTGGCCCTCGACAATATCTAATAGTCTATGGAACTCCTCTCTGCTTCTCGCTAGTTTATCGGCAAGATATATCCCCGCCTGGTTTAGCCTTACTAAGAGTATCTCCATCTTACCCTCATACCTCCTGGCAGCCTCTATTAAGGAGTCTATAAACCAAGCTACTTCCCTCCTGCCAGGTAATGCTTCTAGAAGTGCTGAGCCTCTGCCAACGGTGTCCAGCATGTAGTAGCTTATCCTTTCAACACCGAGCTCCCCGGCCAGATCTAGGAGGTCTAGCGCCTCCCCAATATTCCACTTTGTAATCGTCATTCTCAAGCCAGTCGGTATGCCAGCTGCAACGCTGTTCTCTACCCCCTTAATAGCTGCTTTGAAGGCGCCTTTTAATCCTCTAAACCAGTCATGCGTCTCCGGGTTTATGCTGTCTATAGAGATTCCAACATACTGTAATCCAAGATCCCTTAGTCTCTCCGCTACCCTAGATGTTATAAGCGTGCCGTTTGTGCTAAGACTCAACTTGGGCCTCTTATAGCCTTGAAGGTGCTCAACTACTCTCCAGAAATCCGGTGATGCTAGTGGCTCTCCTCCAGTAAATACTACCAGTGGTATCTCCTGTTTAACCATTTGATCCGCTATATCTAGTTTAGCATCAAGCGGTAGCTCAGGCTTGTCTACATCAGGACCAGCGCCTATATAGCAGTGTATGCACTTTAGGTTACACTTATACGTCATATTCCAGAAGACTACTGGCCTTAGCTCCGAGGTGAATCCGTTCCTAACACTCCTACCCTTAATCCTCCTAGAGACCGTCCCTTTCCCAGTGACCATAACGGAGAGCGGTATCAATACGGGATCACCTGACGACGTGGGGCTTCAAGTCCTCCAGGCTGTAGAGTATCATGGAGCTCTTAGGACCACACTCGCTAACCACTATATTCCTGACCTTCTCTATCCTGTCTCTAGAGGTTGCATGGACCATGAAGTAGCATATGTGAGACCACGAGCCTGGTGGGTACGGCTCTCTCAGCACCACATGCGTACTATATGGCAAGTTGCTTATACACTCACACAGCCTCCTCTCACTATTGCAGGGTTCGAGGACCACCATGCCGTTCTCTGTGAACCCGGCTAGTCTACCCTCAAGAGCCGCTCCGGGGTCACCCAACACACCTTTATATAGCATCTCCTTGACTAGGCCTATCACCTCTTCCTCGCTCATCCCGTGTTTCGCGGCAACCCTCCTATACGGCCTCTCCTCTAGGGGTAGAGACCTGAGACTGTGGGGGAGAGTTTTGGGTATCCCTAGGTCTTCTACGCTAGGCGGGTTGGGGTTCACCTTACTGTACTTCCCAGCCATTGATATGCCTTCGCGTAGATTGTACTTGACGCTAAGCTTTAGCGTCTGCTTGCTGAAGAGGGCTATCCACTGTGTTATGCCTAACTTTGATGCAATACTCCTTACATACTCTAGTAGTTCCTCTCTCGTATTCCTTTTAACAACGATCCAGACGTTATACACTGGATGGTCTCTCAGGAAATTATGCGTGACTAGGTGATCCCTGTTGACTAGCCTAGCAAGCTCCCTATACCTGTTGCCAGCTGCAAACGCTACCAGCGCCGCTGTCTTCCTCTGTGCCCTATAGTTATAGTAGAAGCCTATCCTCTTCACTATACCCTGCTCACTAAGCCTCTTAAGCCTCTCCAGTACCTCATTTACGTTTAAGTCGAGCTTCTCAGCTACATCTGTATAGGGGGTTGGGGTTAATGGGAACTCATATTGCATCTCCATCAATACATCCACGTCCACCGGATCCATCATCTAGACCCTCACCTCCTAGCTACACTCACGGCTTCTACATACCCTCTAAGGTCGACTCCCGTCTTCAACTTGAAGCCCTCCTCCTCACCAGGGTTGTAGGGGCACTGGGGATCCTCTGCCAGTGGCGAGCCGTGATAGGAGAATGCCTTAGCCCTACTACCACCACATATATTATTGAATAGGCAGAGCCCGCATCTACCCCTAAATGAGCCTAGCCTAAGCTTCCTCATCAGAGAGCTATCCCTATATATCTCGACTAGGCTCTTAACCCTAACATTACCCACTGGGACTGGGAGGAAGCCGCTCGGATACACAGTACCATCATAGGCTACAAATACGATGCCCCTCCCATCCCTGGTAGAGGTGACGCTAGCCTTAGCCTCCATCCTAGGCTCTCCCAATAGCTCTAGAAGCCTCCGCTTAAGCCTCCAATAGAGGTCCCCCAGGCTGAAGTACTTGTCAGGATCTAATCCCCGAGACTCCAAGGCCCTCCTCTGTATAACCACCCTCCTGAACATCGGGCCCTCCGTGGTCCTAACCATAACGCCATACTTACTCGCCTCATAGAGGAAGTGGGATACATCCTCCCACTCCCGAGGAGTGAGATCCTCTCCCTTACCAGCACGGCCGACTGGTACGAGGTAGAAGACCTCCCACACGCCAACACCATTATCTAGGAGCAGTTTGACCATGTCAGCGAGTCCGTGCACGGTGGATCTCATAACACTCGTGTTAACCTGGACTCGAAGACCCTCCTTAACCATCTCTCTCAGGACCCATATAGACCTGTCCCATGTACCCTCAATCCCCCTAATAGAGTCATGGACTCTAGGATAAGGCGAGTCTATACTTATAGATACCCCGGAGACCCCTATCCTCTTAAACTCCCTTATAGTATCTCTTGTGAGCAGCGGTGTGACGCTTGGCGCCACAGCAGTTCTGATGCCAAGCTTCACCGAGTACTCTAAGAGCTCCCAGATGTCGCTGCGCATGAGTAGGTCGCCTCCAGTAAACACCAGTATAGGCTTTGGGTCTCCGAACTCTGCCACCTGCTCTATAAGCCTCATACCCTCAGATGTGGATAGCTCTCCGGGCAGTGGCTTAGTTATAGCCTCTGCCCTACAATGAATACACTCCAAGAGGCAAGCTTTAGTCGTCTCCCAGAATACGAGTAGGGGTTTCTCATCGTAAGGCCATGTAGAGTAAGGATTCCTCACTCCAGCTACCCCGCGGCTAAGCCACTACTAGAACTGCGTGTTATTCTATGGATTTATCATATGGCTTATACACTAATACATCACGTTATACAGGGTAAATACAGCTAGGAACCTGGGATCGATCCCTATATGCCAGTCTATGTTCTGATAGTTGAAGGAGCCTCAGGACTATACATTATATTTTCATAATATATCCTCCTTAGAGTCTCTATGTCGGCTGGACCTATGGCATCAGCATTCAAGAAATCCACATATTCCCTAAGCCTCTCTTGATCCTTCGCTATGACAACTATAGAATCCGGATTTACGGCCTGATAGATGAATCTCAGAGCCTTCTGGCCAGGGGTCCCCTTATACTTATCCAAGATACCCTTCATCTGCCTATAGGTGTTGAAGGCCCAGGTGAACCATCCCTTCCTCCTCAGGCTTCTATGATCACTTAGCTCCTTAACTTCCTCCTCTGTTATACTCTCGTCTAATACTCCTCCAGCATGGGGAACCCTGGTTATAACTCCCACCCCGTGCTTTCTGGCCTCCCTTATTATGGTGTATCCAGGCTCCTGCTCTAGCATGTTGAATACTAGCTGTATAACCTCTACTTCATCGTGGCTAATAGCCTCCATTGCCTCATCGTAGACATCAACTTCAGGGCCTAATGCTATACCAAAGTGGCTGATTAACCCATCCTTCTTTAGGAGTCTAGCAACCCTGTATATGGAGTCCCTCTTCAACTCGCGTAGAGGGGGATTATGGATCTGGAGCAAGTCTATGGGCTTCTTACAAAGCCTCTCCACACTCATCCTAACAGCCTTTACGAGATAACCCTCATCATACCTCCTTCGTGGGGGATTGCTTGTATAGAAGTCGTAGCCCACCTTAGTGGCTATAACTATATCATCATAATACTCGTAGAGCGCCTCCTTAACTATAGATTCGGCTACTCCCCTCCCATACACGTCACCCGTATCATAGAAATTCACTCCCAGTTCATAAGCATACCTCAGGAGGCTTAATGCACGATCATGATCCACGTGGCCATACATGCCTGAAAGTGAGTAAACTCCAAATGAGATCACGGAGACACGTAGCCTAGTGCCACCTAGAACCCTATGCATCCCTTATCTCCATACAACTAACCCAATAACGAGGAATTTATTATAGGTTAGTTAGATCATTCAAAAACAGTACTCTCTCCTTGATATACATGAACTTATTAGTAAATACTATGTAACGATAATTTATAGCTGGGGGTGGCTATACCGTTTTCCTATCCCAAATCCTGGCTATGGC
>WAQN01000095.1 GCA_015520195.1 Desulfurococcales archaeon | reverse complement strand
ACTTATAGCACCCTAAAATCAATATGCACCTGGATTAAGATAGTTCATGATATAGACTGGAAATCTTATACCAGGTTCGATTTCAAGCATACCCACAATAGTGATTAGTGAGTGCTTGCTAAGAATTTAAGGAGACCTTACCTACAGAAAGGATTAATCATTAACGGATTCGGGTTTATGTAATGCTTAATGCTATAATACGAGAGGTTGTTTCTTGTTCCCTAGAAAAATCCCTGATGTTTTCCCTTTTATATATTTTAGGTGTTATGTTTACTCTGCCTCTTTCTCTAGGCAGATGTCTATGCTGCTGACTCTCCTCGTCCTCTGCTGTCCTGTGTTGGGGTCTGTTACTGTTATCTCGTGGCTGCTGATCTCTATGCCGTTTATCTTTACGTTCTTGGCGAACCTGTTCCTCACTATCTCAACTGCGTCTACTGCCTTGTTTATGTTACGTCCTCTTGCCCTGACTACTACCTGGTTTACTCCCTGCTCCATTAGGGTGGTTAGTATAGCTAATACATAGTTCATTACGGGCTTCCTACCTATCCTGACCTCAGGTGCTCCCTCACATACCATCTTTGTATCCCTCGCTCCTCTTCTCAGGCCATTTGTTTTGCCTGAGATCAAGGGCTTTGATTTACTGGTATAAAAGCGTTTCCAAGGGGCTTACGGAGTCATTGCTTGTGTAATGGTGGCTGTGGTTTAACGCGTTATGGGATCATATTATATTACTTTCTACCGCGATATGCTATTAGTTGAATGGTGTTGATTGTTGAGGGGCATAGCGTTTGAGGAGGAGATCTATGGGTTCACGTTTAGAGAGTATGGTGATGTAGGGAAGCCTAGGTACCTCATATTAGGACTTCCGGATGTTGGCCTCGTGGGCTCCATAGCCAGTATGCATATAATTAGGAGCCTCAAGGTGCCAGATGTAGCTGGGATCGAGAACTATACTATGCTCCCACCAGTCGTAGTCATCCAGAATGGGGAGCCAAAGCATCCAATGAGGGTATACTCAAACAGGGATATAGCATTCGTTGTGACGGATGTACCAATATCACCTGCTGGCGTAGCCCAGCTCTCCATGGCATTAGTTGAGTGGGCTAGGCTGAGGGGCATAGACTATTTGATCAGTGTAACTGGCATAGGGCACCCTGCTAGGGTTGAGGTGGAGAAGCCGAGCATATACCTGCTCGCCAGTAGCGATGAGGCATCCGAGCTCGCTAAGAAGATAGAGGGGGGAAGCAGGATAAATGACGGCATACTGGTAGGCCCCTACGCTATAATACTTAAGGAAGCCGTTAGGAGAAGGGTGCCCAACCTAGTATTGATGGTTGAATCGTTCATAGACATGCCAGACCCTGAAGCAGCTGCCAGAGCAGTTGAGGCGCTATCACCCATACTCGGGGCTAAACTGGATGTGGAGAAACTGCTTAAGGAAGCTGAGTTAATAAAGCTCCGGTTGAAGGAGTTAATGAAGGAGACTAAGAGTGTAATGGCCAGGATGGGTAAAGGGTATGAGTACAGAACACCGCTAATGTATACTTGAGATGCAAGCCTAGAGAGCCCCTATAGGGGTGGTTTTATAATGGCTTTCGTAGACCCCTTCGAGGAGAGGAGGAGAAGGATCAATGAGCTCTTCAGAGACGCCTTGAGGAGGATTGAGGAGTTGGAGGCCAGCCTTGTCAATGAGCTCATGAGGTTGAGTGATGAGATTGAGTATGAGAGGATCCTTGATGAGAGGATAAATATGCTCAGCTCTGGGGCTATAGAGCCTCTGTACCAGATAATTGACCGCGGTGACTCCATACAGATAATAGTCGATATGCCAGGCGCTGTCGGAGAGACTGTAAACGTGTATATTGGCGAGTCTGAGATAAGGGTAGAGGCTAGGATTGATGAGGACGCGATACGCAGAGCATTCAGGGGGTTTGTTTGGGCTGAGAGGGTGGAGAGGTACAGCTGGACTTATAGGCTCCCCTTCAAGATAGACCCCAGCCGGGCATCATGGCGTGTGGCTGGTTCTAGGGTTATAATAACCGTGCCTAAAGGCTAATCCTCCAGCGCCTCGCTTAGTATCTCAGCTATGTCTTTTACCTTGAAGTTGAAGTTCTCCTCTTCACCCCTAAACATGGTGTTGCAGAAGGGGCATGCAACGGCCAAGACCTTATCCCCATTACCCGCCTTTTCCAGCGTCTCATGTGCTTCCCTTGATCTAATATATGAGATCCTCTCACCCCTCTTTACCTCGAAGAATAGATGGCCTCCTCCACCTCCACAACAGAAGCTTCTATCCCTGTTCCTAGGCATCTCCCTTATCCTCAGCCCCCTAACGCTTCTGAGCACCCTCCTCGGCTCCTCGTAGACTCCATTCCACCTACCCAGGTAGCATGGGTCGTGGTATGTGACTGCTAGGCTTAGCTCCCTGCCTGGCTTCACCCTTCCCTCCCTGACTAGGCGGGCTAATAGTACTGAGTGGTGCTCTACTTCCAGCCTCTTAAGAACCTCGGCTAGCTCCCTAGTCTCACTATTGGCCTCTAGGTAGTCTAGGTACTTCTTGTACTCGTTCTTGAATATATTATAGCAGTGCGGGCAGTGGACCAGGAGCTTCTTGAACTTATACTGGCCTATATTCTCAAGGTTCATCTTCATCATCTCAACGAACAACGCCTCCTCACCCATCCTCCTTGCAGGCTCCCCACTGCAACCCTCCTCTGGCATAACTGCAACCCTGATGCCAGCCTTCCTGAGGATCCTTATGACGTTCTCAGGCACACTCCTAATCCTAGGGTCATAGCTAGCCACACAGCCTATCCAGTACAGATAGTCGTATTCAACATTGGGATCCGCTATTATATCGTCCCCGAACTTCTCCGCGAGCTCCCTTATCCACTCATCTCTCTCAGCCGGATTATATCCCAAGGGGTTACCCATGTGCTGCATGTTATATAAGGCGTTTAGGGCATCCTCGGGCACAGACTCGCTCCCTGTACTCATCATTCCCCTCCTAACATCGATTATAGTGTCCACATGGTGTATCAACACTGGGCACTCGTTGACACAAGCCCCGCATGTAACACAGCTCCATATTGCTTCAGGATTTAATAATGCTGTATTAGAGCCGTCACCCCCCTCATCCCATACTGTGGAATCCCACTTGCCTCTATGCAATAGGTCCCTCATGGTAAGTATAATTAGCCTTGGGTCTAGCACTTTTCCAGAAGCGTATGCGGGGCAGGCGTTTGTACATCTTAAACAGTTAGTGCATGCTTCATAGTCTAGCCTTTGCTTCCAAGTTGTGTCCGAGAGTTTGACTATCCCTACTGGTTTGTCCTCTTCTATTCTCCTGTCTATGTCTGGATAGCTCCTCAGTGCCCTTGCTGGAGGCTCTAGCCTAGATAATGCTATATTCAACCCGGCGGCTGGTATGTGCCATAGGTTTGTGAAGGGGATTAGAGCCAGGGTTAGATGGGCTATTGTTAGGTGGAATATCCATAGGATCCTATAATAGTGTATAAGGGTTCCCTGGTCTAGGCCTATTGCCCAGCTGAAGAATAAGTATCCCACTGGGTCGAACCATGGCGACTCATACTCGGCTCTGTAGCCAGCCGCTGCCATTCCATTTAGCATGAAGCCTGTTACAACTATGACCCAGAATAATGCATGTATAAGGAAGTAGCTTGGATCCTTAGGTAGACCTGGAGTCAGCTGTCTAGCTCTCCTTACAATAGCTATAGAGCTTCCCATTAGAACAGATACTCCAGCTAGATTACTCACTAGCTTGTATGCTCTCAATACATCGCCAACCAGGAAGTTGACTATGTAGTCATCCATGGCCCTAAGTATGGTAGCTATTAAAAGCCATATCATCCCGGCGAATATCAGTAAATGCATAGTCCCTGGGAATCTATGTCTAAGCACCTTCCACTGGAGAAGCCCATACCTCAAAAAGACTTCTATACGATAGCCTAGCGGCTTAAACTGTATCCTCTCCCCCCCATAGGTCCACCTTCTGAAACCCTCAAAGAGAGAGTAGAGAAGTAAGGCCCACGTTATCAATGCAACTGTATAGAGGTAGATCTTAACATCCTCCACGAATGCGAAGTGCTGTAATGAAAACTCTCCCTCAACCAATATAAGACCCCAGTTAAATTTATCAAGTATAGGCATGAACAATTATCATTTAACAAGTACATCTACACTTATGACGGTAGGCCGCCGATATATTAATACACGCTCCACACTGTGAATACATATAGTTTATTCAATATTTATAATAATTAAGGTTAATTATATGTGTTGGTAGTCTGGTTTAGGATGAGCACATAAAGCCTCATTCCTGTATTCACTACACAGCAGGCTAGCTATTTCAGATGCAACTTCGTCATGAGCTTCCGTGAGTGGAGGTCTGACATACGGGGTTATAGGTGCTCCAAGCCTAGATAGAACCTTCTTTATGAGTGACTGTAAAGGCTGAGATCTAAATAATTTAGCCACCCTATAGAATCTAGCGTGTAGTCGTCTAGCCTCCTCTAGCCTACCCTCCCTGAACTCCTCTATAATCTTGACACCCAAGCCTGGGACGGTGTTTGAAACAGCGTCTACAACACCGTCACCACCATATACTAGCGATGCTAGGAGGTATTCGCCATATCCAGGTAAGATGCTGAAGTCCCTTCTAACCTGCTTGACCTCACTTATTAGGTCTAGGATGTATGTTAGATCCTCTACTGTCGCCTTAATCCCCTTAACCCCGTCTACCTCTACAGCAACGTCTCTAACAACGCTAACCGGGATATTATACCCCACGAGGCTTGGAATAGTATAGATGATAACTGGTTTATCCACCTTGGCCGAGAGGTTTACGTAGAAGTCTCTTAGCCTGTCATTTGAAGGCTTAAAGTACAGTGGAGGTACTGATGCTAAGGCGTCTAACCCAGTATCAGCAGCTAGGTGAGCGTTGTTTAGTGTGTCGTCGACGTTGATGCCTGTAACAACCCCAATTATAGATGCCCTACCCTTAGCAGCGTCCATAGCTGCCTCATACAGCTTTATCCTCTCTTTAATTGAGAGTAGGGGCCATTCACCTGTGGTTCCTATGAAGATGCCCGATACGCCTCTATCTACCAGCTTTTCAACAAGCCATTTGTAAGCCTCTATATCCAGGCGTAGTTCGGGTGTATATGGAGTTATAGTTGCAACTACTAGTCCCTCAAGAACGCGTTTTCCCATCTAATAATACACCTCATAGCCAGTTATGTATGACGCTATATTCTATTTAGGATTATAATGTGCTCCGAGATATTATCTCTTCGTTTAAGGCTGTCCAAGCTTTATTGAGTGCTATTCCTTAATTCTGTCAGAGTTGAGTAAGCGGCGTGGATTAGGTATAGGTAGGAGCTTACCAGTGCTCTTAGGCTGCTCAGGTCTCTAGCCTCTATGTATAACATAAGGCAGCCATCACCCCTTGACAAGTTCACCATACCCCTTTCTGGTGCTGGTTGATTGACTTCAGCTAGCAGGGCATTAATCAGGGCCTCCACCTCCCCGCCAATGCATATTTTTATCTCAGCCCTCAAGTCTCAGCCACCTTTAATGGGTTCCTCGGCTTAGCCACCCTAAGTCTCGGGCCCACGCTACGGCCCTTATATGTGAAGTATAATAGAGCCTCGCCATTCCTATATTCAAGTTTTGCGACGACATCTCCTTTATCCCCGATTCTAGCGTTTAATGCTACAAGTAAGGCTTCGGCTAGCTCCTCAGTTAAGTCGGTGGGGTCTGGCTGCACTGATAGTATTTTAATGTTGGCAGGGGGATAGGTGTTTCCAGCTTCCCTGGCTAGTGTTACTCCTCTAATTAGTATCGTGGCTATATTACCTAAACTTAGGGGGCTTGTTCTAGGTTCATAGAATCTTATTATACTGGGGTTACCCCGCCTCTCCCCAATTATAGCTACTCTATTAGCCCCTAGTAATATAGCGTCTCTGGCCAGCTCCTCCATTGTAAGATGGCCTCTAGTGATCCTAGTTGCCGACGGGATTACTCTGACTAGATCCTTGACTAGAGACCTAGTCCTAGGGCTAGGACGCCTGCTCGTGGTTATTATAATGGGTCTAACCTTGCCTCCCAACCCCTATTATCCCTGTTTTACTATATACTTCCTGGCAAAGTAGGGGGCTAGCCCTGATCTTGGAGTATACGCCGCCCCCGCCCATGTAGTCCCGCATTTCCTACACGTCCAGAGGCCTACTGATACTCTTTTAACCGTCCCTGTTGAGCCGCAGAATGGGCATTGGTGCTTCTGGTATCTCTTCACTAGTACGTCTCTAACGCGCTTCCTCACGCTAACCCCATACCTGGGCCCATACCTGCCAGCTGGCCCCACGATCTTCGTCCTACCCATCCTATCTCACCCTTCTCCCTATGGCCTCCTCTAGGGCATTAAAATAGACTTCCGCCGCTTTCATTGAGACGTCTATTGCCCTTGATAACTCTTCCCTCGTTAACCCGTGATCCCCGGTTTTTTGAGCCCCTACTATCCTCTTGGCCTCATCCACTGCAACTACCAGTCTTGTATCGGCTATGCTCTCCTCGTCGAAGTTTGGATCTACTATGATGAAGTCCCCTATCTTAGCCGTTGTAACAGTGACTACCGTGTGATTTATCTTTAAACCATCGGTTCTCCTATCACGTATTAGCTCTATCTCCCCCGTCTCGTACTCCTCATAGTCCGGTAATCTAGTATCGTATAATGCCGCCATGGTCGCCAGCATGCTAGCATCGAATAGATTGCCGTCATGGTCTAAAACGTATATGTCGATCCAGACTATCCATACCTTATCCCCAGGCCTTATGGCTAGTGATTTGAGATCTATCACCCCAACCTCGCGTAGGCTCCTATCTATAACCCTAGCTAGTTCGACTGCATTCTCATCAGGGGGTCCGGGTTCGAATATGGGTGATGCGAGTGGGACGAACTCTGCATGTACGGTTAGCACCCCTTGGTCTGGTGTGTCCCTAAAGGGTGATCCTACGTCTACCTTAACCCCAGCCATCACCTGTGTATTCCCTAGCCTAACCAGGGCTGAGCCCTCGGCCTTCTCTATAACCCCGGTTTCTATAGAGACCCTCCTCGGGGTAATTAGGTCCCGCTTATCTAGCCTCAAGCCCTTACTGTATATGGATAGATACGTCTCCTTCTTTATAGAGGGGATCACGGGTAACCTATAAGGCGTCATGCTCACTACTCTTCTCCCTCCCCAGCAACCTGGTACTTAGACTTCAACGTCTCCTTCTCCATATCCACTATCCTCCTTATAGCCCCTAGCGCCATCTCCAGGGCTCTATCGAGCTCCTCCCTAGTCAAGACACCGTTTAACTGGAAAAGCGTTATCAACCCTATATCAGGGGCAGCGGCTACCGGCAGATCAGCCTCCCCCACGCCGTCCTCCACTTCATCAACGTCGACAACCAGTACACCCTCTATCTTCCCAACAGCGACGCCACCTACAAGAGCCCTCATCGGTATACCAGCATCTGCTAATGCCAGTGAAGCGGCTGTGACTCCAGCGGTTCTAGTCCCACCATCAGCCTGTAAAACCTCTATAAAGACATCTATCGTTGTCCTCGGGAACTGCTCGCTGAGCACTACTGGTTCTAGGGCTTCTCTAATAACCTTTGAAAGCTCTATCTCTCTCCTCGACGGTGCTGGACTCTTCCTGTCACTAGTTGAGAATGGAGCCATGTGGTACCTCACCCTCAAAACTGCCCTGTCGGGTAGCACCATGTATTTTTGGATCGGCTCTCTAGGCCCATACACTGCGGCCATAACCTTTGTTTTTCCGAACTCGACTAGAGCTGAGCCGTCCGAGTTCTCTAGGACTCCAACCTCCATTCTTACAGGCCTGAGCTCATCCGGCCTCCTGCCATCATGTCTAAGCCCCTCCTCTGTTATCAGCCGTAGCCCTTCTACCGCCTTCGCCATCTAGTTACACACCCCGTATACTCTTCTCTTCCTCTATGAACCTCTTTATTCTCTCCGTAAGTCCCACCGTGTGTGCTTCCCTCTCTATCCTCTTAATAGCTAGTATGACTATAGCCTCCATATCCGGGTTGTCGCACTTTACATGTACTCGTCCATTAACCGCTGGGTATATATCACAGCCTGTCTCCTCAATCAGCATTGATAGCATGCTCTTCTTCTTACCGACTATCCTGGGTATCCTGGTCGGGTCAACGTCTATCACCTTGCCCTCAACTATCCTTCCAAGCCCCTCTTCCTGTACTGATAACACTGGGCTCCTGGACCGGTCGAAGGCCTCTACCTTAGCCTTGATGTAGTCGCCTATCTGTAGCATCTTAGACATATCGTCTGTCATGGGGTTGAATGGCCTGCCTAGGAAGTCACTGACATTTAATACTGCGTTATACGGTGATTTTATGTCTACGAACCAGTTCATCACACCCTGAGAGACTATTAGTCCAATGACTATATCTCCCCTCTTCGGGATATACGTCCCCTTTAGGGGTATGAATGACGGCTTGTCACCCCTCATGTCTAGGAGCCCTACTACTACTGGCATCTTACCTGAATCTGCCTCTATGAGGTACTGTTCTGACCCCACGGTATCTTTTGGGAGGATCTCCCCTGGAACCACTATTACTCTATCCTTGCCCTGCATCTAGAACACACCCTTAACATTTATCTGTGCCTGACCCCTAGTCATATTCTGTATCCTATTGACAACCTCTATCTGGGCCCCCGCTGGTATCTCCAACTCCACCTTGAGACTCCCGTCGCTGAGCCACTCCGTCTTCTTTAACTCCCCCATCCTCTGGAGCTCGCCATATACCCTACCCGAGTACTGTGGAGGAATCCTGGCTTCTATAAGTGCCTTGGCAAGCCTTATCCTCATTACCCTAGCCAGCTTCCTGACTATCTCTACTGCCTGTGACTCGGGATCCTTGTATAGGTCTATGCCTATCCTTAACTGCTCCATTGCGGACTCTATCCTGGTTGCTGGGATCGGCTTGTTGGTTGACGGGTCTATAGCGTTCCTCGCTATATAGTTTATGACCTGCCTCCTCTTAGCCTCTAATAGTTTCCTCCTCTGCTCCTCTGTCAGTTGAATCTCCCCCTCCCTTATGATCCTCCTAGCTATAGACTTGACGTCTGTTGTGCCGAACGCCTTCTTCAACTCTTCAGGGCTGGCCTTTAACCCCTTCCTACTATCCCTGTATACTATGTCTATCCATAGCACGTCATCCATATCTAGCTCTTCTCCCTCTCTGTACCTGAACACATACTCAGGCCTGGCTAACACCTCGAAGCGCTTACCCCTAACCTCCATCCATGCAATAATGTAATCGTGCTTCTTAGTCAAAACACAATCACCACGATCAACCAGATACTTACAACTCCAAGTGTAATATTAGCGTCCATGGACTGGTTATAAGAATAGATGGATATGGATATAGAATACTAGAAAGGAGGCCTCCCATGATACAGCCATCATAAACGACCTACTCCATGATAATACATTGATATTACCCGTGTTATATTTTGCTACTAGTCTAAACACCACGGCCAGCCATAATCATCAATGGGTGCCTAGAGTGAGTCATGCAGAATCCAGAAAAGAGTATGCAAGTAAAGAGGAGATAGCCAACTGGATCAGGGCCAGGATAAAGGAGGTAGAAGAAGAGCTGAGAATCCTGAAAAGCATGTTGAACATGATAGAGGACACTGGCAGATTAAGCATTAACGAGAAAGTAGAGGAGGTTAAGATGGGTAAGAGGCGGATAGCCAAGATGTATAGGGGGGAAGGATACATAAGGGTAGTACCTGAATTCGACGGCCACCTTCCAGTAGAGGTTAGAGAGTACCTTGAATCTGTTAAGAGCGAGATAGAAGCAGGACAGGCTAAGGCTGGAGTCGAGGAAGATGAAAGAGTACAGTTATCTGTTAAGGAGAAGCCTGATAACAGCGTAGCTGAGATAAGATTTGATAATATACATACCACTATTGAGGTGATAAAGGCAAAAGCGGCATTGAAGTATGCAATGGAGATTATGTATCAAATCCAGAAGGCTAGAATTAGGGGTGAAGAGGACGATTAAGGAATAATAAGCTAGCCCAGCGAATCTATGTAGATGTGGATGAGGGTCAATACGGCCTTGGATATAGAAGACCTTAGACGAGCACTAAGACGCCTAATATCAGATTACTGGCTATACTTCGATAAGCAGGGATACTTAAATAGTGATGGTAGGAGGCTACTAGCATCAATTGCAAAGCAAGCTAAGCGCCTCGACTATAATTTATCCAGAAGACTCTGGAAGACTCTAAGAGACCCGAGTGTCGATAACATACTCAAACTCGCCGATACCATAAGTCTAAATCTCAGAGGAGAATTAGACTCGTCACTCAACGGCCCCCAGGTATGGAGGTTCAGGGAGTGGAGAAGATGATATAAGATCTATCTAGAACCTAATATTACATAATCTTCCTTACTTGATAGTTATAGTTGAATCTTCTGTCATTAGGCTTGTAGTCTCTTCTTCTATGTGATACTGTTAAGTACATTAATGCCTTATTATAGGGTATTCCATTGTGGTGGCTGTAAGTGGATGATAATGTAATTGATAAACTCAGGAGTATAGTTGATGATGCGGATAGGTATCTGTCTGAGAGGGATAGTGTTAGGGAGAAGGCTATTAGGGTTTCAAGGGAAGTCATTAGGTATAGTGGATGGTCTGTGACTTCTGTGCATAAAGGTGATATAGAGGAGGCTGAGAGGAATCTTAGTATTGCTAGTGAGAAGGCTAGAGAGCTCATCAATATGGCTAGGCCGTATCCTGAGATATATTATTCTGGGATGGTCTATAATGCATTAAGCGAATACGCCGAGGCTATGATACTTATGTCAATCGTTAAGGGCCTTGAAATACCGGGTTTCAAGGGTCTAGACATCCCTCCGGTGCCTTATCTTCAGGGGCTAGGTGATGTTGTAGGCGAGTTGAGGAGGCTCATTTTTGAGCACGTCAGGAGAGGCGAGATTAACGAGTCATGGAGGCTATTGTCGATCATGGAGGCTATATACATGGAGCTGAGGAGGCTAGATTACCCTGAGGGCTTGGCTCCAGGAATCAGGCATAAGGCTGACGTTGCAAGGAGGCTAATAGATGACACGAAGTCTTTCCTCGTAGACATCGAGAGTAGGTCCAGGCTTGAAGCGCTACTCAGGGACTTCAAGGGTTAAGTAAATAATTGTAACCATCGTTTTTCATAGAGTAGTTATGCTTTTAATCTTCACACAGTATATTATTATGTGGTGGTAGTCTATGGCGACCCTTAGGACTGGCACAGTTATAGCTGGTGCATACGCAGATAAAGTTAGGAGGGTTCTATTCGCACAGCTAAGGGATAGAGTAAAGAGCGGCGAGCTGTCAAACAGTGAAGTAGCCAGAGCGGCTGGCGAGCTCAACAGGCTCCTCTTCGAGATACTAGTTAACAAGCTTCGAGTAGATAAAGGCGATGTCGTAAGGATAACTGTAGACTACGACATAGAGGATGGGACGATCAAGTGGAACCTAGACACACTCCAAATACAGGCATGGAAAAGGATACCAGATGAGGAAGTAGCAGAGATAGTGAGAGAAACTGTGGGCAGGGCCGAAGAGGTACTAGCAGGCCCCATACAATTTGAGGTTGAAAGAGTAGGAGACACAGATACGGGAGACCTAGTCTACGTCGTGAAGCTACCAGATGGAAGAGAAGTCGGGGCACTACTAGTAACCCCTACAAATGGGCAAGCTATACTAAGAGGTGCTGTCGTGGAACCAACACCCCTGATACTCAGGAGGACCAGGATTGACGTTGAAGACGACATAGACTCCTATGTAAGCAGTAATATAACAGAGATAATGAATAGAGCCCAGAATGCTGAGAGGAGAGAGGCAGAAAGGATAAGACGTGAGATCATGGCATTAGTTAAAGCTGCCGAAGAAGAGGAGGAGCTTGAAGAAGAATTATAATAGTACCAAGCACCCCCATAACCTATACAACCGCCTCTCAAGGATAAGGATCCAAATAACTTAACCAAAACTAACTTATTTTAAAAATCCCTATGATATATTGTATCTATAGCTGCTCTCAGGCATCCGATTAATGAATTGAGGCTGGCTTGGATTGGCTAGAAAAAGCATGAATATACTGGACGTCGTTTCATGGATAAATGCTAATAGAAACGTCTTAGTGGGATCCAGGCTAGATAATTTCTATAGGGAGGATGGCTTATTCTTAGTAAAAGTGTCTGCTAGGAGTGGTGATAGGATCCTGGTATTAGAGCCTGGCGTTAGACTTCACTTTACTAGGAGGTTAAGGCCTAGTGGCAAGTATAAGCCCTATCCTCTGATAGTGCTTGTCAGGAAATACCTAAGAGGTTCTAGGATAGAGGACACCTCGATCCTAGAGTTTGATAGGATAGTTAGATTCACCTTCTCTAACGGGTTTAGCATCATCGCCGAGCTTATACCTAGGGGGTTCCTGCTTTTAGTGGATGGAGACGGGGTTATACATGCCGCTGATAGGTATGACGTCTTAAGGGATAGAGTTGTTAAACCGAAGGTACACTATAAGCCTCCTCCACTAAACACGCTCAATCCTCTCTCCCTAGAGCCAAGAGTCTTACTCGATAGAGTGAAGAGTGGGAGGGATCTCGTAAGGGGGCTGATCCGTGGAGCTGGCATACCTGGAGAGGTGGCTGAGGAGGCAGTCTATAGAGCTGGCCTAGAGCCTGGCATGGATCCCTCAACTTTAACCACATCTGATGCAATGACTATAGTAGACGCTCTCCGTGATATATGGAGTGAAGCGATGAGGGGGAGAGGATATGTGGTATACAGACGCGGGATTCCTTTCGAAGCAGACCCCTTTAAACCTTTGAGGTTCCGAGATGACGTGGATATAGTGGATTACGATCACCTGGATGACGCTCTAGACGACTTCTTCTACCATAGGGAGAGTAGAGGGGAAGACGTGGCAGAGGCGGAGATGGAGAGGCTACTCGCTAGTGTGAGGGAGGCGGAGGAAACTGAGAGGAGGTACAGGGAGATGGCAGAGGAGCTTAGGAGAGCGGCATCTATACTCGCAGAGAGGTTTGAATGGCTTGAATACGTGATCTCGTGCGTTAAAACTAGGCTCTCCGAGGGGGGAAACCCTCTAGACTGTAATGGAGTGGTTGAAGTGGGTAAGAGGAGATTCAAAGTGTCCATAGATAATGCAGTCATACCTATAGGTATAGATGAAGATGCCAGTCGAGTAATAGTTAGGTTGTTCAGGGAGGCGGGAGAATTAGAGGCTAAAGCTAAACGGGCATCCAAGGCTAGAGAACAGGTTATGTCTAAGCTGGAGGAGGTTGAGGTTAGAGCTAAAGCTAGAAGACTCTCAGTAAGGGTTAAGGCTAGAAAAAGGCGCTGGTTTGAGAGGTACCACTGGATTATAACTAGTAATGGGTTCCTCGCCATAGGTGGCAGGGATGCTAGCCAAAATGAAAGCATAGTCCGTAGGTACCTCGAAGACAACGATGTATTCATACACGCAGACATACACGGCGCTCCAGCAGTAGTACTAAAGACGCAGGGGAGAGAGCCTAGTTTGAGCGATTTAATAGATGCGGCAGTAATAGCGGTAGCGTATAGCAAAGCCTGGAAGTCAGGATTGGGGTCTATGGGAGCCTACTGGGTCTGGGGAAGTCAGGTATCCAAGACTCCTCCCTCGGGAGAGTACCTCGCTAAGGGAGGCTTCATAATTAGAGGAAAGAGAAACTATCTAAAGCCCTTAAGAGTCTCCCTGACGCTAGGAATAACCCTGGACGAGGAAAAACTGCCCCTAATAATAGTAGGGCCAGAAAGCCTGGTTAGGGATAGAAGTCTAGTATACGCCGTTCTAGAGCCAGGCGATATGAAACTAGAGGAAACCGCTAAGATGCTAAAAAGCATGTTCTATAAGATCCTACCCAGGGAGGACAGGCATATCCCTTTAGCGGTACCCGATGAAGATCTCATATTGAGGATACCTGGTAGAACCAGGATAGTCAGGGTTGCAAAAGGTCATGGAAGAGAGCTGCATCTTATCGAGGAACTAGAATAACGAGTCACATTAATTAACATAAGGATTACTCTGATTTTGAAGCCTTAATTCTTAATATAGCCATGGCTATGAACCCGATTCCCATGCCGATAAGGGTGCCTACGGCAACCCTGTCAAGAAGCATTCCAATACCCATGCCGATAAACATGAATCCTACAAATACTAGACCCTCAACACCTCTACTCATAACCCCCACCAATGTAATATTAAAATATATACCATGGATTTAATATTATTACTCTGAAATCGTCTTCTATGCCAGAGCTATTCATTTTCTACTCTTACTCTTGAGGATCTTCCTTATATTCCTCATGTTCCTAGCATAGAAACCCACTATTGCAATGCCAGTTAGTAAGCCGCTTGCAACAGCTGCCCAGCCTTGCATTATACCTATGTCGTATAGTATCCTGAGTATTAGGCCTACATTCAATAATGCCCCTGGCCAGGGTTGGGGCTTTGGTGTCTCGGAGAGACTTATCCCGGCATGGCCGTAGAGTAGTATAGCGTCTATACCCATAATCACGTTGAACATGAATCCTAGTGTTAGCATGTGTGTTATTGCATCATCCACCCTAACATAATTAATGTATCCAGCGCCACTCGCTATAGCTATAGCACCCGCCCCGATAAACCAAATATATGATATGGTCGTGTGCGTGGTTACGTGAACCCTTATTACTCTGGGTATAGCCTTGCTGGCTGACTCAACTGCCTGGAGTAAGGCGACACTTGAGGCTGCTAGAAGCCCACCTACGATGAGAAGTAAACCGCCTGGGATTAGATGCCCCATTGCTACTAGTATGACTCCAATACCTGAAGCTATGTATGCCATCACGGCTCTTACCCTTAACTGCTTGCTCCTCAATGCAAGGCTCTTGGTTGGTGGTATTCCAAGCAGTAGTGGTATGTCCCTTGATTCAACCGCTATGATAGCTGCTACTGGGAGGAAGAGGGTAGCTATTGGGAGATCGTATGATGGTAGATCCATCTTCTCAGATATTATCCAGTATGCTATGATGACTCCTGTTAGGGGTGGAGTCAGGGTTAGTAGGTAGTTGTAGTGCGTCGGTGGTAAGCCTATCCAGCTCCTAGATAGGAGTGTTTTAGCCGTGTATAACGTGGATATAGCTAGTACTATAATAGATGCTCCGAGTGCCTGCATGGTGTAACCTGTGGAGTAGAGGATTATCCCGCTCCAGTAGAATACTAGGAATACTGCTATAATTACTGGAGGAGCGACTCTTCTAGCCCACTCCATTGAGAGTAGAGTTAATAGCTCAGCTGATATGAGGGCTAGAGTGAATCCTAGTATCATTAAGTACCAGTGACTGCCATACAGCGGGGCTAGGAGGCTAAATATTGCAGGGGGCTTGTATCCTGCTTGTAGCATTATGAAGCCTATACCAGCTAATCCTCCGATGATTAATGCTATTAGTGCTGATGCCATTAGGGGGAGAGCCTTGATGAACGTGGCTTCACCCTTAAACACTGTGCCCTTCATACTGCTATAGGCACCCACAGGATACTAGTATTATTCCATAAACTATAATTAAAAATATATATTATCCCACGATCGTGGAACAAATAATACATGCACCTAACTAGTAGTTATTTACGGCAAGCCCCGAGTTGAAAAGCATGGGGACAGGGAATAATGCATCAATGCTACAATGTATACTCTAGATGCTGTAGTATAGCTAGGAGACTCATTGAGGCATCTAAGGCTAGTCTGAGAGCTTATAATCTAATAGCAGAGGCTATCTATGACATATCTAGGGTGAGTGAAGCTAGTTCCTCAATGATGGTATGGAATAATTGCTGGAGTATCTGCGAATCACTCTACATTGTAAACCGGGGGGTTAACAATAAGAGACTCTGCATACTTGGCCCAAACACCACTTATATACCAGAGGACTGCGACACCTATGGAGGTCCAGAGCCAGCTGTGTGGATCGGATTGGAATATGGAATAAAACTACTATACATAACCGGAGACCTAGATCTAAGCACACTTTTAATAAATGAGGCACCATATGTAGCAACAGTATTATTCATACACATACATTCAGACAATGTATACAGGCTAACAACAATAAATAAACGAAAACACCTAATATACACAAGCCAGATATGCACCCCCCATTCAACACTACCACTAGGAGGCTTCACAGACGGCGATAGAGCAGTCATACTAGGAATGCTTATGAATGCAAGCGAAATACTCGTCAACGGCTATGGAGGAAAAGAAGAATACTGGTATAAAGACTACAAAAGACCATCCTGGAAAAAAGAAAAACTATACGTCACTCATAAAATAATAGAAGTCACGGCCAAAAGCCTAAACTACAAGCTAGAAAAACTAGATAATGGATACCTCCTAACCAAGATAAATAATAAATGAAAAACAACACAACAAATACCATTTCAACTAAAACCTACCGCTACCAGTAACGATGCAGATCAAAACCAACACTAGGAAACCATGAAGTGCTCTATCCTAATTCACAATAGACTCCTCTCACAGGAGAGACATTTGGAAGATTCAATACCGACAATACTGAATACTAGACCCCCCGCATCATCAAAGAATCACTAAATCATTTTTGTTTAATCTCAAACAAGCCTTTAAGCCTTAGATTACACAATGAGTTAAATTATAATGGGGGACGCGACTCCTCGATGAGGCCCTCTAATAGGAGGGTGCAATGAATCGAGGTCTCTAACCCCCGTATAGCTCTATAATGATTAAGAAGGTCTGGAGGGAATGAGGAATCCACGGGGCTGAGCATTTAAGCAATGAGGATACCTGTCTCAGCTGACCATTAGCTGCTGCTGAGAGTCTTGGATAGCTGGCTTAATCTAGAGTGTATTCCATAGCCTCTTTGCTCATGCTTTATGGGTATTAGGGTGGCGCTGTCTATCTCTCGCCTGTAATCTTTTACGCCTATACTCGTTGATTATCTTTTCTAGGTTAAAACTTGATGTTCTTCTCTCTTCAAGGTAGTTTGCTCTATCAGCTATTAGGTCTCTTATTTGTGACTTGAGTATTACAAGACTATCTATTCTTGCAATAGACTGGTCCCCATTTAAGATAACCACTGGGATTCCCACGTTCTCAAGCGCGTTGCCTAGTGAGCCTCTATCACGTCCTTCGATAACTACTCCATATATGTTGGAGTCTCTTAGGATCCTTATTGATTCTCTATCGAATACGTTCGGGTCTCTCACCACTACTATCTCTCCGGGCCTCAAAGGCCCTATCTCCGTTATACTCTTGTTTAGCGACCTCTTTGTGAGCGTGTTTATAGCCCTCGCCATAAGCGTGTCTCCGATATAAACCTTGTATAGGATTCTCTTGATTGAATCCCTATTCCTAGCTTCATCCTCTAGTTTACGTTTAAGTGTTTCTAACTCCTTCTCTAAGGCTTCAATCCTGTCCCTATAAGCCCTTAACTCTGAATCCTTATAAGCCTCCTTCTTGATGGATGAAATGGTTATTCTAGCATTAATACGTTCCTTCTCAAGCTCCCTCTCAAGTCTTTGGATCCTTTCTTCGAGCATCCTCTTTTCAGCTTTCAAAGCCTCTATCTGAAGCTTCAACTCACCCCTCTCAGAGACATTGGTTGCATGGCTACTGGTGTTTCTCTCCCTAGCCCTTTCAGCCCCCTTTAGCCTATCCTTCTCACCTAGCCTCCTCTCTATCTCCTTCTCAATAGCTTCAGCTATGCTCTTACCCTTTAGAACCTCTACCTTGACAGATTCAGGGTCTAAGCCTATACCTAGCCTAGCCAGGTAGGAGTCTATGTGGTCGAGTTTACTCCTCATAAATGTATAGGCCTTGTATGCAGCTGCAAGTGCGTCTCTTTGATGTGAGTCTTTAGGCATCTTACCCTTCAATGCCTTGAGTGAGAGCTCTCTCTTCTCAACCGTGCTTATGTCACTGTCGGGGGTGAATATGTGAGCCCCGATTTGGGCTGCAAGCTTTCTAACGCTATCGGGTATATCTTTTACATCAACAGCTATTATTATTGGTTTTCCATATCGTAGTATTATGTCAAGCATGCTCCCTCTATCCAGGCTCTTAAAACTATCAACATAGAGTATCTCACCCTTCAAATCGATAATAGCTATCCCCGACGAAATACCAGGATCGAATCCTACTATCACTGGTCTCTGGGGTCTCTCACCAGTTTTGCCAAGGATAATCTTACTCTTATATACAGGCTTCACGGTAACCGTATAGTCAGGGCCGCTATGATTTCTAACTATTCCCTTAAGCTTGGATCTCTCAGCATACACGGTGAATACAGCTGATTCCAGTCCACCCTCACTCTTCCTATACCTATAATCGTATTCTAAACCAGCATTATCTAGCAACTCCTTTATCCTCATAGCCGCCTGATGTACGCCAGCCCTGAGTCTTCTCTGATACCTCTGCTGGCTCCACCCGCCTTTACCGGAGCTCCTACCCTTAGAGACTATTATAAGCGTTTTTTCCTCAACCAGCCTCACAGGCTGGCCATAACCCTGAGATGCTAGGACAGCTGCTATATAAGCTGTTCTTCCAGGGGATGGTTTAGATGTGATCTCGAATCCTGCATCCCTAGCTATACGTTGGAGGGGTAGTGTCTGATCATGGTCCACGTTTACCTGTATTATCTCGGTTTCTGGAGGAAGTAGTGAGACTATCCTGGCCAAGTCTCTCGCGTCTGAAGCCAACTCATATATGTTATCGACGCCTATAGCCTTAGGCCTGTAATTCCATGCTAGCCTTATGACCCTAGCTATACTAGCATCTGAGGCTTTATCAACTAGAATCCCGCGTGAATCTACCACAACTACATAGTATCTAGCCCCTCCCCTAGCCTGTGGGCTACCATACTGTATGTCTACCCCCATGTAGAGGGGGCTAGACTTAGATTGCATTAATCTCCCCCTTAATGTATCGTAGAGCCCTATCTGGCTCTACCCCGATCCCATATCTTCTCTTATAGAACCTTATTATATAATTTACATCTCTATTTAGCAGAGACTCTGCTGTTTCATCCTCTCTATACACATATTGTGGCCAGTCTATTATATAGGCCTCCCCTTCATCGGTGATCATTATATTATATTCGCTTAAGTCGCCATGGACTATGCCTACCCTAAGATAGGCTATCCTTAGAGACTCTAGTATTTCGAGAAGCGTCTTCTTTGCTGTTGCTTCGTCCAACTGTTTAACCCTGTATAAGTCTATGCCTGGAATATATTCTTGGACTACACAGTGCCTATTGTAGGCTATTGGCTCAGGAACCCTGGCTTTCTCTCTATGAAGTGATAGCAGGGCCTTGAATTCCCTCTCGCCGACTAGCTTAGCTATCCTAAGCCATCCTACCCTATCAACTCTAGCTACATAGGCTCTATGTCTTCTCAGGTGGGTGAATGAGGTTCTACCCTCTCTATGGAACTTGACTACAACGAGGTCGCCAGTAGGAGTCTCTGCTATGTAGACGTCACTCTCCTTACCGACACCTATCCTGTCCCCGATCCTGGATATCACGCCGCGTGATACAAGATTAGCCAGGGCTAGTAAGTCTAGGGCTGTATAGGTTAACGTGTAGCCAGTAACACTGCCAAGCCTCCTCTTGACTAGTTTCAATGTGGATAGCTTATCGATGCTCTTTAAGAGCTCTCCCGGCTTCAGTCTTGAACGCTTCTCTATGAGCTCCACGGGTACATACTCGAATCTATACATGTACCTCTCTATTACCCTGAGTACCTCGAAGTCTCTTTTATCTAGGCTTTCAAGCAGTCTTTGTAGTCTACTAGTCATCTAGCGTCTCCAGTAGACCATGGATCAGGATCTAGGGGTACCCTTAATTAGCATTCCAAAATAATTACAAGCCAGAGTATTAATAACCCTTGTTAACTAGCCTTTTTTAGAAGAGCTGCGATTTCCCTTCTATTATAAGCTTGGTGTAAGAGGTTATGTTGCTTAACGAGCTACTTACTATAGACTCTATTTCGCTTCTCATATTGCCCGTAAGCTTGACTCCTTCCTCGGTCTTTACTTTAACATCAGCTATTAATGGGTCATCTATTGGCCTACCTATCTGGCTAAGTAGTTTAACGTAGACCTCCTTTACGCCATCTACTTCACTGTATATTTTGTCGGCTATGTCTCTTGCTACTACATTATAGATTTTACCTACATGACTTACGGGGTTCTTACCAGCTGTAGCTTCAAGGCTCATCGGTCTTAGTGGGGTTATCAATCCATTAGCCCTGTTACCTCTACCAGTCATCCCGTCGTCTCCGTGCTCTGCACTGGTTCCAGTAACGGTTAGGTACACTATATTCTTGTCTATTATGTCTCCGGTATTTATGTAGACTTTAATATCGTGATTAGGCGCTATCTCAGATGCTCTATCGAGGATAAGCTGCTTAACGTCCTCCTTGACTGATTCGTACTCGCTAATATCTAGGATAAACCTGCTAATCATAGCTACTGCCACTGTTAATTCTATCGACTTACCCCTTCTAAGCCCCATAACCTTAACATCCTCCCCCACAGCTGGCAGGCGAGATTTAACCTCTCTACTATTGAGTAGACGCTCTGTTTCAAAGACTAGGCGTTCCAGGGTTGACAAGGGTGCGTATCCTGACCCGAAGCTGGTATCGTTGGCCCTAGGAACCCTCTCTTTGCTTTCATATATTCCTATTAGATCAACACTCCCCTTCCCTATCTTGTAGTCTACTACCACGTGTGACTCGGGATCTAGGAATCTAAAGTTCTCCTTGATCCAGTCCTTAACGGCTTTAACAATTACTGTGCCGACTGGGATACTTTCCACTCCACTACTAGTTCTAACTTCGGTTGTAGCCCTTCCAGAGACTATTATGTATATTGGGTGTAGAACCTCTCCTCCACCGAATTTAGGTGAGGCCTGTCCACCGACTAAGAGGACTTTATCCAAGTTGTGGTGAAGTATGTCTCCATAACGGTGCAGGTAATATTTACTTAGTGCAACACTAGCCGCCTCGGCAGCCGCGTCACTAATATAATCAGGATGCCCCAGCCCTTTCCTCTCAACTAGTTCAACCTCTATCTCCTCAACAGAGGGGAATTTGAACTCCTCAATCACTATGTTACTAGGCATCTCAATATCCCACCAGCCTATTACACATCCATCGTAGTCTACAACTTGCATCCACACACTTATATGTATAATTCATTATAATGACTAACACATAGTAGACATGAGGACTCCCTACGATAGCACGTCATAGAGTATAGCCCACAGCGAAAACTCCATTATTGACAGCGATAGAAATGTTTCCAGATAGAGCCTAACCCCTCTAGAGCCCCCTGAAACGTAGACCTGAAGATAGTATATAAGGCCAGATACGACCATTGCCAGTAAAACCCCGAGCTGGAATCTCCCCACCGGTGAGAGAGACTCCATTGCACCATATACTGTTAGCAATGACAAGATTAAGCCTAAAACAGCACCTGCTAAACCAGCCAGTAGCGTATGCTTTTTTATGCTAGGCGATAACAGGTCCCTGCCAGGCTCCAACACACACCACCAGCGCGTTAGAAGGTACAGGAGAGCACATTTAATTATGGTAGCCGGGCGGGGATTCGAACCCCGGTCACGGGGGTTCCCCCCAGGAGGGGCTCCTGGGCCAGAGCCCCGCATCCTTGGCCGCTAGACGACCCGGCTGCCCAGTTGTTCATATTATATAGTGTGTAGCTTTTATATTTTTCTTTGCATTAATGGCTAGTTAATCCTTTATTCCTTGTTCATATCCATAATCGCCTTACCCCCTCCTCCCTGTATTCTGGGGTTAGTCTTATTCTCCCAAATATGACTCTCACTACTGGCCCCGTGTATCTGGTTTTGAATAGCGCCTTCATGGAGTCTAGATCCACGCTTTCTAGTAGTGCCGGGTAGTCGTTACCGTCGGGGCCGCTTAACGCTGCTAGTATATTAGTCATGCCGCCTCTATGTATAACTATAGTTTCGTTTCCCAGCTTCCTCTGAAGGCTCTTTATAGTCTGTGTGTCGGGTTGCTCGTCTGAATCAACTAGTATACATAAACCTCCTGGATACCTAGTTATGGTTATAATATCAGATTTCAATGCCTCTCTACTGATTCTATATATGCTTTCATCGCTTACCATTGAGCCAGATAGAAGGCATGAGCCGTGTATTGATACTTTAGTTAAGTCTACTTCTCTAGACTCCCCGCCTATATACTTTTGATAGTTCTCCGACCTCAGGCGCCTCCGGTCACTAACATCCCTTTCCGCATATACTAGGGGGCTTCTGGCATAGTATACCTTCGAAGACACGCTCCTCTCCACGAACCTATATAGGTCTATATCACCCATGACTACTACGTGGCTAGCCTTAACAAGCCTGACTAGATCCAGCTTGTACTCGACAGCGCTCCAGCCAGACACCCACCCATCAGTGTCTATAATAACCACGCCAGCTCCACGTAAGAGACCTTCGTTGACAAGGCTTGTCACAGAAGCCAGTATTCTACCAGCCACAGGCCCTGGCTCGATAGAGCCTATAAACCTCATAGCTACTGGTTCAAGCTCTCGCAGCCATGTTATCCATGTATCTGGCATTCCTAGACTGATGAATCCTGGAGGGCCTATATCAGCCTGGCCTATATCTGCATCTACTATTGCTGGGAGCACGTTCCTTGACAGCGCTCTGTTAGATACTAGAGCCGAGAAACTCGTCTTGCCTGCATCTACAGGGCCTATAACGGTTATGACGCATGGCTTATCGCATTCATCGAGTATAGTGTCTGCAATGTATATCCACTCATCTATAGGCTCCTCTTCGTCCCTTGGAGCCTCTATCCTACCGTAACCCTCTAGGACCACTTCAACAAGTGAGTCACCCTCCGACTTGAGAGTATAACTCCTGCTATCAGCTATCCTAACGCTGTCACCCTTGGCTAGCTCAGCACCTAGTAGAACTACTCTACCCGTGTGTACCTGTAGACTCGCTGGCCCGAAGATCCTGGCTTTCTCCCCTCTTGATAGGTTTATTTCGATCCTCACTATAACTGCAACCTCTCACCTATTCTCTCTTAACTTTCCAATATAAGACCTAGCGCTCATAATGTCTATAACTGCTTCTGCTATGTCCAGGGAGTACCCTGTTATCCGCTTTATACTATCAAAGACCAGGTACGCCTCGACGTTGGGATCGTGTTTTAACTTATCTATTATAGAGGCCTGGCTGTCCCAGAAGTCCTCTACCATGACAGCTGTCTTCATAGCCCGATCCTTATTAAGGTATACAAGTGATCTAGCTGCATTCTCGAATATATTGGTTGCGTCGCTCAGGGCATTAAGAAGTATGCTTGGCACCCTTAGGCCTCTAGAGAGCATGCTCTTTGAGTACGATGCTATAAGCGTCGCGTGGTCTGCTACCCTCTCTATACTCTTAGCTCCTAGGAAAACGTGGAGGGCCTCAGGCATTGACTGTAAATTTAAGTCTTCGGGTTTAAGTTTCCCAGAGAGCATATCATTTAATTGTTTGGCAATGAGCAGGTACAACCTGTCGACTAGGTCGTCCCTCTCAATAACGCTATCTAGTAGGCTGGGGGATTCTTCACCTATACCCTTTAGACAGTCTCTAAGCATTGAATAAGCTACTCTGAACGCGTTACCGAGGGCCTTGAATAGTGGGAGCTCTGAGGGGTAGGCTACATTATAGAATACGATGTAGTCTGGAGTTTCCTCTATGACGTTAAACCCTATGATGCTGGATTCAACAATCTCCTTCAGCTTAGACCTATTAATGGATGATGCATTTTCAATCTCTACCCTTACACTAGTAAAGCCAGCAAGATACGATGATATGACCTCTCTGATAACATTGCTCGTTGCATGGCCGCTTGAAACCCTAATCACCCTCTCTACTCTAATTGGCTGCCCTCTCCTTGCAGACACACGCAAGCTACCGTCAGGCTGTTCATCTAAATACACTATAGAACCATTAGTTATGCCAATTCTCTTAACCCACTCCTTCGGAAGCGATACTATATAAGTTGAGCCTCCAGTCTTCTGAACCCGCCTTATATAACTCATCCCCTTTATCACCATAGCCATGCTATATAGTAACACACAGGATTAATAGCAATCTAAATATTATATATAGCTGAGAGCCCTACTGACAAATCTTTAATGCATCTATGCACATTCAAATGTGGGGATCTGAATATGGTTGATATACTGCTAACCGGAACCGTGCTCATCTCAAGTGATAAAGTAGTGCACGACGGATACGTCTATGTGAAGGACGGGGTAATCGAGGATATAGGTGAATCACCTGTACCGGAGGACTACACATTCGCTGGTCTTATACTGGGTGGCCGGGGTAGGATAATAGCTCCAGGACTTGTCGGCTTGATCGATGCACTAGCTTATCCTATCAGGCTTAGAATGCCTGATATGGCTGATAGACTCAGCCTATATACGTCTACAAGTAGTAAAGAACTAGCTCTAGCTGCGCTTCCAGCGGTATATGAGGCTCATATGAATGGGATAACAACCTTAATAATAGAGGGTGTAGACCAGAGAGTCCTAGACATAATCGAGGAGACTGTTGGAGGAAGGTATTATTTAGCTATGCCAGCATGTCATAATAAAGAGAGTAGTACTCCGCGTGTAAAGGCACTTGTAGCTGGTACCAGGTGTCCGGGGGATGCCCATATCTATGAGAGAAACGGCTGGGGTTATAGTAACGGCTCAAGGGTATTAGCTCTATTTACACGAGCTAGCTATAGCCTGACTAATCTAGGCAACGTGTATGCCATGAGTCATAGACTCGCTGAGGTCCTAGGCTTAGAGCCGCCAGTATTGAGGAAGGGTAGGCTTGCGGAGATCGTGGTCTATAATACGATTAAACCCCCAGCGATGATGCTATATACTGGTGATGCCAGTCTCTTGATAAATGTTTACTCGTCTGGAGCTAGAGTCGAGTCTCTAGTCATAGGAAACGACGTCCTAGTGGATATTGGAGAGCACCTGTATATATCAGATAAACAGTTAGAGGATTCAAGGAAAGTAATCGAGAGACTTACTAGTCGCTGATCGAGGGCCTCTTCACCACCCCTAAGGGTTCTGACGCGTCATCTCCGCCCATCCATCATATTAAGCTATCCTGTATAAGCTCTAATTAGCTTATCTAAACCTTCACTCTTGGGATATAGTGTTCTAGGCTCAGGGCCTGGAATGTCCCGTATCTTTTCGTACTCCTCCCAGAAGATCCTTGGGGAACCATGTGGGGTAGGCGTGGGAGCTTGTCCACATACTTCGATCTGCTTGCTTACTACGTCGTAGACGCCTATTCTCCTGGCTAGTTCTACGATCTCATCCTTATCCATGCCTATCACAGGCCTATATACAGGCAGTCTCAAGCCACCGCTTATCAGGTTGAGGTTTCTGACCGTCTGGCTAGCTACCTGGCCTAGGGATTCTCCGGTGGCTATAGCTTCTATGCCGAGGGACTCGGCTAGGTTAATCGCGTATTCCATCATATACCTCCTCAATACTAGTATCCTATACTCGGGCTTGACCAAGCCAGATATTATCATGGATACACCCTTTAGGTTAGCTATATGAAGTGGTAGGTCATAGCCGTAACTCCACTCATCAGCTAGGATCTTAGCTGCTGTTATAGCTATTCTAACAGCCTCTGGATTCCCCAAGTCATAATGTAATAGGTGTACTGGACTACCTCTCTTCATTAACATCCAGCTAGCCACTGTTGAATCGAATCCTCCACTGAATAGGACTAGTATAGGCCCCTCACTTCCTATGGGGAGCCCCCCCGGCCCCTCCATTATCATGTCGTAGAGCATGGCTATTTTATCTCTCACTTCAATGTATGCCGTATATTCAGGTGCAGTTAGATCAACTTTCTTTGCTCCGACTCTTAGTAGCTCTGCCCCCACTAGTTTCTCCACATCTTTACTAGTAAAGTCATGTCTTCCAGCCCTTCTAGCCCTTACACGGAACACTTTCCCCTTAACTCTATCCCTAAAATAGATAGTTGCAGTATCAATTATGTCATCGATACTGTTAAAATTGAAGATGTATACTGGAGAGACGGATTTCACACCGAAAACCCTGGTGAGAGAGGCAGCAGCCTTAGATGGACTTGAAACATCTAATACAAGTATACGTCCATCAGTAACTTCAATGTACCCTTTTATATTATGCTTCTCCAGGACCTCATTTATAGCCTTAACTAATAGATTCTCCATGCGTCTCCTAGTTCTCCAGCCCTTAACCGCTATCTCAGAGTATCTAATTAAGACGGCATTCTCGTCCATGACGAATCCTCCAGTAAATGAATACCAATAGTGTAGGCCAATTATAGGTTAGATTACCCTAGAGATAATTTAGGTTAAATTGACGTGTTACCTAAAGATTGTTGGAGTAGTCATAGAGGCATGATTCAAGTGGATGGTAGGGTAGTCTACCTAGAGTGGCTCAGTGGCTACCTTGAAGTTAGAGAGAGATCGGGGACTCTCTTGTTTAGAGGTTCAAATACTGAATTAGGAATCGAGCAGAGAGAGCTAACGATAAAAGGGCCATACGAGGATGTTAGAGAGTATATCGCCGACAGAAGGGGTGAAAGGAAGATAGTCTACGTGGATCTGGCATTTCCGATAAAAGGGATTAAGCCTAAGACTATGTATGGCGTTATAGTTAGGGCATCTAAAGATTTTAATATAGGCCCTTTCGGGATAGGCTACACTAAACTGGAGAACATAGGTAGCTATATTACAGTATATCCTCCTCCAGGCTTCCTATTCGAACAGATAATAGTCTCACAGCATAAAATAGCCATATTCACACTTGGTAGAAGGAGGATCTACGTAATGGAGGAGGGTGGAGTGAGGAGAATAATGCTGGTGTAAGGCATGACGGGTAACTTAATGGTTGGAGTCAATTATGAGGCCATCAATAAAATATCAACATACGTGGAGAGAGCGGTATTGAAGATAGAACCCGACCCCTTCACTGACGAAAACTATTATCCCCCGGTATCCTCGCCTAAAAGAGATGTAGCTGCATACTTCCTAGTCATGGTAGCCATGGATCACAGACTCAGTAGACCTAATAGGCCTTATGAAGGCTTTGTTGAAGGACGATTCTATCACGGTGCAGACCTACTCTACAAGCTAGGTTCATTAAAGTTCATAGAAGACCCAGACTTCTTCTACCCCGATAGACTATCAAGGGTGACAAGAGACGACCTACGCTCATGGCTCAGCCTTGAGTATAGAGGTAAGAGGATAGAGCCACCTGACGTGCATATTAGAGTAGAGCTGTTAAGGGATCTTGGAAGAAAACTACTCACATTGTATAATGGAGATCCCTTCGAGTTGATTATAAGATCTAAGGGGTTCCTTAGAAGGGATGTATCTGAAGGGTTTATAGACGCGTTAAAGGTGTTTAAAGCATATCAGGACCCGGTAGAGAAAAAGGCGTTTCTATTAGCTAAGTTCCTGGAGAGGCGTGGGGTACTGCCTATACATGATCCACATAATAAGGAGGTCCCGGTAGATAACCATTTGACTAGAATAGCACTAAGGCTGGGCATCGTAAGCGTAGACGATGAGACCAGAGAGAGGATAGCAGGTCAAGTTAACCTTAGCACGGATGAGGATGTGATGCTGAGGTGGACAGTTAGGCTGGCATATAAGGAGCTCTCAAGGGCCTCAGGGGTGGATCCATTCATATTAGACGACTTCCTCTGGCTCTTCGGCAGAAAATGCTGTACCCGTGATATGCCAACATGTAGGTCGCGGTGCAGAGATAATTGCCGCGTTATGAATGGGTGTAATGGGGGATGCGTATTCCAAAGGGTGTGTCGTGCAGCATTAGACCCCCTATACATGGTTCCGGAGCATAGATTCCTCAATACATGGTGGTACTGATAGCCTCGGTGGAGAGATGATTAAATCATCATTCATTGGTCGGTCTCTTCCTCATAGGCTAATTATAGGTTTTGTGCATACTCAACTTTTAAAGTCTCTCATATACCCGGCTATTCACTGGGAGAGGCGGTAAATTATGGCTATGGGAGTCCCACCTACAGCTTATGATAGAGCTGCCATAATATTTTCACCTGAAGGAGACCTATACCAGGTCAGGTACGCCTTTGAAGCCGTGAGAAAGGGGTGGACTAGTCTAGGACTAAGGACTAAAGAAGTCGTTATCCTAGCGGCTGAGAAGAGAAAGCTCTCGCCGCTACTAGATATAGCCGATATAGAGAAGATCTACAAGGTAGACGACCACGTGGGGGTAGCCTTTGCAGGCATGGGCAGTGATGGAAGGGTTCTTATAGACTACGCTAGGCTTGTGGCCGTAAGGCACAGGCTACTCTACGGTGAACCCCCAACGATAGAGTACCTCTCAAAAACTATAGCGGATCTCAAACAGGTCTATACACAACATGGAGGAGTCAGGCCATTTGGGGTCTCACTTATACTGGGAGGAGTAAACCCAGATGGCACTACACGGCTTTTCAGGACTGACCCTGGAGGCCAATACTTTAGCTACTATGCAGTAGCTATAGGGCTTGGGGAATCATATGTTAACGACTTCTTCGAGAAACACTACAAGCCAGACCTAGACCTTGATAGTTTGATTAAGCTTACAATAAAGGCGCTATTCGAGAGTAGGGTTAAGGGAGGAGAGGAGAAGCCCGAGATTCTATTAAAAGAGCTACATAACATGGTTGAGATCGGCTACATTAAAAGAGATGAAAAATTATTCAAGAAGATGACCCCGGATGAAATAAGAAAATACGTTGATGAGATAAGCGGAGAGCTAGCAGGCTAAACGAGAGGCTCATAAACTATAGCTATCCACATATACATAAATTCATTAAGTTCATTAAGGTATAATGCCCTTGAAGATCTTAGCATTTCAAGATGACAAGTATGGTTAACAACATTCCATTTAGTATAATTTAGTCTAGGATTTAATTAAGGCGATTACTACCCCTACTATGAAGCCTATAGTTAGTGGACCCAGGGTCATTAAACCAACCATCCTGGCAACTGGCACTGCTATATCTTTTAACTTCACGGCTACGTCCTCTACCATTACAACACTAGACTCAGGGCTTCGTCCAAGCGCCCAAGCATTTAGGGCCAAGCTTGCTCCTATAAGGCCTAATACGACTATTATATACTTCGCAGCTTTAATTGTGAAATAACCCAGTCCCACCCCTATTAATATTTGAAGTAGAAGTATACCAGCATATACTGGATCGTTTAGAGCGTTATTTATTATATCCATGATTAGATCCTGGTAAGATGGTTGGCCTACAGCCATTTCCCATTCACTCCCGCTTTTTCAAGGTAGCCTAAGCCTATTTATTTAAGGATGCATTGTAGTGCTAAAATATTAATATCGACATGTTTACTGGGGGGTTCACCGGATCGTGCATAAGACTCAAACTTTGATGTACCCGAATGCCTCCTAACCATGAAGGGTAATACGTCGTCCGTGTGGATTAGACTCTTAAATATTCTAGCCCTTATAAATTTTTCTATCGGTGATGGCTGTGAGGCTAGTGACAGTCAAAATGCCAGATATCTATGTAAGGGGGATAGACGAGCTTGTAAAAGCTGGCAGGTATTCTAGTAGAAGTGAGGTCATAAGGATAGCTATAAGAGAGCTACTTAAAAGAGAACTATGGGGAACAGGGCTACCCGCGCCGGAGCTGCCAGTAACGCATCATATAGAAGTGGCTACTCCTTTTGAGTTTTCGAAAGCTAAGGGCTATGTAGAACTCTAAATAATAAGTCATATTATCACTAGATATAGAAATTATCCTATTCTAGACCATATCTCATCCTAATCGGTTTTATTATAAGCTCATAGAGTGGATCCCCTTCACCGATCACTTTATAGCTAAATGGAGGCATCCAGCCAGGTAGTATTCTCCTAATCTCATCAAGCGTCACTGGCCTCTCATACATTACTGCGTCCTGGACCTCGATTGCGATAGCCTGTTTTGCTCCCCGTATGTAAGCCCATGCATCCTCTTTAATACCAGTTCCAGGCCTATATACAAGTCCCCAGATCTTCTCTGGTACGCTCTTGAATACTTTACCTGCCCGGAATTCGCCTACGATCCCCTTCACTCTACCACTAACATATACTATTATAGTGCTCCCTTCAACAACAACTGGTGCTCCACTAACTTTCCTTAACTCGTACTTCTTAATACCTGCAAATATCATCCTAGCATATTGTGGCCTTATACTCATCAAATATAGTGTATTCATGCCTAGCACACCGCTTCCTAGAGGTTATTTAATAAGCTTAGGACTTCATATACTATTGGTCGAATTTATCTCTCGAAGACAGTTAATACAGTATATTCATCAGGTTTTAGCCTTAAACTTATAGATGTAAGAGCAGTCTTTACATCTTCTATGTCAAGCTTCACTAGCATGAGGGCAGCAACCACTAGTGCTGGATTGTAGGGGTAACTTGCATAAGCTGCTAGAGCCGACATCTTGGACTCTACTCTATAACTCCTCCTAGCTGACTCCAGGGCTTCTATATAGTCTTTGCCCTCAAGTCTCACCCGCCTAAGTAGGTCTCTAAGCGACACTGTTAGGTCTTGGGGTGATGGTTCCCTTTCATAAACTAGCCTTAGTTGGGCCCAGTTAACCCCGCATGCCTTCAATCCTTCCATAACCCTATCTAGTATTCTTGCATCAAAGTTGCTTGCCTTTGCTTGGAGTAGGGCTGAAGCTATTCTATAATGTATCATGGGGCATAGTATCCTTTCGACGTTCCTCCTAGACACGCTATCCAATTTCTCCATCGCGGATGCATACAACTTAATGCTTGAGGGCAAATGGTACCATGACACTACTCTAGCCTCCTTAGCTTCGTTGTATAACTCACTTACCCTTAAGATGAACGACCTAGCCCATGTGTCCTGAGCTGCCTCTACAAATCTATGGGGGTTAGCTATAGCCTCTGGATCCTGGGCTATCCTCCGGAGTAATGAGCCTTCAACCCTATAAGTAGGGAGCTCATATACTCCTGGCTTCCCTAGATATGCCCTCTGTAGAGCTATAAGTGCATCTCTAAGCTCTTCATCCCCCATAAACGCCTTTATGAACTGTTTCGCATCACTTGGAGCATGAGCCTCCAGCCCTCTGGCTATACTGAAGAACAGGTTAACCAATGCCACTGTTGCTCCTTCGACACTTCTAGCCTCAGATGCCACTGCATACATGGTATCCCTGAGTACCGCTAATGCATCTTCAATAGTAGACGTTGAAAGTAGCTCCCTGGCCTTATCAGGGGTTAATAGCTTGGACTTCAGGATTCTTAGTTTTGGCAGTATCTCAGCATAGGATAGAGGCTTGATCATTTCAGCCACCAGCTATTAATTTCTTTAATTCCTCAATTACAGCCTCAACTGCTTTGTCAATGTTCTTCGAAGCTTTGTCTCTGACCATAGTTATCTGCTCTTCTACACGCCTCCTATACTCAGTCTCTAACCTCTCAGCCTCCCTTCTCTCAGCCTCTTCAGCCTCTTCTATAGCCATTCTAGCAGTTATCTTAATGTCGTTTGAAAGCTCTCTAGCCAACATATCTGCTAGTTTTAGTATCTCATTGGCGGATCCACGGGTTTCATCATCTAGTTTTTTAAGTTCTGCTTCCAGCCAGTTCACAGCGTCTGCTAGTTTAGCTACTGGCGACCTAGGCATTAAACACACCCGGTTGATATTACAGCTCATGGTTACCCTTATAAATTGATTAATTTAAAGAAATCGTGTCTCCACTCTACGTTTATTTCCCCTCAGAAGATCCACCATAAAGTGGGAGCTGATTTATGGTTGAGGATTGGCTTATTGAAGCTTCTAAGCTCATAGAGAGGGCTTCCAGGCTTTCCAGGGATGAACGTGAAACGCTTAACTATTTTCTAGAGAACCTATCAGTGGGGGATCTTAGGGTTATATCAGAGCTAAAGGCTAGGGGAGTTAGAGACCCTATCCGCGTCCTTATAAGGCTTTTAGAGGAGGGTTTCATTTATAAGGCGGCTGATTGCTATAACCTTGCTAAACCGTTGAGGCTTTATATTCAGCGTAGAGGTGATCTACGGGTATAACCTCACTATTACTTCATCAAATATTGTTTTCCCCATCATACTCCATATTATTCTTGTACTTAGTTTAGACGGCTTCACAGGAAGCCTTGAGACGTTGACTGTAGCTGTGAATACTCTTTCCCCCCCAGGTTCTATGTCGTCTATCTCCATTCTTAGTAATTGAACACCCATACCCAATACTACAAGTAGAGGCCTTCTAACCCAGTCGTCTCCTATATTCTCTACATAACCTTTCATAGATACTTTGTCATCGTCTACATATACTTCATCCACCACGAGTTTTAATCTCGGTACTGGGTACGTTGCCTCCATAACTACAACATCAGTTATTATAGCGGTTTTTGGATAGAATCTGACATCACTCTCTCTATACCTCACAGCTACTGGAACCATATATCCCCTATACGGCACCTTTACTCTTATACTCCTATAGCCTGGTCCCTCAACTCTCAATGGCTCTGAGCCTCCAGCTATAACCTCTATAACCGCATGAGGAGACGGAACATAAACTGATACAATAGCGATCCTCTCCCCACCAAAACTATTGCCTATGTTAGCATCAACCTTGACAACATCACCTGGAGTAAGAGTCATAGCCCCCGTATGATACGACACCGAGTACCTCGACTTCTCGTGTTTGAATACAGCTAGCATCGAAGCATCACTCAAGACTATAGGTTGAAATCCATCATAGAGTACCTGTAACCTGTGATCCACAGTTGAAACCAGTTTAGAGTATAGGAGAGGCTTCGCGTCATATACAACCCTGTAATAAGTAGACTCATCTGCTTCAACCCTAAACTGGGGTTTAAACTCCCTGGATATGGTAGAACCATCTACAGCAAGTCTCCATCTAAAGGGGACTGTAGCAGCCTTAGTCCTGACACCAACGGAGAGAAGGGCTACTTCACACGCTGATTCCTCAGGTCTAGGAATCGCTAGAGACATCCCTCCTCTCTTCCTAGCACCGGGGCCTGAACCAAGGCTTATTCCTGCATATTGCGTATCGAACGAGGGGAACCCCACGCCTTCGCTTCTGTGTATCTCAACCAGTGTCCCACTCAACTATGTCACCTCTATCCCCCTACCTGAATTGCACTATGCCACTTCACATGATTTATATGTAATAGTAGACACCTTATCATTAGCCGAGATAAACTAGCCTAGAGCTGCCATGAACTGAATAGTTAATAGTTATATGATGGTTCATGCATGGTTAAAATTGTAACTTTCCCTGTTAATTACTTTTATAGAGTTATTATATTAAATAATATATTAGAATCTATGATTTTTCAATTTTACTCTCCATGGTGACTGGCTCTTATCCACTTCGATTATTCCCATATTTTCAAGTGTAGCTATATAACCGATTAATGTCCGTGCAACAATATAAATCGTTAAAGTCTCCTTTACTCCATAAATAATATCCATTAAGCGTTTTATCGTTATCCATGAATCTTCGGGTATCCTGGATAATACCTGTAGTAACCTCTTCTCCTTATGTTTATAATGATTTATGTACCATTCTAAAGCTTTATTTTTGTCCAGAGACTCTCCATGTCCAGGATGAGCTATACGCCATTGCGTGTCAGCCATTAATCTGATCATTGATTCATTATAGCTGGCTAAGTCTAGTAGTGTGACTGTTCCAGTTGAAGGCAGTATGTTATCTCCTACAAATGCATGATCGCCTATAATATAGCATATATGATCTCTAGAGTGTCCTGGGCATCTCAGGTATCTTACGATGCCAGCTTCTATCGGGGGACACTCTTCTAGTGTATATACTTCTAGCCTTGATATAGCGTTTTGAATGGTAGAGTATCTCCCTATGAATGCCTCTATTAATTTTACTGCGTCTTCATTCTCTCTAAAGCCTACAGCCCTTGCCACTCCAACTATAGATTCCCTTGCCTTGTTGGGATTCAGGCTTGCTAAGGTGGCTCTATCTAAACAAACTCTTGTATTGGATACTGATGATAAACCGTATGTATGATCCCAGTGCCAGTGGGTTATCATGATGTAGTCTATACCTGAATAGTTTGCTAGAGGACGTGCTCCAGCGTCAATTAATAGTTTATAGTCATCGACTAGCACATAATACCTATTAGAGGGATGGCTTAGTGGGAAGTCCCAAGTCTCCTCCTTAGATACTTTAACATCCACCTGGTACTCCCCTTATTCATGATAATTCAGCTGTTTAGTGTTTATTACAACGTTAGAGTTAAACTTATTAGCTGGCAAGTTATAATTGCCGTGGATTATAGGTATCATATTAAAACCCTATACTTTATTTAGCATGATTCATCTTCATATTAACTCTATAATGAATAGGCTTCTTAAAACACGTTATTACCCCGAAGTAGTGCCTATGTGAATTCCTTGGTGGTAATTCATGGTGGACTACTCGTTTAGTAATGACGAAGAATTGTTTAGGGAATCTGTTAGGAGCTTCCTACAGTCGAATGTCGCTCCCATCTGGGCTGAAATTGATGAACGGGGAAGGGCTGGTAGAGAGTTGATTACATCTATGGGTGAGCAGGGTTTCTTTGCCATCCCGGTGTCTGAGGAGTATGGGGGTCAGGGAGGGAATTTTGTTTTTGCGGCCATAGCGGCTGAGGAGGTAGGCTACGCTGATCCCTCTATGGGCCTAGCTGTCTATACGCTGTTGAATAATGCATGGCCTTTCATACTGTCCCTCTATGGGAGTGAGGATGTTAAGTCTGAAGTCCTACCTAGAGTTGGCAGGGGTGAGGCGTTCTTCGGGATAGCGTCTACAGAACCTAGGGGTGGAAGTGATGTTGGAGGCCTAATGACTATCGCTAGGAGAGTTGAGGGAGGTTATGAGGTTGAGGGAGAGAAGATATTCATAAGTGGTGTCAGAGAGGTATTTGAGGAACTGGATTATGGGGGGTGGCTTCTCCTCGCTAGAACTGGTAGGGTAGAGGATAGGCATAGAGGGATCTCTGCCTTCGCCTTCATAGCTAAACAGGATGGAGCAATATCAGATGGCGTTGAATACTCCATCCTAGAGACCATAGGGAGGCATGGCATCTCCACTGGCATGCTTAAACTAAACAATGCGTATATACCAGATAAAGCTCTCATTGGAGAGGTCAATAGGGGCTTCTATATAGCAATGGAGGGGTTCAACCTGGCAAGGATCCTAGTTGCAGCAGCGAATATAGGAACTGCCAGGTGGGCTCTGGAGAGGATGATTGAATGGAGCAGGGAGAGGAGACTATTCGATGATAAGCCTATATCATCATTCCAGGGTGTAAGCTTCCCTATTGCCGAGGTAGCCATGGAGATAGAGGCCGCGAGGCTACTAGTCTACAAGGCAGCCTGGATGGCCGATAGGATATACTTTAAGCGGGAGCCAGGCTTAAAGCCGAGGGACTTAAGCTTCTACTCTGCCTCAGCGAAACTCAAGGCTGTGGAGACCAGTGTAAGAGCTTATGAAACACTAATGAAGACTTATGGAGCACTATCATACGTCAAGGAGACCAACGTATACCGGGGAATGCTTGGATCCCTCTCATACCTTGTGGGAGCTGAAGGAGCCCAGAACATAATGAAGCTCATAATAGCAAGAGAGGTTATAGGTAGGGAGTATGTTTAACGGTTAAACCCTAACTTTATGCAAGATTGCATGCCTAACTATAGGATCTGGTACACTATAATAGCCTTCACGTGTCTTCTCTAGAAGACCCATATCTACTAGATCCCTTATTATAGATGATAACCTATTCCTAGGGATCCTGCCTAGCCTCATAGTTACACCCCTCAATATATCACTCCACCTAGCCTTACCCAGAGACGCTACTACCCGCAACGCCTCTGTATAGCGTGGCACCGCTACACCATGTACCTCTAAGGCCTTCATGACTTCACTGGCGGCTAGGCTAGATGCATAGTCGAGCACCTCTCTAACACTCCTTCTATCCCTGGAATATGTATAGCCGAAGAATGTCAGCCACCCGACTATGCCGTCGAATGCCTTAACCGCCTCATCTATAACCCTCTCGTCTGGCTTCAACCCATACTCATTGAACCCAAGTTCTAGGAATTCCCTGGCTTGCTCCTCGCTTAATCTAGGAACCCTGACTTCATGATATGGCCTGCCATAGAGTGGAGCGCTTGGATCATTGACCCTGAGGAACCTATAGAGCATGCCTACCTGAGAGCCTGATACGACCACTCTAACCCTAGTGTGATCATAAAGGTAGGCTAGGAGGGAGTCAAACCTATAGGTAGACCTCCTCAACTCCTGAACCTCATCTAGCACGAGCACCCTATCACCCAGAGCCTCCAGCACGTCAATAATTACGTCGTGAAGCCTTGAGATCCGGATGCTTAAACCGTGAATATCTATATAGGCGATTTTATCGAGAATTCTCCTAGCCCATGAATGAGACCTTAACTCTCTATGAAGCAACTTCAGAAACTCTCTAATACTTATCATCCCAGATGGTAATAACCTACAATCTATAAAGACATACTCTACCCCCGCCTCGTTGAGCCCGGTGAGTATAAGTGAGGTCTTCCCATACCGCCTCAAGCCCGTCACTAAAATAAGCTTATCACTACTAACAGAATCCATAAAATCAGCTAGGGCATCATCCATATTAAAGAAATCTCTACGACTCCTTTTAGGCTCCGGGTCAAACAGCAAGTGGTTACCCCCCTAACCTGGTTATAGGAGACAGTATTCTAAATTAAAGTATTAACAGGTTATCTTAATTTAAGTTAATCCGTGCACTTCTCTTCGATCTTCTTAATAACATCCAAGCATTCGCCTAGTTTTCTCCTGGCCGTTATAGAGCCTGCTTGTGATGCTGCCTTCAGTTGCCTTACCACTATACAGTATAGGTTTTCCAGTGTTAGCCCTGCCAACTCCATTGCTCTGCGCGGTGGTAGTGGTCTTTGTAGGGTGTTGATGAATGGTAGTGTCTCGTCTGTAACCAGCTGTCTTAGGTATACTCCCTCGCTATTCACTATAATTGACTTGTCTCGTCCAACCTTCAGGTCTACCTCGTATTCTCCCGGGGGTGGTGCTAGGCATAATGCTAGGTCTATCCCCTCAAGCCCCCTACACCTACACACGGCTAATTCACCTTCTGGCTACTATTAGTGTTAGATCCTCTACATCAACTACATATACCCTCTCCCCTGAGGGGATTCTCGATTTATCTATACTCCTAGCCCTCCATATCTCCCCCTCAAGCAGGACCTTACCCTCTGGCTGTAGGTCCTCTATGACTATAGCCCTCTTACCCTTCAACGCCTCCTTCCCGACCGCTATATCCCTACTATAGGTTATTGCAACCCTATATACTAGGAATACGACGAAGAGCATTATACCTCCAAAGACTATGGCCGCCTCAACTATAGTTAGTATACCCCTACTCACTAGATAGTACAAGGCTATAGCCAAGAGTAGTAGGATTAGGCCGAGCTCGTCTATAAGAGCTATCAACGGCTCAGCTATCCTCCTCAACCCACGCTTCTTCAAAAGACCCTAACCACCCTTCCCTCTATATTAAACCCCATATAACCGATTCACTTAATTCTAGCACCTCGCTCCATTAAAAATAAGCTAACGGACTTATAAAATTACATTAAACTCTGATTTAAATAATAATGAGGAAATCACCACTAAAACCAAATATATACCATATACTCCAAGTCCGCTCTCCTAAAGACACATCCATGCCGCACTAATCTATATAGTTCCCTATGTTCCTCAAATATTCAAATTTCAATACGATTTCCTAATAAGTCTAAATAACAT
>WAQN01000094.1 GCA_015520195.1 Desulfurococcales archaeon | reverse complement strand
TCTTCAAGTCGTCTAGGCTAATGCTTGATTCCTCCAGTCTACCAACCCTGTATATGAACTCGATTACCTTATCCCTATCCCTGTAGTCTTCAATGGTGAAGTCCTTGACAACCACCCAAACCAATGGGTTGGCCAGCGACGCCATCTTAACCGCTCTATCCGCGGCTACAACGGGGTCATAGCCATTATAAACGAGTAGCCTAAAGTTGTTGTAGAAGCCGTCTACAAACCATGATAGCTCCTCGGGAGTGAGGTTCCTCAGGTCGCGGTACGCCATGTAATAGGGATCCTCGGCCCCTATAGCCGAGTATAGGCTAGCTATTCTTAGAAACAACTCGGCTGTTCCATACGTCCCGTTTAGTATGGTTTCGACCTCCCTTAACGCGTTTAACGCTTCATCTAGCTTATCTAGGAGTTTAGTGTACGTGGAATTAGCTGATTCAAGTATATAGGTCATGTTGGCTACTATCGACTCGATCCTCGCTATTATTGAATCGTAGGCTGTTGCTGGCCCAGTGATGCTAGCCACGCCTGGCAGCGTTGCTAAGGACTCCTCCACATTCTTAACTGTTTCATAGTCGTTTGGCTTCACTATTACTATTAGAACATCCCTGGCCTCTATTCCATTCTCCCTTAAGATCTCCAGTCCAACAACGCTCTCTGCATCCCTGGGCATGAATATCTGCTCATCATAGCTAAGGAGGCTGGGCAGTTTTAGAGTCCATGGTAGGAGTGCTATAAGCACTGCCAACCACACTGCGACTAGCAGTGGATATTTATTCATTAAATAGCACCCGTGAGGATCACCAAGCCATGTCTCCTGGATAGGTATGTCATCTGAATTATTACAATTACGCTCTGGCAGCCCATGCTAATTATCCTGCTATATCTATTCATGTATAACTTCTACTCCCACAACGTCAAGCTCTACGCATTCAGCCCTGCGTGAAAGGAGTTCTGTGAAGCTAGGAGTGGTTCTCCCCTCGTCGCCACTCACGAGCTCTTTAATGTATAATCCACCCTCAGCTTTAATCAGGCACTCAATTATATTATTTGAATGCTGTATGCATGATAACCCTAATACCCTCCTCCTCCTAAGCACATTAGCCCTTCTATGGAGAACCCTACGTGGAGTCCACTGGCTAATGAGTCTCCCATGAAGCTCTCTCTCCAGCATCTCCACGTCATCGGGGGTGATGCTTTCTTCAACGGCTATAAGGGCCTTGTAGACTTTTACAGAGCCAGCTGCATCCCCCTTATAATACCTTATATCCCTCCTCCTACCAAAGCTCTCCAACCTAAACTCCACCAGCCCTCTCCCAGCGGCGTTAGCCTCATTCTCTAAGGCCTTCAACTCCACCCTCCTCCTTCTAGGGGCCTTAACCTCTATTAACACAGGTCTACCAGACCCTAGCATCCTGGCGTCTACATCCTCCCTCCCAGCAGCATGTACTATAACCCTCTCACCACCCAGAGGCTTCAGTAGCCCCCATGATGCCTCCTCCACACTGAAATATCTAGGTCCCTCTGGTGACGGCCAGTATGCCTGGCTGATCATCCTTCCCTTCTTCCAGTACCTCCCCTTAATGAATAAGCTGCTAACCTGTATGTCGACTTCCCCCGAGGGGAAGGATACTAGTACCGTTGCCTCGGGATCTGTGAAGTCTGCTGCGAATCCATGCAGCTGGATCCTCTTGCCAATCTCCCTTCTTATCTCGGCTTTTATAGACTCCCCGTATGCCAGCATATGGCCCAGCTTAATTGACTCCTCAGTCCTCCTAACCCTCTCATCAATCCTTACCCCGACTATGAATCTCCTAACATCAAAGCTCTTGAGTAGGGGTATAGCCTTGGGTGGCACCTCCTCTATGAACCTGTCCAATAACCCTCCACATATATAGCACTCTTTATACTCAGGCTTCGAGCCGAAGAGCTCGTTGTACAAGTGTTCTACTAGAGGTCCTATGTTCTGTGCCGTATCCTTTAGGACCTTCATAGCCTCTTCACTGTCCTCCCTGGCTAGTCGGTGAAGCTCCATTATAACCAAGCGTTTTATCGCCTCACCCCTCTCCTTATTAGTCCATCCATAGCCCAGTCTAGCGAATAATCTACCAAGGCACCTATCACATAGAGGTACCTCCCTCATGACAGCCAGCGCTTTACCAGTTATATAGCCTAGATCCATCGATCCCTGCATCCCCCAGCTTATATACTAGTCCACCTGCAATATCAGGATTATACTCACTATTATCTTAAGCTTTTATAGGATAGAGCGTAGAAACGTGGTTGTACTGGGTTGATGAATGGAGGTTAGGATCCTAGGAGAGAGCCTACCTATAGCTAGGTGGATCCTAGGCGTTCTAAGGGATAAGTCAACTGGGGTAGGGGATTTCCGGAGGTTCCTAAAACTTGCTGGCATAGTATTGGCTGTGGAGTCATCTAGGGAGCTTGAGTGGAGCGAGGTTGAAGTCACTACACCCCTGGAGGCTAGAGCTGTCGAGTTAAAGCCTAGGATTGAACCCACAATTATAGGTATACTAGGCGCTTCACTACCCATGATAGATGGCTTCCTAGAAGTATACCCTGGGGCCCCAGTGGGCCTGGTGGCTGCTAGGAGGAGGGAGATGCCTGGTAGAGTGGAGATAGACGTCTACTACCATAGATTACCAGATAAGATCCAGGGGCCAGCCATTATAGTTGACCCTATGCTAGCCACAGGCAAGACCACGCTACATGTGATAAGGGACCTGAAGAGGAGGGGAGCGAGTAAGATAGTAGTGGGCGTTGTTATAGCTGCTAGAGAGGGGCTCTCCCTGATCAATGCGAGCGAGCCAGACGTGGTAGTATATACTCTAGCCGTTGACCCCATGCTTAACGATAAGTTCTTCATTGTACCTGGGCTTGGCGATGCAGGTGACAGGGCTCTGGGAGTTAGCCCTTCTTAAGACATATAATTATCATTATAATATATATTTCATTATAGCTTCTAACTAATATATATAATATATTAATAGCTGTACTTGTATTTACTTGAAACTTAACATTATAACTGGCAACGTTAAATTTTAAAGATATCTATTTATAACGATATGAGAATATTAGGTTTAAGTTGAACGACAGTTAAATATGGAGATAGAGGGAATAAATCCATGCTTGAGGATCCAGCATCTATCCACGCTAAAAGCCCTATCCTAAGTATAAGTCCTGATTCATCACTCCTCGACGCGATAAACCTTATGGTAGCCCGTGGAGTCAGGAGGCTTAGAGTGGCTAGAGCTGGAGAATATACTTTTACAACGGTTGACTCGATAATTAGGATATTATCCGAGATGTCTAAGTTATTCACGGATGATAGGTCTCTACGCCAGGTCAGAATAGGGTCTACAAACCTCGTGGAGCCTCCTGTGGTGGGGGGTGACTATACTATTAGGGATATTGCGGGAGTCATGCTTAAGTCTAACGTAGACTTCGTTGTTGTCACGGGTAGGGAGTATGACGCTATAATGACTGTCGTAGATATTATCGATGCGATTGACGAAAAGGAGCTTGACGAGCCAGCCCTGAACTATGCTTCACGCAGATACCCCATGGTAAAGGCTGGCTTGAAGCTGATAGATGCGGTTAAAATGATGTCATCCTTCAGGGTCAGGAGTGTACTTGTTGTAGATGATGAGGGTAACGTTCTAGGCGCCATATCCTCGAAGCAGATACTTAAGATGGTTAGCAACTATGGGTTCAACATTTTAGGCGACGATCTGGAGAGTAGTGTTAAGCCTGTAAGGGCATTCGCCGACCCAGGCTCTACCCTAGGCACAGTAGCTAAACTCATGAGACAGACAGGCTCTGAAATAGCCGTGTTGAATGTGGGGAAGCATGTACTTGGAATAATAAACGAGTTCGGTGTACTAACAGGCATCAGTGGTATAGATAGACAGGGTATGAGCATGGCCTAATAATATCATTGACATGAATCCACAGCCCCTCCACTCAGCCTCTATCTGTAAGCCTAGCCGCGCAATTACCCCCCACTCTGGATACATGTAGGGCTGGGCCACTAAATTTCCCCGGGAAAATAGCATCATTAGCTAGAGTCATGCTCACGCTGAGATATATACCTATCATGTAAAGGCTACAATCTACCCTTCAATTCCCTATAGTGGTGGAGCTCGATGGACGCTGGAGGCCTACTTAAGTCTTTTATGAGAGGTGTCGCCCAGCCTGTGTTTATAGTGACTGCTAGGAGTGAGTATGGCTATTCTGCCTTTACGGCTTCTAGTGTCACGAGTATATCACTGGATCCACCTTTAATGATGGTGTCTGTGGCTAAGGGGTCTAGGAGTCACGA
>WAQN01000093.1 GCA_015520195.1 Desulfurococcales archaeon | reverse complement strand
GGTTATAGTGGAAGAGGATATAGATGAGCTAATCGAGAAGTATAGGGGTGTTCTTGGGAAATCGTCTGTTGAGGAGTTTAGGGAGCTCGAGGAGGAGGCTCAAGCCCAATGATATGCCTCGACACAAACGTCATCTATCATTTTCTCTTCGAGACAGAGCTAACTAGCGCCTCAGAGAAAGTTATCAGGGAAGCAATTATAGAAGGCATGGCTATCCCTATGATAGTATATAACGAGTTGCTCTATACTACAGGCGCAAAGATTGCTCGGGTAAAATATGGTGTTAAGGGAAAATACTCATTCCGGAAGCATATAGCCGAACATGGATTCCCTGAGGAAGCCATAGAAAAGGTTAACGGCTTCATTAGGGACTTCAAGGTAACTATACTAAGAGATCATCAAGACCCAGACGAGCTTGTTAAGATAATTAAGGTTTACAGACTTGCACCAAACGATGCCCAAATAGTCTTAACCTGCAAGCATAGAAGTATAGAAACACTAGCAACATTCGATGAAGACTTCAAGAGGGTCCCCTGGCTCAAAGTAATTCCCTAACTCTTGAAGGAGAGGTTAGCGACCAAGATTATCCTCTATGAAGCAAGAACTAACTTAGGTTCTTGCCCGAATTCAGAGCCGCAACTCTACTCTTCAAAAAAGGAGAGGCTTTATGTAGGGGACATTTACGTGGCGGGCCCGCCGGGATTCGTGGACCCGGAGACCCCCTTGCTCCAGGGCCTGAGACTATAAACAATGTTTCCGGTGGAAACCATAGCCGATAATCTGGAATCATGCAGCAAAGCTAGAGATAAGGACTAATTGCCCTGGTCCTCCATATATAGGTGGGGGCTAAGGTTGTCTAGGGTTATAAGAGTGAGATATGAGAAGGGCGTGCTGAAACCTCTCGATAACGTTGATTTCAAGGAGGGCGAAGAGCTAGTCATTTTTGTACGCAGACGCAGAGTAAGTGAGGTTCTCGAAAAGTACGTTGGGATATTTGGTAAAGCTGACATAGAGGAGCTAGAAAAGTATGAAGAGGAGGCTCAAGCCCAGTGAATGGAGTATTCATAGACACCAATATATTTTATAATATATTGTTCGAGACTAGCCTCACCAGGGTAGCCCGAAGGCTATTGGAAGACTACGAGGATAAGAAGTTCCACACAAGCCTAACGGTGGTAAACGAGCTGCTCTACATTACCACAAGGAAATACTATCAGGCCACAGGAGATGCTAAAGGACCCTATGATATGCGAAAACTAATAGCGAATAAAGGCTACCCCAAATTCATCATCGACGGTATACGCAGGCTGCTAGAAGACCTTGAGGTAGAAATCCTAGTAGAGAATATAGGGCACCAGGATATGATAGAATATGCTAGTTACCTAAAGCTCCTACCAAGCGATACGATTATAGCCTTAACATGTAAACACTACGGCATAGATACTATCCTTACCTTTGACGAAGACTTCAGGAGAGTACCCTGGCTCAAAGTGGTCCCCTAACTCCTGCAAGAGATTATCAGCTAGAATTATCAGCGATGAAGCGGGAAACATCCTAAGTTCCTTATCCAAACCTGGATTCACAATCCCCTATCAGGATATAGTAAAGCACAAAAAGAGGGCGTTTAATGTGGCGGGCCCGCCGGGATTTGAACCCGGGGACCCCGGGGGCTCCGGAGGCCCTTTGCGCTAAACGTGCTTGGGTTACTTCACTAGTTTTACCGGCTGTAGTTTGGCTAGGAAGTGTCTTACTCCCTTGATTCTTGGCTCCCATACTATCTTTAGTCCTTTGATCTCCTCTTTCTTCTTGAGTAGCTCTGCTAGGCTCTTGGCTACGTATTCTAGTTGTGTGTTGGTGTAGGTTCTGCGGGGGACTGCTAGTCTTAGGTACTCGAATGGTGGGTACTCTACTTCGCCGTCCTCCCTCTCCCTTGCGAATGCTAGTGCTCCAAGTCCCACGCCTCTGACCCCGGCTTCGAGGTAGAGGAACGCTGCTAGTGCGTCTGCTGGGAACTGCTCCCTGGGTATGTGTGGGAGTGCCTCCAGAGCATCCACGTAGACGGCGTGCCCGCCTATGGGCTCGACTACCGGGACCCCCTCCTCGATGAGTAATTCCCCGAAGTAGCGGACCTGCTCTATCCTGTGGCGGAGGTAGTCCTCGTCCACGACCTCCCTTAGCCCCTGAGCTATGGCCTCGAGGTCCCTACCAGCTAGGCCCCCATAAGTTATGTAGCCCTCCTCCAGCACGACACGGGCAGCGAGCTCCTCATACAGCTCGGGATCCCTCGTAGCTATGAAGCCACCGATATTCGCTAGGCCATCCTTCTTAGCGCTCATGATGAAGTGGTCCCCGTAACCCAGCATCTCCCGGACTATCTCACGTATACTCTTGTCCCTGTAATTGGGGTCCCTCTCCTTTATGAACCACGCATTCTCAGCGAAACGACAGATATCC
>WAQN01000092.1 GCA_015520195.1 Desulfurococcales archaeon | reverse complement strand
GTTATGTCCTGAAGAGGTGAGTAAAGTGGGAAATACCATACCCGCTAAGGAGCTTAGAACTGGTTCATACCTTGCTGGGCTAATAACTATCGCAACTATACTCTTTGCATTCGCTGCCGTAGCATTCAGTTATTTTGTAGTATTTGGATCAACGAAGTTTCAAACGCTTCCTGAGGGAGTTTATGTAGTTAAATTAACGGAATACGAGATCAGCCCAGAACCTGAGCCTATTATTGCTAAGGTCGGTGAACCCATAATATTACAGATAGTAAATGAGGGAAGTGTGGAGCATGAGCTCATGTTTGTCGTTGACTTAAAAATGATGGCTAATATGATCGAGGGTAACGCCAAGAAACTTGCAGAGGAGAATCCCAACCTCAGCGAGGAAGAAATAATCAAGATGCTAGACGAGTTACATCATGAAATGATGGAGGAAATGATGGAGCAGTTCCAGGGTAAAATAGATGGTGAGCTAATGATAGAGCTGGCTCCGGGTGAGAGGAAGACTGTAACATACACATTCTATCAGCCAGGAGTCTACACGATTGCCTGCTTTGAGCTAGGCGGTACCTTCCCTACCCCCCACGCTAGGAATGGCATGTTTAACCAGGTAATAGTAGTTGAGGGGTGATGTAAAGTGTTCCACTATCCCTTCGATCCGAGTTCTCTAGCCGAGACGGCTAGGATCTGGTGGAACCTGTATGGCTACTATCTACTCTTAGCGATAGTCATTGGTGGAGCTGTAATGGCGCTACTCGTGGGTATCCCATTAATCTACAGGCAGAAACCTGGGAGCCATAACCCCAGGGGCAAGGATGAGATCAGTCCTGGAGTGATTCCCGGAGAGAGGGGTAAGACTCTAAGCGGTTTACTTATAGCCTTATTATTACTTGGAGTATTCTTCGGACTTTTAACAGAGAGTCTGGAGGCTACCAAGGAGTTTAAGGAGGTAGAATTCGAGGGCACGGTTCCAGATGATGCCCTAGTGATACAAGTCGTTGGATTCCAATGGGGATGGACGTTCAAATACCCCAATGGTGTTGAAACTGATGTGCTCATAATCCCCATAAACAGGATGATAGTGTTCAACGTTACGAGTGAGGATGTATTCCACTCATTCTCTATACCAGATCTCAGAGTAAAGATAGACGCGATCCCTGGAAAACATAATATAGCGTGGACTAAAGTCCTCCAACCAGGTACCTACAGGATTCAGTGCTATGAGCTCTGCGGTGTGGGACATGCGGAGATGATAACAAAGGTTATGGCAGTAACAGAAGACGTCTTCGACTTCTGGTACCAATCACAGGGCACTACTGAGGTTACTGTGGGCAGTACTAGTGCAGAGACTCATAGTGCTCATGATTAGGGGGTGGTAAAGCGTGAGTAGAAATAGCAGTTTGAAGAGGTGGCTGATGACTACTAACCATAAAGATGTTGGTATATTATATCTAGTTACATCATTGTACTTCTTTATAGTCGCAGGTACACTGGCACTATTGATGAGATTGCAGCTTGCGGTACCTGAAAACAACTTTCTGACTGCTGGAAGGTATAATGAAGCAGTAACAAATCATGGACTACTAATGGTATTCTGGTTCCTCTCACCCTTAGGATTCGCATTCGCCAATTACTTTGTACCCATACAAATCGGGGCAAAGGACATGGCTTTTCCAAGACTCAACGCGTTAAGCTATTGGCTCCTGTTATTTGGAGGCTTATTGGTACTGGCAGGATTCTTCATGCCTGGGGGAACAGCAGATTTCGGTTGGACAGTATATGCTCCACTAAATACAGATGAGTTTACACCCAATCCTGGAGCCAATCTAGTGGCTTTCGGGCTTTTAATGTTGGTAGCCTCCGTTATAGTTGGAACTGTGAACTTCGTCACGACTATAGGGTTACTAAGGGCTAAGGGATACAGGTACTCTAATCTACCCATGTTCACTATAGGCATATTAATAACAGTCCTCTTAATGCTATGGGCATTTCCCTCACTACAAGCGGGGCTAGTGTTACTGGCTGCTGATAGACTCCTAGATGCCCGTATATTCTCTGCCCCGGAAGGCGGAAGTATACTGTGGGACCACTTATTCTGGTTCTTTGGTCATCCAGAAGTCTATATAGTGCTTATACCAGCTCTCGGGGCAGTACTCGACATAATCTCAGTGTTCTCTAGAAGGCCTCTATATGCTAAAAAAGCCATGATAGCATCACTCGTTGTTGCGGGGATTCTAAGTTACATGGTTTATGCCCACCACATGTTCATGACAGGTGTCAAGACTTTCTACTTGGAGTTACACAGCTTAACTACAGAGGCCATATCAGTCCCCTTCGGAGTAATAACCTTGTTAGCCATAGCCACGATGATTGGAGGCTTGATAAGACTCTCAACACCTATGCTCTTCGCTCTAGGTTCTATATCCGTATTCATTATCGGGGGTATAACAGGCGTATTTAATTCCTCCATAGTAATAGATACGGCTAATAGAGGCAGCTACTGGGTTGTAGGCCACTTCCATTATGTAATGGTTGGAGCGGCCCTCTTCGGGCTATTCGGCGCCTTCTACTATTGGTTCCCCAAGATGACTGGAAGGATGTACAATGAATCCTTGGGAAGATTACACTTCATACTATCATTCATAGGATTCAACATACTATACTTCCCCATGTTCCTACTAATAGATATGCCCAGAAGAGTATTCACCTACCCCGAATGGACGGGATGGGGGCCTCTCAACTTCATAGCCACCATCGGAGGCTTCATATTCGGATTATCACACCTCATAATGTTCATCAACTTCCTCTACAGCATGAAGAAAGGGCCACTTGTAGATAACAACCCATGGGGCTCATGGACTTATGAATGGCTAATAGAGTCCCCACCATCAGAATTCAACTTCGACGGGATTCCCATAGTGTCAGGAAATAGATTAATGATATCACTGGCTAACGGAGCATCACACAACCACCTACACACAGGTGACCATTACAGTATATGGCCATTCGCTATATCTGCTGGACCATTCCTAGCATTGCTAGGTTTAGGAATGATGGTAGCCGGCGTTGGTGGGGGCATGCCGCTCCTCGTCATAGGCCTTATAGTAGCATTAATAGCTGTAGTAGGCTGGGCACGGGAGGATTATAGAGAGAAGTTCCACGACCTAGAGCCTCTGGAGAGCAAGGAAACATGGCCCTTCAATGGCATCGGTAAGTATAAGCTTGGTATGTGGGTATTCCTCTTTGGAGACGCAGTCTTCTTCGCTGGGCTTCTAGGTAGCAACTTCTTCGTGAGAGCCACGAACCCTCTACTACCATCTGGCCCTGAAGTTAAGAATATCATAGTGGGTGCTTTAGCGACGATTATTATGATAGCATCTGCCTTGAGTGTCTATATAGCGGCTAGAGCTACGAGACTAGGTAATCAACGCATGGTCTTGCAGGGCCTTGGGCTTGGCCTGGTGCTTGCTATCTCATTTACATTGATCACTGCCCTAGACTGGATGCAGACATTTAGGCAGGGATTCACCCTGGAGAATCCTGCTATAGCCACCGGGTTTATGACCGTGTTCTCCCACCTACTACACCTAGGAGCAGGACTAATACCATTACTATACTTTATGATTAAGATCGCGGCTAAAGGGCTCAGGGATGGAATGCAGGATTCTATGGACGCTCTATCACTCTACTGGAACTTCCTCGCCGTAGTCAGCATAGGCATATATGCAGTGCTCTATTTATTCTAGGGGGTGATTACAATGGATGATGGAAAGAGTAATTTAATGCTAGAGCAAAGGAAGATGACTTATGCAGTTGTAGCTGCCCTACTAGCATCGACCCTGATACTGCTAGCACCTGTGCTCATAGCAACTGGTAGCTCGACAACCTTAGCCCTATCCCTATTATTGATAGTAGCAATATTCCTGGTAGGCGCGTTTATAATGGATCTAACTTGGGACTCTTGGGGGCTAAGATTCGGTGCAATTCTGACGGTGCTAGTAACAGCATGGATGATATTCAATCTAAGCTTTGGTAGGTGAGGAGGAGATGGCTGAGAGAATATGGAGTACGCTCGATAAGATTTATTTACCAGTTGTATTAGCAGTTGCGGTTTTATTATGGATAGGAATTATAATAACAGTAGCATTCGATGTTCAACTACTTAAGCTTGGAGGACAAGAAGGTGGTGTAGAGGGTCAGGTAGAGGCTCTAGGGCCCCCAACAGTAGTCATAACTATATATGGAAAAGAGCTTCCTGGAGGCAAGTTCGGTTTTGGGCTTTCACCAGATAACATAACTGCGCCAGGTCCAACCATTAAAGTTAAACAGGGAGATGTAGTCGAGTTAAGATTTGTTAATATGGGAAAGCTAAGGCATGGCTTGGTGATCACAGATAGAGTATCAAAGGTCAATCCAGAAGTGTTATTTGGAGCGCAAATAGGCTCTGCGTCGAACCCAATACCACCTGGAGGGGATGGTTCAGTTGTTTTCGTTGCCGATAGACCTGGAGAGTTCTTCTATCAATGTCCAGTCTCTAATCATGGTCCTAAAGGGATGTGGGGTAAACTTATAGTGGAAGCTCCAGGATAAAACATCGAATTTTTCTTAAACCCTCTTTTTATAAACTCTAGAGTTGAATTATATTCTAAACGGGTTTAATAGGGAGAGGATTCAAGTGAGCTTGAAAAAACTCTCTACAGTGCTCATAGGGGTCTCAGTGGCATTAGCAATTATAGCGTTCTATACATACCCCCTTTCAGAGGCTGATATAGCCAGTGCGCTGCCAGATTATCCGTCAAGCCCAAAGTTTGCTGGTAGTACTGTCATGGGGGTTAAATCGAGAGTTAATACTACCATAGAGGGTATAATATCGGATTATAGAATCGTTGGTAAAACTCTAATCCTTATAGTAAATACTGAGGATGGTGAGAGGGTAAGAGTCATAGCCCCTGGATCATGGGTTAAAATGGCCATGATGCATAGAGGATGCATAGCTGAAGAGGGTGTATCGTCAATGGAGCTCTTGCAGTCGATTTTAAATAAGAGAGCCGTCATACACGGCGTTACTGTGAAGGAGGATGATAGAAGATTCATGATTGCATGGGGAATAATGGTTTTCGACGACCACATGGTTAGGGGATACATGAGGAGTGATGTCGCAGAGAAAATGGGTTATATGATGGCTCAGATGGGAATGAGGCATTGCATAGGTGAGCAGACTGGCTGGATGCCTATGGGTAGGAGGTGACCATGAAGATATTTGCAGTAAATCGTGGCAATTAATAGTTGTTGCGTGGATGTTCCTTTGTACCCATGTTATATGTTAGAGGCAAGTTTTAAATCCTAGAATACATAATAATGCCATATATGTACTAGGGTGACTAAGTCATGGAGGAATTTTTAGCCGCTGCTATCCAAATGAAGATCCATTCTTTTGATAGAGAGCTTAATTTGAAAAACGCTGTTAAATTAATAGACAAGGCAGCTGGCTTCGGTGCTAAATTGATAGTGCTGCCAGAGTATTTTGTAAGTGAGTGTCCCTCTATAAATAAGAGTCCTGAGGACTTGAAGAAGATGGCTACGCCAGTTGAGGAAAGCAGTGTGATTAAGAGGATTGCTAGTGAAGCAAAGAGGGTAGAGGCGTATATAGTAGCTGGCACTATCCTGGAGAGAGACGGCGACGACGTCTATAATACTAGTGTATTGATTGGGCCTACGGGAGAAGTGATAGGAAGGCAAAGGAAGACTCACCCGGAGAATCACTTGTCCAAACGGGAAGTCGAGCTGGGAGTAAAACCTTCAAATGAATTAAACGTCTTTAACACGGAATTAGGTAAGCTATCTATTCTAATTGACGTCGACGCTAATATACCAGAGGTTGCTGTGTCCTACGCCATACTCGGCGCAGAGATAATAGCATGGACACTCAACTGGAGCGTTAGATGGGCTTACCTAGTCCCAGCTATAGCCTCTACATATGCATATGTAACGCAAACATACGTGGTGGCAGCAAATAGAGCTATGCTAAGGGAGGAGCAGGTAGGCCCCTACCCATTATACTACATGGGTCCAAGTGTCATAGCTAACCCAGAGGGTGAGATTGTAGGTTATGCTGGCTCGTTCTATGAAGGAATAGCGGTTGGCATAATAAGTAGGGAGATCATGAAGACAATAAAGGATTACAATAAAGACGTTTATCCGCTGGGTAGGAGGCCTGAAGTCTTCAAAGATATAATAGCAAGAAAGTAGACAGTTTTCACTGACTATATCAAACAGTTTAATAAATAAAGTAAGAAATTAATCTAAATAGGTTATTACTCTTTTTTACGATAACCTAACAGCTGTGGGGGTATTAGGGAGTATAGTAGTCTACGTGCAGAGTATGTTCTTAGCCCCATATAATGGGCAACACCGTTAGGCATAAACACTACTATAGCCATTAGCATCACGCCTAGAAATACTAGGTAGAGTTGCTCGCTAAAGAAGGTCCATAGTATCTCATAAACTATGGATACTATTGTTGTTCCTATAAAGACTCCTATAAAAGAGCCAGCGCCTCCTAAGAGTGTCATGACGAACATCTGGTCAGTCTTCAATCCATGGAAGACGTCATCTGGGTATACATAGCTGATCCAGAAAGTGTATATGCCCCCAGCGAGTGCGGCTGGTATGGCACTCAAGGCGTAAGCCAAAACTCTATATCTAACCACGTCAACTCCAGCGGTTGATGCTACGAGCTCATTACCCCTAATCGCGTTGAACGCCAATCCAAGCCTAGACCTCTCTATAGCCCAGTTCATTGATAGTGCAAATATAGCCACCAGCGTCATTAGGGCCAGTGTGCTTATATACCCCAGTGTGGGTGGTATAGGTAGGCCAAATGAGCTACCTAAGGCTTCGGTGTTATATACGATCTGCTTCATTGCCTCGGCGAAGGACCATGTAGCAATAGCGAAGTATGCCCCGTGAAGCCTCAGTGTAGGGAATCCAAGTATAACCGCAGCTAATGCCGCAGCGGCTGGCGCTGCTAATAATGCTATATACCATGGCACGCCGTTTAGGTATAGATATGCGGTTGCATAGGCACCGATGCCGAAGAATAATACGTGGCCGAAGTCAACCCTTCCTACATAACCTGTAATCGTGTTTAGGCTTTGTGCCAGTGCTATCCACATCATATAGTTGGTAGCGAATCTTATGGCATAAGTTGAACCGGATAACGCCGTGGCTATAGATACTATTACTATGGATGCGAGTAGTATTATGAACATGACTACACACCCCTACCTAGTATACCCTTGGGGCTTATCAGAAGCACTATGTAGAGTAGCATGAACATTATCGCGTACACATAAGCGGATCCCAGGTAAGTAGCGGTCACACTCTGGATCAACCCCATTATGAGCCCCGCAACCAGAGAGCCTACAATATAACCCATACCACCAAGAACAACTATCAGGAACGACAAGAGCGTATACAAGGCTCCCTGAACGGGGCTGAAGGCGAGTGTCATAGCTATAAGGCTACCTGCAAGACCTGCCAGCATTAGTGATATTGCTAGGGCTACGGAGTAGACTGAGTATATGTTAACCCCGAATACAAGGGCTGCTTGCCTGTTCTGTATAGTAGCCCTCATAGCCAAGCCCAACTTAGTCCTATAATAAATGGTTAATGTCAACACTATAGCTGCTACCGCTATCACCACGGCAACTATCTTAGCGAATGAGAGGCTTACGGGGCCTAGATTATACGTGGCTGATAGGTATGGTGCCGTCACCGATCTACTGAAAGGACCCCATATTATGATATATATGTTTGGGAGTGCTATGGCTAGGCCGAAGAAGAATACCAGACTGGCCAGCGGAGGACCCTCAATTATCCTATTAACAATATACCTCTGCAATCCATAGCCTATAAGGCCGCCAACAGCCAGCGCGAGCGGGACGCCTAGTAGTGGGTCTAACCCTATTATACTGGCTACCGTGTATGTGAGGAAGCTTCCTAGTATTATGAAGTCTCCGTGGGCCACATTTATTATATGCATTACGCCGAAGGCTAGCGATAACCCCATGGCTGCTAAGGCATAGATTAAGCCTAGTATAACCCCGTCTACAATAGTCTGAAGCGCTAGTATTTCAGAGGGCAACTTTTATCCCCCATGCACACTATTAACCCTAATACAACACAAATACATATGTGATCTAACATGTTTGAAGAGGAAAAAATATATACTCACCCCTGTTGCCATAAATATGGTGTTTAACCCATGGCATCGAGGACAACCTTACTAGTCCTGGCAGCTGTTATAATAATAGTTATAATAGTAGGAGCAGTCTACTTCATGAGAGCTCAGCAGGAGGAGAGAGTCCTAAAGATTGGAGCCATAATGGAGCTAACAGGCTCCCTGGCAAGAGATGCGCAGGTTTGTAAGAGGGGATATGATGTATGGTACAAGGCCATTCAGGACCAGGGAGGGGTGACTATAGCGGGTAAGAAGTACAGGGTCGAATTGAAATTCTATGACACAAGGAGCGACCCTGGCCAAGCGGCTGCTGCCGTGGACAAGGCAGTATCTGAGGGAATGGATATACTATTAGGCACATACTCCAGCGCTAACACTCTAGGCGCTATACCAGCAGTGAATAAGTATGGCATACCCATGTTTGCTGGCTCACCGGAGTCTCATCTAATCCCTGAGCAAAAGTCTAAATATGTCTTCCAGACGCTCCTAACCACAAAGGAGAGTCCATTAGCCTTCAAGGAGATAATTGCAAAGCATGGTATAAAGACGGCAGCACTTGTATCGGCAAACGATGCCTTCTCTCAGGGACTAGCATCCACCTTTAGAGGCATGCTTAATGAACTAGGTATAAATATATTAGTCGATGAGAAGTTCCCTGTAGAAATAACGGATCTAAAACCTGTTATGTCCAAGGTTGCAGCCGCAAATCCAGAGCTAGTCATAGTAGCTGCACACCCAACCCACCATATACTAGCTGCAAAGGCGCTCAAGGAGCTGGGCTTTAACCCTAAGATGATGATAATACACTACGGCATAGACTCCCCAGATGTCATAGAGAACGTAGGTCCAATAGATGATGGGATACTAGGCTTAGTTATGTGGAGACCCACGGTAAATTACAAGGACCCCATATTCGGCGATGTGAATGGGTTCCTCCAGAAATGGCAGGAGTTATTCCCAGACGTTGAGCCTGACTATACAGCCGCTTCATGCGCTGCCACAGCATCATATGTTGTAGCACTATTGCAAAAGTATAACATTGAGCCTCCGCTTGATAAGAATGAGTGGGAGCAGATAGCCTCCCTGGCTACTAAAGAGAAGATCGAGACTATACTGGGCCCCATAAAGTACAGTGACGATCCAGAGCACTGGCATGTAAATATGGAGCTAGTTAAAAGTGTATTGATAGTCCAGTTCCAGAATGGAAAGCTGGTAGTAGTGTATCCCGAAAATCTGAAAGAAGCCGAAATGCTATTCCCCAAGCCGGAGTGGAAGTGATATAGTATACTTTTACAATAAATTCTTTTTTATATATTTTAAGTAATTATATTTATGTAATTTGTACGGGGTTTTTAATGATGGCATTGCTAGATGTTGAGAACGTGACAAAAAGGTTTGGCGGGATAATTGCCCTGAACAAGGTTAGCTTCACCGTAGAGTCAGGGGAATTCATAGGTTTGATAGGCCCTAATGGCAGTGGTAAAACAACGCTAGTCAATGTGGTTACTGGGGTTTATAAGCCTGAGGAGGGCAGAATAGCCTTTCAGGGCTCGGATATAACAGGGAAACCCTCACACTCGATATGTAGGCTTGGCATATCAAGGACCTTCCAGATACCTCAGCCCATAGAGGATATGACAGTGTATGAGAATGTCGCTTTATCAAATAGATTCTGCGGTGATGGAAAGGACGAAACAGTATGGGAGGCGTTAAAGCTTTGTGGATTAGAAGATAAAGCCTATATAGAAGCTGGTAAGTTGATATTAGTTGAAAAAAGGCTATTAGAGCTGGCTAGGGCTATAGCCACCAGGCCAAGACTCTTGTTCCTAGATGAGGTGGCAGCCGGGTTAAGACCAGGGGAGATCAGGCATCTAGCCTCAGTCTTGAGGGACCTCAACTCTAGGGGCATATCTATAGTTTGGATAGAACATAACGTGGTCGAGCTCGTTAAATATGTTAGGAGAGTAGTGGTGATGCACTTCGGCAGGGTGATAGCTGATGGCGATCCAAGCCGTGTCCTTAGACTACCAGAAGTTGTCGAGTCATATCTGGGCAGGCTAGCAGTATAATAGAGTCTGAGACGCTCATCTACTTAATGGGGATCGGTGGCTTAGTATGACTGCCTTGCTTGATGTAAAGGATTTAGATGCAGGATATGGAGAGATCCAGGTGCTATGGAATATAAATTTAAGCGTCGATAAGGGATCCATAGTATCCGTTCTAGGCCCCAATGGAGCTGGCAAGACGACGCTAACCAAGGTTATAATGGGAGTCGTAAAACCATATAGGGGGAGTGTAATCTTTAAAGGAGAAGACATCACCAATGTTCCCGCATATGAACGAATAAAGCTAGGATTAAGCATAGTCCCTGAGGGAAGACAGTTATTCCCGCAGATGAGCGTCTTAGAGAACCTCTATATGGGCATGTACCATTTAAAGAAGATAGATGTAGATGCACTTGAATTCACGTTTAATCTATTCCCCATACTCAAGGAGAGGCTGTCCCAGAAAGCTGGGACACTAAGTGGAGGCGAGCAGCAAATGCTAGCAATAGCCCGTGCCCTAGTGTCTAGGCCACAGTTACTCATCCTAGACGAGCCTAGCCAGGGATTGGCTCCTAAGATAGTCCAGTCTATAATGGATACTCTGAGGAGGCTTAGAGAGGAGTATGGAATCTCCATACTCTTGATAGAGCAGTATGCCCATGATGCATTGAGGATATCCGATTACGCCTATGTGCTTAGGTCAGGTAGGATAGTGTACTCTGGGAGTAGCGATGAGCTGGCTAGGGATAAAGAATTAATATCAAAATACCTAAGCTAGGTTATTCATGACTACGCTATGCTTTTTACCGATTCAGCTAGTATATCCAGTCCTCTAGCCAGGTTTTCCTCGCTTATAGTGAGGGGTGGATGTAGCCTTACGACATTCCCATAGTACCCCGCTGTTAGAAGTAGTAGCCCACGCCTCCTAGCCTCCTCAACTATCCTCTTCGCCTTACCCTTATCTGGCTCCCTAGTATGCTTGTCCTTAACTAGCTCCACCGCCTTCATTACTCCTAGCCCCCTAACATCACCTATGAAGTCATACTTTTTCTCCAAGTCACTCAGCCTGTCACTAAGTAATTTACCCAAGCTCTCGGCTCTCATACAGAGGTTATCCCTTTCTATAACCTCGATGACTTTAACAGCTACTGCCGCCGATACCGGGTTTCCCCCAAATGTCCCTCCAATGCTACCGCTATCCATTTTCTTCATTACACTCTCTACACCTACAATACCACTTATGGGTAGGCCGTTGGCCATGGCCTTGCCTAGTGTGACTATGTCTGGGCTTATCCCATAATGCTCGTATGCCATGAATTTACCCGTCCTACAGTAGCCAGTCTGTATCTCATCAACAATCAGCAATATGTCCCTCCTCCTCGCGAACGACTCCAACTCTCTTAGGAATCCCTTTGGTGGGACAACAAAGCCTCCCTCCCCCTGTATTGGCTCTACCATTATAGAGGCTACAACGCTTGGATCTAGGTCCACGTCAACCAAGAGCTCAAGGCTAGACATGACCATATTAAGGCAGTCATCCTCTTCTAAGCGCAGCCTATAGCAGTAAGGGTAGGGAGCCTTGACTATACTAGGCGCTAGAGGCTCAAACCCCACCTTATACGGTTTATACTTTCCAGTGAGTGATAGAGCAAGGGTTGTCCTTCCATGGAAACCGCCTATAAAAGACACAACATAGGGCCTGCCACTGGCCCTTCTAGAAACCTTAACAGCGTTCTCAGTAGCTTCAGCACCACTATTAAAGAATGCGGTCATGGCAGGGCCACTGAGTTTTACCCTCTCGACAAGCATGCTTGCTAAGGTCACATATGCTGGGTAGTTGGCCACATGTATACTTATATGCCATAATTTACCTAGCTGGTCTAACGCTGCCTGCACCAGTTCTCTGTTAGAGTGGCCCAGGTTAGTTACGCCAATCCCGCTAGTGAAATCCAGGTATTCTCTCCCCTCAACATCATAGAGGAGCTCATTAACCCCATGAGTAACTGTTATAGGATGTATAAGGTAAACACCAGGTGACACGTATCTCCCACGCATATCAATAAATTTATCCAAGACTAGAACACCACCGATATACCTGGAGACTATATAAAGGCATAAAACGATAACCCAGGGGCAGTATATATTCCCTTTTACTGGACCCGGTAAATCATTAATTAGCCCACGTCTAACATCATTATAACTGGTGCCGGGGTGCCCGAGCGGACCAAGGGGACGGGCTGGAGACCCGTTGCCCCTCTGGGGCGCGCGGGTTCGAATCCCGCCCCCGGCGCCATTATTAATTAAATTTAATTAGGCCATGGATATACATCATTATTTATCTAGGTGTCATATCTTGGGTGAGAGGGAGAGGAGTGTTAAATATACCACGGTATCCATACCAGTCACTCTCTATAACAGGATAAAGAGGCTGATAGAAGGCACGGGGTTCACCAGCGTTTCGCAATACGTTACATATGTCTTGAGGGAGGTTGTTGCAGCACACGAGGAGTCCCTAAGAGAGGAGCCCTTCACTGATGAAGACAAGGAGAGGATCCTTGAGAAGTTGAGGAGGCTAGGATACCTATAGCAGGGGGTGCTGTGCTTTATGGTGTCTAGGCCTCATGGCGGGAGGCTTGTGTATAGGGTTGCAGAAGGACATAGGAGAGAGAGGCTAGTCAGGGAGTCCCGTGATATGGTTAGGCTAAATATAGACCTTGAGAGGGCTATTGACCTAGAGGATATCGGTTTCGGGGTGTTCAGCCCCCTGGAAGGCTTCATGGTGCAGGATGACTATATCCACGTGCTTGATGATATGAGGCTTGCAGACGATACCCCATGGACTATACCGGTGACCCTAGACGCCGATCCAGACGAGCTAGTTGATGTTAGGGAGGGTGATGAGATTGCGTTATACTATGATGGGAGGCCTATAGCAATTATGAGTATAGAGGAGATATACGGCTGGGATAAGAGAAGGCATGCAGAGAAGGTGTATAAGACTACAGACCCAGGCCATCCAGGCGTTGAGAAGACCATGTCCATGAAGGAACTGCTAGTAGGCGGGAGGATAGAGCTCATAGGCCAAGCCCCCAATAGGTTCGAGGAGTACACGTTATGGCCAAGGGAGACCAGGGTACTCTTCAGGGAGAAGGGCTGGAGGACGATAGCAGCATTCCAGACGAGGAACGTCCCCCACCTAGGACACGAGTACGTGCAGAAAGCAGCCCTAACATTCACCGACGGACTATTCATAAACCCCCTAATAGGCTGGAAGAAGCCCGGAGACTACAAGGATGATGTTATAATAGAGGCGTATAAGACCCTGATAAAACACTACTATCCCAGGGATGTAGTGGTACTGGCAGCCCTCAGGATGAACATGAGATACGCAGGACCAAGGGAGGCAGTGCACCATGCCATAGCACGAAAGAACTTCGGAGCAACCCACTTCATAGTAGGGAGAGACCATGCAGGGGTAGGAGACTACTACAAGCCATACGAAGCCTGGGAGATCTTCCAGGAATTCCCAGACCTAGGAATAACACCACTATTCATAAGAGAAGCATTCTACTGCAAAAAATGCGGGGGAATGACAACAGAAAAAACATGCCCTCATACAGAGCAAGATAGAATAAGGATAAGTGGGACAAAGCTAAGAAAAATGCTAAAAGAAGGAAAAATCCCTCCACCTTTCATGATGAGACCTGAAATAGCGCAAACGATCATAAAATATAAGAATCCATTTACATAGTTCTAGCAATTTTACGCTGGATATTATATATAGATAGATAATTCTTGAAACCTACTCTACTTCCTAGTGCACGGGCTATATTACCGTCAGCATTATGTGGTAAGGGTATATTCAAATAGCTTAAGACTAAATTAGCGAAATCCCAAGGTTCCCTAATCATTTTAGCATAAGAACGAATTTCTGCATCTGGAATAGACATTATGTAAATATTATCTGTAATGTGATCTCCAGCCACCGTTGGTTCAGTTATGTACGACTCAGCAAATCCCTCCATCAATGTAAATCCTTTTTTAGGTATTACCATTATGTGAGGTGCATAATCTATATAAGGCCCCCAAAATAATTTATCTCGAACTTTTATGATGGCCTCAAATAATCTTCTTTCATTATAATTATTTATTTTATTTAAAATATTTATTATTTTATTTATTAAATTATCAACGTTACGATAATCAGAATTTATGT
>WAQN01000091.1 GCA_015520195.1 Desulfurococcales archaeon | reverse complement strand
GGTAGTGAGACTGGCGGTTTAGCGTTAATATGGCACATACATAATATAGATTCCAGAGCATTGTCTATAGGATTATTAGTTACCCTTAATACAATCGCGGCTGTAGTTTCCTATCCTATAGCGGGTATGATCTTTGACTTGTTTTCCAGGTCTCTTAAACGTATATGGATATTTCTATCTCTTGTATCTGGGTCAATTTACATGCTTGCTTCGGTAATCGACGATTTATCATTAATATATATTATAGTATTTATAATGGGTATAATTGGCGGGTTCGGGATAATATTCTTTGAATCGAGTCTTTCTCTCCTCTTCGACTCTGAGAGGCTTGTTAAGGTTAATTCGTTGTTAAGATTATCTAATACTGCTATATCCCTCATAGCACCTATAGTTGTTGGATTAATTGTGGATAAGTTTAATGCTGGACTGGCCCTGGTGTTGGCGGGTGTAATCCTGGTATCTAGGACTCCATTTGTAGCTAGTATAGCTGGCTATGTAAAGGCCAGTGGTGCTATACATGAGCGGGGATCGTTAAAAGATAGTATGGTTGGCTTCATGAGAAGGATACCAGAGTTATATAGGAGGGAGAAAGAAGTATTTGTAGTCCTTATAGCCTCTTCCATATCAGATGTCTTCTTAGGAGTAGTGCCTGTGGTCTACATAATTAAGCTAGCTGACACGCTAAACATAACGGCACTTAATGTAGGGGTCATATGGACGGTTATTGCATTAGGAGGCATATTAGGCTCTATTCTTCTAGGAAGCATTAAAGTAAGACCTAAGCCTGGCTATATAGGGCTGGGGATAGCTGCATTAGCATTCCTAACTTTAAGTTTATCCCTAGCTAGTGGACTTCAAGTGATATTAGTGGTGGCACTAATGTGGGGAATCGCCAGTGCATTCCTACAAATTATCCTAGACTCATATATACAATCAACAGCCCCTAAAGATCATAAAGGCCTTATTATATCACTAAGGAATGTACTTGAGGACAGCGGATTTGCTTTAAGCGGTATAGTATCAGGCCTACTCATAGACATCATAGGAGTACACCAGTCACTTATAACAGCAGGCCTAGTTTCATCTGTCCTAGGATTAATATTGATAATTAAAAGTTACAATAGATATAGCTAAAGATATAGCTAATAGTTATTCTAGCGCTTGACGCATAGATAGGCTGTTAAGACTAGAGGAACTAATTAAGAATATTTATATTGATAATATAGAGTTACTGTGGGGATGTGCACGAGGAGTTACTCTCCCCAGTCCTCCATGGGTTCATTAAACTCTTCTAGTTTCAATACACCGTTTATCTTTTTGACTTCGAAGATCGTCCCGCAATCGTGTTCTATGAGCTCTCCGTCCAGTACATCGTCCTCTACTTCTAGGGGGAGGCCGCATTTGGGGCAGACAAGCTTTACCAAGCTCATCTCCATGCACCCTTTTCTAGAGGGCTGTGTATCGTTTTGTTATGTTTGGTGTTACAATTGTATCTTTCTATTGTGAGGATCCGGTTGGTGGAGATAACTGCTCTCTGGCGACCTCTATGGATTTCAGGAGTATGTTAAATGCCTTGATGGCCTCGTCACTACGCATTATTAGTATTGTATCGGTGTAGCTGGACTCTATCTGTGTTATGTTTAGGCCCTCCCTTGCCACTAGACTCGTTATATATGCGACGAAGCCGGGAGTTTCTACTATCTCGTGGGGGCTAACCACTATAACTGCCGTCTGGTCATCGTGCACCTCGACTATCTCATCCCTTATAGCATCCCTTATAACGTTTAGGTGCTCCCGGTCTATTATGATGGTGAAAGTGTTTATACTAAATAGTAATAGTAGTAGCCTGGACTTGTTGGCCAGGTCTGGGAGCATGCTAAGCACCTTACCCAGTGCCGTGTTATACGCCGTAAGTACTGAAACGCCAGTCCTTAACTCGAGGGTGCTGTTAGCTAGGAGCTCTATTATCCTCCTCCTAGGGTGGGTGACCCCCCGGGCCTCAGGGGGCTTATACCTGGTAATAGCTATCTTAACAGCGTTGAGAGACACCGGGGAGCCAATCAACTTCTCAACCAGGGGCTGTATCTTCTTCGCTAACCCACTGTAGCTAACAACCCTCCTCTCCAAGCACTCCTGAACGCATGGATCCGAGTCAATCACCCTCCTGACAGCATCAGATATACTCTTAGCATAACTCAATAGTATCACCCTAGTTACACACAGAACACTACCGATTATAAATCGATTACCTACACAGACAAGCCAGGCATGGTGCCGATAAATTGGCTATAGTAGGACTCATATACGATCACCCCAGGGTAGAGGAGAAACTAATAGCCAAAGAGTTAAGGGATAAAGGCTTCCAGGTAGACATGATCAATGTCAACAGAACCCCTCTATACATAGGTGGAGCCTCCCACTACGACGCTATAATAGTCAGGACGATATCCCTATACAATGGGATCTATTCGGCAGCAGTATACGAGTCCCAGGGTAAATGGGTAATCAACAGGTCATACACGCTAATAACAGCTGGAGACAAGATCCTGACCCTGAGCCTGCTAGCCTCAAACAAGGTGCCAGTAGTAGATAGCATGGTAGCGGTGGGTAGAGAAGCTGCATTAAAAGCGGCAGAGATAATTGGATATCCCCTGGTAGATAAACCACCCATAGGTAGCTGGGGCAGGCTAGTATCACTAGTAACAAATGCGAGGCACCACGAAGACATAATCGAACATAGAGGGATCCTAGGGGCACAATTTAAGACACATCTAATACAGAGATACATAGAACCGGGAGGCAGGGATATAAGATGCATAGTAGTCGGCGAAACCCTTACTGGATGCATTGAGAGAATAGCGCCGAAAGGCGAGTGGAGGAGCAACGTAGCCCTAGGAGCAGAGACGAAGCCAAGGAAAATCGATGGTGAACTAGAGGAGATCTCAATAAAAACAGCCAGAATAATCAAGGGAGAATTCATATCAATAGACATACTAGAATCCAGCCAAGGCTACCTGGTAAACGAGGTAAACGGGATACCAGAATTCAAGGGGTTCATGAAGGCAACAAACAAAAACCCAGCAACCACGCTAGCGACATGGATCAAAAATAAATTATAGATCCGTTTAATTCATAGATGCCCTGAGAGGAATAGGAGGCACCAAGCCAACCATTCCTAGCGCTCCTATATAATAATAGCGATTTTATAATGTTTATAATATGTTTTGTGGGGTTAGATCTTCTTTAAGTTTGCTATTTCTTGATGGTTATATTTATTTGATCTTTATTTGTGCTAAAATTAATTAGTAATTTCACAGTATCTTCAGTTTTTCCTATACTAGCATAGGT
>WAQN01000090.1 GCA_015520195.1 Desulfurococcales archaeon | reverse complement strand
TTCATAACACTAATTTCAACGTCACTAATAGCCGCAGCTAGCAATGTGCCATTTAGTGATGAGGCTTTAACCGAATTAGATAAAGCCCTTGAAAAATCCAGTCCAGAGACCAGGCAGTGCATATCATGTCATATAACTTATACGCCATTTATAGTCATGGACTGGTTAAGAAGTAAAATGGCATGGACAACCCCTGCTGAGGGCTTAAAAGGCTTTATGGAGAGAGCCTTCAAAGACCAGAGCTCCTGAATAAAATCAACCCTAAATTCATAGATTACAAGTATACTGTGGGATACTACGAGTGTCATAGTCTAGCGGTGAGAAAAGCAGCTCCGGATAGGCCTGATTTAGCCATGCACTTTAACTTTGAAATAGCATCTATAGTCACACTAAAATCCTGCTCCTCAGCTTAGAGGAGAACATCAAGGAGGCTACAAGAAGAACAGGAGACATTAAAGTCTAAAGTCGAGGAGGCAACAAAGCCAACTCCATTAATAGTGGCAATCATAGCAATAATAATATCCGTTATAGCTATAGCCGTAGGCCTCAGGAGATCATAATATATTTTTCTCTCCCCTATAACCCATTCTAATGATAGACGGTATTGCTAAGTCTAATGACATCTATATACACCTATGGAAACATCTCTATGATCGATCCTAGTCAATCTATTCCTTACATGCTGTGGTAGTAGGTCTCCAACCCACCTGGGATACCTATATACTTTTATTTGGATTACCCTATTTAACAATGGAATTATTTTAGCTACCTTCAGGATCCTCAACATATCCTTATATACGTAAAATATTACCTTACCTCCAGGCCTGCAAGCCCTTAAGACTTTATCTAGGACTCGTAGATGATCATCTACATGTACATGCGTTGGGTCAAAGAGGATGAAGTCGTACAAGTTCTCTCCTAGATCTACATCAGCAATGTTAGCTATACTAAAATTATCATGGTACTCTGGGAGTATTAGCTCTTTAGCTTGTTTTATGGATTCTTCAATGAAATCTATCCCGTAGGGGGTGAGGTTGTACCTACTCCTAGTTACTATGTGTTTGAGTAGAAGGCCGTTGCCGCAGCCAAGGTCTATTATTTTCCCATCGCCATCTATCAATCTAAGGAAGGTATTATAGATGTCATGCGGGTACTCTCTAAACCCGTTAGGTAGAAATATATTGCTTCCATCATTATTCTCCCAGTACATCTTTTTAAGCGCTTTTCTTCTATTCAAATACCATCTCCTGGCTCTCTCACTACTCATAGTAGCCACCGATTAACTAGAGTAATAATCAAGTTATCCTCAACAGTCAATGTAAAAGTATAACCCGCTATTCAAGTAATATATGTTATGCTCCAATACATCATAATAGCATGTCTATAACTGAAAGCCTTATCCTTCAAGGATGAGGAGGTCATCTATTAATAGCTATTATTACCTAGATATATCCTAAAGGCTGAGGATCTTGATGGGTGATGGATTATGGGTGATGATAGGTTTATTATAAGTAGTGTAAAGGGTATGATGGCCATCGACTCCCGCGGGTCTCCAACTGTAAAAGCTATAGTTGAGACTAAGGGAGGAGGGATAGGAGTAGCCCTTGCACCTAGTGGGGCTAGTAAGAGTGAGAAGGAGGCTGTTGAGCTAAGGGATGGGGGCAGGAAGTGGAGGGGCAGGGGTGTAGGCCTTGCAATAGCTAGGCTTGAAAGTGAAGTTGCTCCAAGGCTTAAGGGTGCTGACTCACGCCTCCAGGAGTATATAGATGCGTTGTTGGTAGAGATTGATGGCACCAGCCAGAAGAAGCGTATAGGGGGTAACACGACTACCGCTGTGAGTATAGCAGTTGCCAAAGCAGCAGCTAGTACAGCTGGACTCCAACTATATAGGTACCTAGGGGGAGCCTATGCATCCACGCTACCAGTACCCCTCATGAATATAATAAATGGGGGAGTACATGCTGGTAATGAACTCGACTTCCAGGAGTTCCTCATATTACCAGTGGGGGCTGATTCATTTAAAGAAGCATTAAGAATAGCTGTCGAGGTCTACTGGGAGCTAAAGGACCTGTTAAAGGAGAAATACGGTTTAAACGCGGTCAACGTAGGGGATGAAGGGGGATACGCTCCGCCCATGAGGAGAGTTGAGGAGGCTTTGGAAGCCCTGAGTAGAGCTATAGATAGAGCAGGATATGCATTGGGCGAGGACTTCCTCCTCGGATTGGATGTGGCGGCATCACAACTATACGACGCCAGTAAAGGAGTCTATATGGTTGAGGGGAGAAGCTTAAACCAAGGAGAACTCATAGACCTCTATGAGGATATAACTCGAAGGTATCATATAGTCTACCTGGAGGATCCATTCCATGAAGAGGACTTCGATTCATTCAAGGAGTTGACCAGGAAGATAGGATATAGGACACTAATAGTAGGCGACGACTTATACGCCACAAACCCCTCGATACTAGCCAGAGGGATAGAGAAGAAGGCTACAAACGCTGTATTAGTTAAAGTCAACCAGATAGGAACACTGACTGAAACCCTAAAATTCATAGACATGGCTAGAATGGCTGGAATGAGGTACATTATAAGCCACAGGAGTGGAGACACTGAAGACCCCTTCATAGCAGACCTAGCAGTGGCAACTGGCTCACGATTAATAAAGACTGGAGCCCCAGCAAGAGGTGAAAGAACATCTAAATACAACAGACTCCTAGAAATAGAGGAGGACTTAGGCCCCACCATAACATACCCTAAAAAAGTGATTTAAAGGATAGACGTTATAATATTATCTTAAAGGATCATGATCTTATAATTCACGTTTATAAGGAATCACTTCTAATCCTCTTATCCTCTTAAAATGTTTAGTGTTCCCTGTAAAGACCCCATAACCGTTCTCTCGTGCTATTACCCCTATTAACAAGTCTCTAATTTCTATGATTTGGCCTATAGACGATAAATAGGCTATCTCCTCTCCAGCCTTCATAGCCTCTTTTACTGTTAAGTTTAGGATAGTCAACGCTTCTACTAGATCCTCGACTTCACTAATTCTTCCAAGCTTATATCCCCGTTTGTCCCTACCGCTTCATTTTATTTAAGTTTGTAGCGTTTTGTATAAGCGGTAGGGACTTCCACCTCGCCCACAGGGGTTTGGGTACCCGTGTGGGGTCATGGGTGGCTGTCGAGCCCAACGGCATGGGGCTCCCATCTACAGGTATAGGCCATGCGGGGCTTGGAGCACTGCTCCCATCACCCCGCAGGGCTCTGAGAAGGAGATTCCAACAAGCAACTATATCCCTATGCCATAGTTCTCCACCCTTACTGCATTTTCCGATTCTCGAACCATTACTATAGATTATCGGAGCACTGTGTATTGGGCATAACCTTGATGTGTTCTTCGGATTGACATGGATTACTGGAACTCCATACTCTTTAGCTTTTTCCTCAATCGCCTTCTGAATTCCTCTAAAACTTGCCTGGAATATCCTATGGCGTAGCTGCCTATCTCCTATCCTGGAGATCATGCTGTCCGCCACTCCTTCACCAAGCCCCTCAAGCGCGACAGCATAACGCCTCCCATAGGCAGCCCTAACAATGATGTTCGCCGCCTAACGATGCAGTTACGGTTTTCATAGGTGTTGGTGGTTGTTCATAGATTTTAGTGCTCTTATTGCTAGGAGGTATGCTGATGTTGTATGCACGTCTAGCCTTATATACCCCCAAGAGGATATAAGCCTTAATGAAGCACCGAGCCCGATGATGAAGGCGAGGGCGATGAGCCCCAGGGTGAACCCGCCTTCGATGAGGGGAGCCAGGAACGCCAATGACTGGCTCCCGCAGTCGGGGGCGGGGGATAGCCATGGG
>WAQN01000089.1 GCA_015520195.1 Desulfurococcales archaeon | reverse complement strand
CCCTTCCCCCCGCCTACGGGAGCCCTGGGCTCCCTTCGGCGAAGAGGGGTTCACCCACTAGTCCCCCTCACCTAGCTCATCGAGCTCATCCCTACCATATTAATAATTCTTACAGAAATACTTATAAGCTTTCTATGGATACTTATGGTCAACGTACCTAATAGCACTACGTGGCATAGAAAGACATAGTTTGATACAGAAAATTACACTTTAACGTATCTGCCCATAGCATCACCAAGCTGCATATCCTCTATAGGTCTCCCCTCTAGTTCAAATCCCACAAGTACCACTGCCTCTCTGCCCCTGTTCTCCACGTGCAGTACTGCTTTACCATCACTAGTACTTATGAAGCTATCGTCAAGCACTACGAGACTGGTGTACTGTCTATGCACCAAGCCATAATATGTTAAAAGTGCAAGGGCAACTAGTAAAACGGTTATCATGAATATAACTGTCCTCCTGGAACCCCGCATTCAGGGATCCCCTAATTCCCTTTCCCTTATAAACCATAATTTACGGGATTTATACTTGTTAAGTTATTTTAACCAATAACCGATTCCCTCCATAGCTTCCCAAGCTAATCACAAATTATTCTTGTAGCCACACTCCAAAGAGCTCTCCTTTCTGGAGTGTTCCCGAATTACCCTTATGACTGTTACATCGCTCCAGGTCGGGGCTGGGCATGCTAGCTCGCTTAGGAGCATATATGGGGAGCTGGGCTTCAAGGGGGATAGGTAACTAAGGATGTATAGATACAGGATGCTAAGGGCCGACTATAGAGGCCGTATAAGTTATTTAAGAGGCATAATAGCTAGGTGCTAGTTGTGGTTGTCGTGTTGGAAGTAGATAGCCCCCGGCAGCTGGGGGCTAGACTCAAGAACTATGGGATGAAGTACCTAGCATTGCCAGCCTGTTTATAACCCCAGACGGCGACGAATAACCATGGGGTGCCAGGGGGCTTGGCTAAGCCAGAGAAGGTTATTAGGGCTAGGAGCTGGGATGAACTACCAGACATACTAGAGCCTGGCGAGTATAGGATTGATGGTGTGACTCTAAGGCTCAAGGAGCCGTTGGAGAAGGAAGATGCTATGGAGCTGGTCTCCCTGGTTAAAAGGGTGGATAAGAAGTATTATGGCTAAACCCTCTCGGTGAGGCTCACATACTTCTTAGCAGCCCTTCTAAGCGACACAAACCAGACCCTACAGATATCCTCTCTTACTACAAGTAGGGCTCTAGCTGTCTGGCGGCCAACATACATCCTGCACCCCGGGTAGCGCCTGCGGTTATACACCACCTCGTAAGGACAGTACTCTCTAAGCATGCGCAGCGTATTAACACGAGTCTCAGGGGTTTCTCAACCTCTTCTCTATGTCCCTCAGCTCTCTCCTGAGCCCGGGCCATAAACCCATAGCCTGGGCCTGACGCCTAAACCTGGCGGTCCAGCTTACACGCCACCCACACTCACACGGGTGCCTGCAATGCTTCTCTCCTCTCTTAGCCTTCCGCCTCTTAGCCACCCCTACCAGCCTCGTCTAGGATCCCTGCGTTCTAGTAACTTGTAAGTTCATTAGATACTATTAGGCGAAGCATAACATAGAAAATCTAATGATCATTCAAAATCTCTTAGCAAATTCAGTATTCAGCAATTATTAGGCGATCATCTATATCCATATAATCCTTACGGTTAGAGGAGATTCAACGACAAAGTGCAAGGGTTAGAAGAGGGATGTTGGGGGTAGAGCTTCTGGGTGGCGCCGCGGCCGGGATTTGAACCCGGGTCACGGGCTTGACAGGCCCGCATACTAGGCCAGGCTATACTACCGCGGCTCCTTGGTTATCCTGTCTAGGTTGGGGTTTATAGGGCTTATGGTGGCTTGGCCCGGTGCTCTCTCAGTTGTTTTATTTAGGTTTCGTCTTTATTCTCCTTGCCTTTGCCACGCTGTCGACGACTTTTTGGTGGTAGCGGGTATCTTAAGGGATCTATTACTTGTTTAATTATTTTTAGTATGCGTAGTGTTACTCCCCATAGGATTAGGTTTCCGGGTAGGTGGTATCCGTATACTTTTCCTCTAACAGGGTGTTCTACTAGCCTGGCTTTTTCCTCTAGGATGCTAAGGCTTATCCAGGCTACGCTGTCCACCTCGTTATCGCATGGCTTAGGGTCTATTGGCCCTCTTGGCTCCCCGTAGACAATTGCTATCTCTAAGCCGCCGCTGAGTGTTTTTTCATAGCCTATAATGCTCTTCACATCCACGGTTGACGGGTGGATGCATGCCTCCTCCCATGCCTCTCTTAGTGCTGTTTCAATGGGGGACTCTCCAGGCTTAATCCTACCCCCGGGTAGTGCTATGTCGCATGCCCAAGGACTTGGAGAGGGGCATTTTTTCCTCACAACAAGGACTCTGCCTGCCTGCCTGGAGACTAGTGCAAGTACGGCGGCGTCGACCAAGCATGCTACACCTAGCAGGGCTCAAGTGTCTTTGATGGTTTTAGTCGAACCAATTAATTTAACGCTGGTATGTCTGGCTGCTAGGTGCATTTGCCTAAGACGCTCCTGCCTTTAAGCGTCTCGCATCCATCATTATAGTGTAGTACTAGAGCGCCTCTAACAAGTTTTCTAGCTGCATCCAAGACCCTCGGATTATTATCGTGCAACTCCAGTATGCAGCCCTCCACGTCTATCACCCTGTTTAATAGCCTGACCTTCAAGGCGACTTCACTGGACTTATCACCCCGAGGCCTCATCAAGATCCCCGCTAGATCTCCTACCCGTATCCCACTATTCCTCAGCAACTCTACTATTACTCCTCTCTCAGCCTCACTACGGCCAGTGACTATGTAGACTCTATAGCCAGCCACCGCCTCAGCCAACAACTCTAAGCCCTTGCTCCTCGGAGTGGATCCAGATTCATCCATTAACACGCCGTCCACATCAAATACTATAACACTACATCCGTTTTCCAGGTCTCTATACTTCATGCTCATGTCCCGGGGCTCTCCCTTTTAAGGTACTCGCTCAGCTGCTCCACATACTTGCAGCCATGATCAGGGAATACTAGTATGTAGTCACCCTCCTGTATCCCTCTCTCCCTTAACTTCTTGAACGCTGCTATCACAGCACCACTGCTCATCCCAACTAGTAGACCTTCGCTACGCGCTAAGTTAATCATCTCTCTTAGAGCGTCGTCGCGGGCTACATCTATTATATCGTCTATCTCTACCCAGTGTATCCACTTCATCCCAGACTCGATCCTCCTAATACCAGGTATAGTATCCCCAGGCCTGGGTTGAGCCGCGTATACCTCTATACTGTTCCTCGTCTTGTTCTTGAAGTAGAATGCAATAGCCGATAGGTGGCCTGAAGTCCCTATACCGCCTATTATGGCTCTGGGCCTTATCCCAGCACCCATTAGCTGGTAGTCGATCTCCTTAGCGGTATACCTTAAGTGTACCTCAAAGTTGGCGTCATTCTCGAACTGGTTAAGGTGCAGGCTGCCATCCCTCCGAGCCTCCCTATCAACATCCTCTACAAACTCGACAGTTATCCTCTTAGGGACCCTAACCACCTCAGCCCCGAGGACTTTAAGCAGCACATCAGAAGCCTTCTGAACAGTTGCCGGGAGGAACAGTTTAGCCTTAAAGCCGTGTATAGCCGCCATAGAAGCCAACGCCACACCCGTATTAGTGGATGTAGCTTCATATAGCAGGTGTGACTCGCCGCATCCACTTTCTAACGCTCTTTTAAACATAAACCATCCTATCCTATCCTTTATGCTATTACTAAATGGGTTATAGAACTCCAGTTTAGCCCACACATTAACCCTTCCATCGGAGAGACTGTTTAGTTTAACTATAGGAGTAGGCCAGTTACGATACAACAGCTCCTCAGTACTATTATAAACCCTGAATCTATCAGGTACCACCTCGTCATAGAAGCCCAGGTTATCCAAGGGAGTAAAGACATTCTCCACCCCACTTGAAGATACCGGGGCAAGCCTAGCACCAAGCCTCCTCAAAGCCCAGTATAGCTCTCCATTATCAACGACCTCGCCAGAATCAACTACAATAGTGCCTCTAACACCACCCTCTGATAAGATCCTAGACATCAACTCCATAGAATCCCTTAAACTAATAAACTGTTTAACCCTCAAACCATCCAACTCAACTAAACGCACAATTACCTCACCACTCCTAAATGACAACCAAATAAGCTTAATAACAACTAAACACGCTAATAAACAATGTAAACACAACAAATCACATTAATTTAAAAGAATATAATCATTAAAAATCACAACGACAAGTCAATATAAAACAAAGCTTAACATACTATATATACCCTATACAGTATAAACTAAAACTGGCCTCAGAGCGCCACTAGTGGGACACTGCAAACACCAAAGCCCCGGAGGCCGAAAGCCTCCAGGAGCCCCTCAACAGGCCAATAATGCTGCCAATAAACCACCCTCAAACGAGGCCAACACCCAAAACTCTCCCCAACCCCAACGAACCACTGCCCATAAGGGCAGGGTTCCAATACGGGGAAGGGGAGAGTAAGGGGGAACAAATCCCCCAAAGGGTGTTGGCCTCAAAGAGGGTGGAACAGCATTACGGCCTGAAGAGGGGCATAAACCCTGGAGGCTAAACGGCCTCCACCGGGCCCGGGGGGACTTTGGTGTTTGCAGTGTCGCTCCGGAGCCGCTCTGAGGCCTCCCTGTTATATTATTACTCTACTCTTAATATTCTAAATCCACCAGATGCGTTAATACCTTCCTCAATCCTTAATTGATTTACAATCCCCATGACTTCCTAGTATAATAATTTAAATCACCTTATTAAACTATAATTAAGAACTAAATATCT
>WAQN01000088.1 GCA_015520195.1 Desulfurococcales archaeon | reverse complement strand
TCACAACAACCTCATAAAGCGAGGACAAGCGGGGGTGCCCGAGCCTGGTCAAAGGGGTCGGGCTCAGGACCCGATGGCGTAGGCCTGCGTGGGTTCAAATCCCACCCCCCGCACCATTTAGCGTCTTCAGCGTTAGCCTCTACCTCTTGGCTTAGTAACCTTCTTACCGCGTCTTCTAGGCGTATCCTGAGGATGGTTCTCCTCTTGCCTTGACCAAGGTACTCCTCTACGACTAGGTACCTGTACTCCCTGTCCTTACTCTTGACGGTATGGATGTAGACGTACAAGGATTTAAGCACCAAAGTTGCAGTAAAGCCCTCAGCATCGTACAAGAGGGGTTCACCCCACATACAAGCCCAACACCTTAAAACATCCCGCATAAAACCAGGCATAGTTTAGAGTCATATTTTTTCTACTTTAAACTGGACTGCCCTTGTGATGCCATTATTAATCTCAGATAGTAGATAGTAATTCAGTTCAATTAAGTAAGTATATTTTAAAATACATGGCCTCTACCGTTAAGTTTAATAGTAATTATAAATAATATAATATTATAATTATCATAACTTCTATAAATGATTTATAATGTAGCCTATTAAATCTAGATAATACGATATATGAAAACATCAAAACCTATATGTATACATTTATTTTATATTGAACTGATCCAGTTATTTCAGGCTATTATAACATGATTTTATTCTAAGATAAAATACACAGTTGACATAGCATAATAGTTTATAGAACCCCTCATTTTATGTAGATTAAATAAATAATGAGGTGTTAGTGGGTGTGTCTGCGGAGTCTAGAACATCATTTATAGCCATTGTTATAGCAGTTATAGCCCTAATAGCTGTAGTAGGGTTCTACTCCTCTACATCATCTAGGATCTCGTCGCTTGAAGATAAGATCTCAGGTATTGAGGATAAAATCTCTAGCATTGAGAGTAAGATTGGAGAACTCCCTAAGCAGCCACAGGTGACCACAGTAACCGAGACTAAAGTTGAGACCGAAGTTAAGACAGAGGTGCAGACACAAACCGTTGAAAGAACAGTTGAAAAGACAGAAACTGTAGTTAGGGAACGTGTGAAGCTAACCGTTATAGGCCCATGGGCTGGCGATGAAGCCAAGTACTTCCAGGCCGTATTAGATGAGTATATGAGGAGGAATCCTAACATAGAGATAAAATATGTGACCATGAGGGCTGAGGATGTAGCCACAGCGCTTCCACTACAGTTTGAAGCCGGGACATCGCCAGCTGATATAGTCATAACACCGTGGGCATGGTGGATCGTTGAGATGGCTAAGAAAGGATACATCGAGGACGTAACCAACCTCGTCAATAAAGACGAATATGTATCTGGCACAGTGGAGAATGTTATGTGGAATAATAGGATATGGGGAGCGCCATTCACCATGTGGCTAAAACCCGGTTTCTGGTATAAGAAGTCATTCTTTGCTGCGCATGGATTAAGCGAACCAAAGACGATGGATGACTTCATGGCCCTCCTAGACAAGATAAAGAGTATAGAGGGGATCAAAAACCCAATAGTCACAGGCGACGGCGTGGGATGGCCTATAAGCGACGTTACAGAGCACTTCATAATCAATATAGGAGGCCCTGACCTGCAACTGAAGCTAATAAATGGAGAGGCTAAATTCACAGACCCAGAAGTTAGAAACGTCTTCGAGAACTACCTTGTACCCATGATAAAGGAGGGATACTTCAGCGAGCCCATAGAATGGACACAGGCAGTAACCCTCTGGTGGAACGAGGAATATGCCCTATACTTCATGGGCACCTGGATCACCGGGATGGTTGATGACCCCAACGACTTAAGCTTCTTCCCACTACCAGGAGCTAAAGGAGTCGTAGGAGGAGCAGACTATATATTCGTGCCGAAAGCTGCTCCAAACAAGGAGGAGGCGATAAAGCTATTCAAGTTCTTGGCAACTGAAGGCCAGGCCATACACGTATCGCAGCCAGCAGGGAAGATACCAACATGGCTTAAGGTACCCACTGACCAACTATGGGGTCCAATGCAGGTAGTATTCAACAAGGTGAAAGAGCTCAACCTACAAATACTACCAGACCTAGACGACAGCGTAGGAGGAGACTGGCAAACCCTATTCTGGGACCAGCTAAAACTATTATGGGTGAACCCAGACCAGCTAGACCAAGTACTTCAAACACTAACACAGGAGTTCCCACAGAAATAAGCAGAAATCACTAAACTAGGTAGCCCATAAAACAAATGATTTTTCCACCCTTCCTGAACGCTTATGCAATACTTATAGGCTTTAATAATTATTATTTATTAAAATATTGATTTAAGGTGCAGAGGATTGGCACAGAAAAATAAGGCTTACAGGTCCATACGGTTAAGAGAATTTAAGAGAGCTTACTCCTTTCTCCTACCAGCAATGATTCTATTAGCGATATTCGTTATATACCCTATAATAGGAACCATAATTATAAGCTTCGAGGGAGAATCAAGCCTAACACTAGACAATTATATAGCTGTGTTGACAGAGAAATCTCCGAGTAAGGCGCTAATATTAACAGATAATATTGGTAAGACCCCTCCTTGGGGGGCATTAGTACATAATATTGTATGGATAGCAATCCACGTTCCTGTTACAACATTCCTTGGACTCATCCTAGCATATGCACTAGTCCACGTATATGGTAGGAGTATAGTGAAGAGCCTGGTATTCCTAAGTATGGTCATACCAATGGTTGTCGGAGGCCTGATAATAAGATTCATATTCGATGCACAAGTTGGAGTTATACCGAGACTATTCAGTTTAATCGGGTTAGAAGGACTCTCCAGAACGTGGACGGCGTATCCTCAAACTGCTCTATTCTCACTTATAATAGGCTCCATATGGCTATGGTTAGGATTCAGCCTTACAATACACTCAGCAGCTGTAGACAGCATACCTAAGAGCTTCATAGAAGCAGCAAGGATAGATGGAGCTTCCGAGCTCCAGATATTCAGGCATATAGTAGCTCCCTCAGTCTGGCCTGCAACCCTAACGGTCATGGTGATGACCCTACTATGGGACCTTAAGATATTCGATATAGTATATGCAGCCACACAAGGAGGACCTGGGGGTTCATCCACAGTCCTGGCATACGTGATGTGGCTATACTTCGCCAGAGCGCTGGATTATGGTAAGGCTGCCGCAACAGCGGTTATCCTTACTATACTGACGCTGATAGCTGCATCATATATGATTAGGAGGTCTCTAAGAGGTGGTTAGCATTGAAGAGAAGGATTATGCTGTTTAAACCCTCAGTCATAATAAGTAACCTGGCAGCCTGGATTATAGCGTTTATATGGCTCCTACCATTCATAGGACTCTTTATGACGTCGACAAGGCCATTCGAGGAAGTAGTACTGAAGGGATGGTGGAGCATAATAGGAGACTATACTATAAAGAACTATATAGAAGTATTGAAGAACCAGCAATACGACTTGTACACAGGATTCAAGAACTCATTGATAGTGGCACTACCTAGCACTGTTATGCCACTAATAATAGCTGCCATGGCGGCCTACGCTTTCTCAAGGTTTAGTTTCATCATGAAGAACCTCCTATTTATATTAATCCTAGTAATAATGGCCATACCACAGCAGACAATGGTCATACCATTATTCTTCCTCCTAAAATCCATGGGATTACTAGATAAGCTGCTAGGTGTCATATTAATACATAGCTCTTGGGGGATAGCATGGATAACTTTCTTCATGAAAAACTACTTTTCAATGCTCCCAAGAGACGTTGAGGAGGCAGCCAGGGTTGATGGAGCCTCATATGCAACAATATTCTTTAAGATCATACTGCCAATTAGCATACCAGCGATAGCGGCTGCCGCTGCTATACAATTCACATGGGTTTGGGCTGACTTCTTCTTTGCACTAATATTCCTCTACTCGCCAGAGAATATGGTTATAACTCAGAAGGTCGTCGCGATAAAGGGTCAGTATCACATAGACTGGGGGCTCCTCTCAGCGGGATCCATATTAGCCATGATCCCGCCAATCATAATATATGCGGCCCTTCAGAAATACTATCTAAGAGGAATGGTTGGATGGGTTACTGGTAAGGGGTGACCCTAAATGGCTAGAGTCGAGCTACGGGACGTTGTGAAGCGATTCGGAAAAACTGTAGCAGTCGATCATGTATCGCTAGAGATTAACGATAAGGAGTTCTTCATACTCCTTGGACCTAGTGGATGTGGGAAAACGACTACCCTCAGGCTCGTAGCTGGATTAGAGTACCCTGATGAGGGCTCTATATTAATTGATGGAGAAGACGTAACTTATTCTGAACCGAAGGATAGGAACGTAGCTATGGTATTTCAAAACTATGCCCTCTACCCCAATATGAGTGTTTATGACAACATAGCATTCCCCCTTAAGATAAGAAAGAAACAGCTAGGGATAACAGATGACGAAATCAGGAAGAGTGTAACTGAGGTAGCAAGACTACTTAGAATAGAAGACCTATTAAATAGAAAACCAAGCCAGCTGAGCGGCGGCCAGCAACAACGAGTAGCGCTGGCAAGAGCATTAGTCAGAAGACCAAAGATATGGTTAATGGATGAGCCTCTAAGTAATCTAGATGCCCTACTTAGGATAGCAATGAGAGCAGAGCTAAAGAGGCTACAAAAGGAGCTAGGAATAACTACGATTTATGTTACACACGACCAAGCGGAGGCTATGAGCATGGCTGACAGGATAGCTGTGATGAATAAGGGTAGGGTGATACAAGTTGGAGACCCAAAAGAGGTGTTCTTGGAGCCGAGGCACGTTTTTGTAGCTACATTCCTCGGATCACCGCCGATGAATATAATAGAATGCGTGATAGAAGCTATTGATAATGGACTATTACTATCCTGTCCAGGCTTCACTAAGGAGATAAAGGGTGTAAGTAGCGACGAGGTGGATGGTGTTAAAGGTAAAGTATATCTGGGTATACGGCCTGAATTCATATCAATATCCAAATCACCATTACCTGGGACCATAAAAGGTGTCGTCTATGTTGTTGAACCACTAGGCACAGAAAATATAGTGAGCGTCAATATAATTGGAGATATTATAGTCAAAGTAAAAGTGGGGTCAGACATAAACGTTAATACAGGTGAAACAATTTACCTATATCCTGACTGGAAGAGGATTTCAATATTTGATTCAGATACTGGTAAACTATTAACCAGAATAACTAAACAGCTAAGAGAAGAATATACTGAAGAAGCCATGGTCTAACCACTATGATATCGATACTACTAGCCGCGGGGGAAAGCAGAAGATTCCAGAAAGAGAGTGGAACCCATAAATTATCTGTGAGGATCCGCGGGATACCACTCATATGTTATCCCATAACATCGCTTAGCTTAGCTGGAATTAAGGAGGTAATCATTATCACTAGTTATACAACGGAGCCGCTAGTAAGGGAATCTATAATTCAATGCCCATATATGAGTGGATTTAGCTACATTAAGATTGATACCAATAAGGAAGTATGGAGGGATAATGGTTATACTATGCTTTTAGGAATAAAAGATGTGGTTCCATCTTCGCTATTCATTGTATCAATGTCAGACCACCTATATCCAGTAGATATACCCATAAAGCTTAAGGGTCTAGATAATCCGTGCATAGGTGCAGATTCAAACCCTAGATTCATAGATGTATTAGAGGCTACTAAGATCCATGTGAAGCGTGGAGGCATAATTCTAGGAAAGAACTTAGAAGAATACATGTATGTAGATGTAGGGGTTCACCTGTTAGGTACAAATATCTCTTATACTCCATGCACTAATAAATATGTACTTAAAATGTCCGAACTCTTATCCTGTATTTATAACGAGTATTTCCAAATAATAGATTTCAGGGGTATAGCTTGGATGGACATAGACACCCTAAGGGACTACATCAATGCTGTTAGTGGTCCAGCAAAACGCGTCGTAGACATGGTGATCTCAGGTTGGGAGATGATGGGGATAAAAATAAATTAAAGATAACGGGTAAAACTGTTGAAGGCCCCGTGTCTAAGCACATCAACAGGAGGATAAGCCGCCTTATAACTCTGGCTATCTTAGAGTCTGGCATACAGGTATCTCCAAATACAATATCGTGGAGCTCACTTATTCTAACGGGGATAGCATGCATAGTTATAATTAAAGGCTCACTGGTAATAGGTGGAATACTAGTCCAACTGGCTTCTATTATAGACGGTGTTGATGGCGAGCTAGCTAGAGCTCGTGGCATGGCTAGTAAGAGAGGAGCTTTCCTTGACACTATGCTTGATAGATACGCTGACATAATAATCTACACAGGAATAATATTATATCTTGTGAATAATACTACCATTAATACTTATATTATTTTAGTTTTTATCTTAGCATTAAGTGGAGACCTACTTGTCAGCTATCTTCACTCTAAAGGGACAGAATTAGCTAATATTCATCCATCAATTATAGGGCCTCTTGATTCGATTGCCTCTAGAGACGTTAGGTTATTCGTAATAGCTATAACTCTATTATTGACTATTCCTCTCGTCGGATTAATACTAGTATCAATACTATCCCATATATACGTAGTAGTAAAGTCATATTATTTATATAAAATATTATAGTGT
>WAQN01000087.1 GCA_015520195.1 Desulfurococcales archaeon | reverse complement strand
ATATAATGATACTTTATTATGACAAGAATCCACTGACATATGCATAGATTTAATATATAGGCTACCGTCTATTTCCTCTATGGTGCTACTCACATGGTCTTTGAGAACCCTGTGGTTAAAGAAATTCTAGAGAAGTATAGAGTTATATGGGCTCTTAATCATGCTGGGGCACTTATGGGATGGGATAGCCAGACTTACATGCCAGAGAAGGGAGTGGTTGAGAGGGCAATAGCACGTGCTGAGATCAGTGTGTTAGTTCAGCAGTTGATGCTTAGGGACGAGTTTGTCTCGCTAGTAGAGAGGGCTAAGAGTATTGAAGGACTAAACGAGTATGAGTCGGGGGTTGTGAGGGTACTGGATAGAGCTATATCGATATATAAGAAGATTCCTCCAAGATTAGTCCATGAGATAGCCAAAACGTCGCAAGAGGCTCAGAAGGTATGGGTAAAGGCCAAGGAGAAATCTGATTATAATATGTTTAAACCGTACCTTTCAAAAATAGTTAAGTTGGCTAGAGAGGTTGCAGATCACTTAGGCTACGAGGATCACCCATACAATGCTCTATTAGACTTATACGAAGAGGGACTTAGGATAAGTGACGTAGATTCTATATTTGACAAGTTGATACCAGAGTCCAAGAGAATACTAGATAAGGTTCTTAGCGAGGAGCGCTATCCCAGACGCCACGAGCTTGAGGATTTAGAGTATAAAGTTGACATAATGAAGGAGGTCAACAAGAGGATCCTAGATCTACTTGAATTCCCCTGGGATAGGGCCCGACTCGATGTAAGCCCCCACCCCTTTACAACGCATATGGGGATAGACGATGTTAGGATAACAACACGCTATGAGGGGAGGGACTTCAGGAGAAGCATGTACGCCGTAATCCACGAATACGGTCATGCACTCTACGAGCTCCAAATAGATCCCAATCTTAGAGCTACTCCAATTGCAAGCGGCGCTAGCTTGGGCATACATGAGAGTCAGAGTAGATTCTGGGAGAACATTGTTGGCAGAAGTATGCCTTTTACAATTAAGATTAAATCCATACTAGACAATATATTAGGATTTACGAGGAAATACTCAACAGAGGACTTATACAGGTATTTCAATATAGTAAGACCAAGCCTGATCAGGGTGGATTCAGACGAGCTCACATACAACTTCCACATATACCTTAGATACACGATAGAGAAGGATTTAATAGCAGGTGAGATCAACGTAGACGACTTACCAGAAATATGGAATGAGACCATGGAGAAACTACTCGGAGTCAGGCCGAAAAGGGATTCAGAGGGAGTACTCCAAGACATACACTGGAGTGGAGGCTCAATAGGTTACTTCCCAACATACACCCTAGGTAACGTAATAGCAGCACAGATAAAGGCTAGGATAGAACAGGACTTGAATAAACTAGATGAGCTTATACTTGAAGATAGATTTTCGGATCTAAGGAACTACCTAAGAGAGAAAATACATAAATGGGGTTCAACGTTCGCTCCAAAAGATTTATTAGTGAGGAGCATTGGAGAGCAGATGAATCCAGAATACCTAGTAGCATACTTCGAACAGAAATATCTAAAACACAGAGTTTAAATAAATATGATGCTATTAAAACAATTAAATTATAATATAAAGGTTCTCGCGCATAATACTAGTTATGGTTATTTTACCCGCGTTATATTCCCGCTCTATTTACTTTAATAATTAGGTGCTTCACGATAATATTAATATTATTTAGTACTAAGTTAAATAACACTAACCGCTAATAATATAATTAATGGTGTTAGAGTATGTTCAAGCCTGTAAGAAGGTCTCTTCCCCTATATGCTAGAGATATAATGTCTACTCCAGCTATAATTGCCCATGAAAAAACCCCGTTGAGAGAGCTATCCAAGATAATGTGTGATAATAGGGTTGGTAGTGTAATTATAGTGGGCGACGATGAGAAAATCAGGGGTATAGTAACTGAGAGGGATATAATATGCGCTGCTGGTAAGGCTGAGGCCACCCTGGATATGCCAGCTTGGGGCTTTATGACGCCTGACCCGGTTACTGTAACCCCAGAAACCCCTCTGACTGATGTTATAGAGAAGATGACTGATTTAGGTGTGAGACATATGCCTGTAGTTGATAAAGATGGTAAGCCCTTGGGAATGATATCAGCTAGAGACATTGTGGCGGCCATGGAATTGTTCTCCAAGATGTTTAGGGGGAAGTAGGACGTCTACTAGGATCCCATGGTTTCTTTCTGGATCTATATAATTTTTAATAAGTGAACGTCTAGTTTATAACCTATGACACAGCTATACTAATATCCTGTAGGGTATTTGCTCTACTAGAGCATGTAAGGACTGGCCCTGCACTGTAAGGGGGCCATAGGATGTCGTTCATCATAGCTGAGATCGGTAACTTAATTAGCACTTGTGAGGATGTGGAGAGCAAACTATCTAATCTACCTAGGTGGAGGCCTAAGGCTAAGTATATGATAGCTGAGGCGACGGCTTCGTGTATAGCCAAGCTATTGAACGGTTATGTTAAAGGTATATACCTTATAGACTTAAGCGGGGGAGAGTTCATGGCTGACTTCTCCGGGAGGGATATAGACTTAGTAGTAGATATTAAAGGTGACTTGGTCGGGTTCGAGAACGACTTGAAGCAGGCATTGGAGTACGCGTTAAACGGCCTCCTATCGAGGGTAGCGGCTAGCTACATAAGCGAGGTTGGTAAGAGGGATATAGTGGAGATCCATGTAGTCTCTGATTATAGATCAGGCTATGGCAGATTAATAAAAAGTAAATACTCCCCTGCGATTAGGCTTTGGCCTCCTCCAGAGCCTTGGTAGCAGCCACCCCTGATTCCTTGTTCAGCCAGCAAGCAGAGTAGTGCTGGTGGCCCACCTGGAACAGTGGGGGCTCCTCTACCCTACATACATCCATCACATAGGGGCATCTAGGGTGGAACCTGCACCCCCTAGGGGGATTCCTTAGGTCCGGAGGCGAACCTGGTATATATATCAGCTTCTCCTTAACTCCATGAAGCCTCGGTATTGCTCTTAGGAGTAACTGGGTGTAGGGGTGCTGTGGTTCCTTGAAGATCTTCTCCGATGGGCCATATTCCACTATCTTTCCTGCATACATTATAGCTACCTTATCGGCCATCTCAGCTATCACGCTGAGGTCGTGGCTTATTATTATAATGCTTATGCCCTTCTTCTTGCTTATGCTCTTAAGGAGGTTGATTATCTGGCCTTGGACTATAACATCGAGCGCCGTCGTGGGCTCATCAGCTATTATTATATCGGGCTCCATTATTAAAGCCATAGCTATAACTATCCTCTGCTTCTGGCCCCCGGAGAGCTCATGGGGATACCTCTTCAGTATCTCAGGTGGAAGGCCTACCTGCTGTACCAAGTCCTCTGCTATACTATAAGCCTCGGATTTCTCCATACCCTTATGTATGAGGAGGGGCTCTATTATCTGATCCCCTACCCTATGCACGGGGGACAGAGCGTTCATAGCTCCCTGGAAAACCATGCTTATCTTACTCCACCTGATCTTACGCCTGATCTCAGCCTCACTCATCCTAGTTATATCCATACCATCTATCCTAATAGAGCCGTCAACAATGCGTCCTGGAGGGGGTACCAAGCCTAGGAGGCTCCATGCAACAGTAGACTTCCCACACCCACTCTCCCCTGCAAGACCCATTATCTCTCCTCGCTCGACAGTGAAGCTTACATTATCAACAGCCTTAACTATGCCTCTGAGGGTATAGAAGTATGTCTTCAAATTCTCGACTTCAAGCACAGGCAAATCATGCACCTCCAACCAGCAACTTAGGGGTATTGGACCTATTTGACTCTACCGTCAACAACCGCACTCTCCAGTCCTAATAAGTTATCCCTTACTAAATAACACCTTTACACTCATTTATATAAATAAAGTCTAAATATAAACCACAATTAAATACTACAACACACAGTATTTAATCTAAATCCATGGTAAATGCTAAAAATTAGCAGTTCACGTAATATACAGTGGAGCCCGGCACACCGACTACTACTGGATGAAGAACCGACCACCAAAGACCTTAGAGGGATGATGAAATAAAAATTATTGATTTTATTAATGTAAATTGATTTTTAGGATAGATGTTTTATAGGGCTAAAAATTTAGAATGAAGCCAAACAGGCTTCTAGAGCGACTTTTTAAAGGAGACATAGGTTTAGAGTGTTAAGCGTATAAGCTAAATAAACCTTCTAGATTTGACATGGTTGAAAGACGCCTTTAATGGGTAGTGAGATGCGATGGCAACTAAAATAGCGACTAGGAGAATACTGCTGGTCGATTTATTAGCAATAATCGCTGGTATTGCAGGCGGCTTGGGTGCAGTGTTATTCAGGTATATAATTAAGATTACACAAGAACTATTTTTCACGGATATATATGTGGTATTAGATAACTCACTTCCAGACCTTAGCCTAAACCCAGCACTCATACTGCTACCAGCAATTGGAGGACTTATAGTAGGGCCACTTGTAGCTAGAGTGGCTCCTGAGACAAGAGGTCATGGGGTACCAGAGGTTATGGAGGCGGTTTTACTGAGAGGTGGGAGAATAAGGGCTAGAGTGGCAGCAGTCAAGGTTCTCGTCTCCTCCATAACTATAGGATCCGGGGGTAGTGCTGGTAGAGAGGGGCCCATTGCCCAGATAGGTGCTTCCGTAGGCTCGCTTATAGGGCAGATAGCGAGGTTAAGCCCTCATGACCTAAGATTATTGGTGGCTTGTGGATTGTCAGCTGGCATAGCTGGTACATTCAATGCACCTTTAGGTGGAGCTATATTCGGCCTAGAGATTCTCTTAAGGAACGTCGGGCCATTTGATGCAATACCAGTTCTCTTCTCCTCTGTCATAGGTGCAGCCACCGCATCTATATTCCTCGGTTCTAGGCCGTCTTTTGAAATACCAAGTGTGCCTCAATGGTCTCCTATAGAGATACCAGTGTATATACTTCATGGAGTAATTATGGGCTTAATAGCTGTAGCCTGGGTTAAGATCTTCTATACCATAGAAGAGTTCTTCTCAAGGCTTAGGATCAAGCTATCACTTAAACCCGCCATTGGGGGATTATTCACTGGAATACTCCTTGCAATGTTTCCAGGATATGGTATAGGCGGTGTAGGTTATGAAGGTGTGGAAATGGCGCTGATGGGCGTACTTACATCATCACTTATGCTTATATTAGGTATTTCAAAGATCCTAGCCACATCACTAACAGTAGGGTCAGGGGGTAGTGGGGGCATATTTGCTCCTAGCCTTTATATAGGTTCGATGTTTGGAGGCTTGTTGGGCCGATTGTATTCGGATCTATTTCCAAGTGTAGCTGGTGATCCTCTAGGTTATACACTAGCTGGTATGGCATCCTTATTCGCTGGAGCAGCACAAGCCCCCTTAAACGTAATCATCATGATACCCGAGATGTCTAGGAGCTACTCGCTCATACCTCCTATAATGGCATCAGCCGGAGCAAGCTTCATAGTATCATGGCTACTACTTAGAGGGAGCTCCATCTATACCATTAAGCTTGAGAAAAGAGGCGTTAAAGTTAGAATGCTAACATCCTACATATTAGAGTCAGTTGTAGCAGAAGAAGTGATGACAAGGAGATTCACAACTATACCACCTGAAGCACCCCTAGCAGCACTAGAAACAATATTTGACGAAACCCTACAAGGCGACTACATAATAGTCGACAGGAGGAAGGGTGAACTAATCGGTATAGTTACAAGAAAAGACATTGAGAACATCAAAAAACAGAGACCTAAGGATTACACTCGAATAAAAGCGATAGAAATAGCTAAGAGAGACATCGAAGTTGCATATCCAGACGAGACAATAAAGGAGGTCCTAGACAAAATGAAGAGATCAAACCAAACAACTATACCAGTTGTAAAACGAGAAGATAGGAATAAACTAGTAGGAATAATAACAATGAGAGATATACTTAGAGCATACGAACTAGCACTAGAAAAGGAAGAGAAGGGGATAGAGACAAGTTAATCACATTGTTAAAAACTTTAAAAACAGTACATGCCTAGAGTGAAGGAGACCATATACCTCATAAAAACTGTTAAGATCAAACACTATTAATTCTAGCCTTCTCATAACTCTAACATGGGCCTCTACTTCAAGTAGTAATTAAAAGAGCAAAGACGCTTGTATTAATAAAATAATCAACGTCTCTGACTAGGCCCTAGAGCTCTTGAAACTAAATCCTAGGATATCTGCTGGGAGCTCTTCAAATCACATTGTTAATTCTTTTAGTTTGTCGTAGAATCTATGCCACCAGCTTAATACTTTGTCATAATTGCCTAGTATATCTCTCCATCCTGAAGCTTCCAGTTCTGCTGCTATAGTTGTTATAATATCCATTGTCTTACGTGATTCCCAGGGTCTAGGCTCTGCTCCAGCTTTTAGCTGATAGTGTGCTATCCTCCTGTATATTTTCCTCGACTTTTCGATGGCATCTATGCCTGGTAATCCTAGTATTTCGGTGTAGAGTGCTTGTACTACCTTCTCTGCCCATTTCCTATGGAATCTGCATATCCCTGCATTATCTATTGTCAGTTCAACTATGGCTCTCTTATAGCTGTGAACTGCATATTCCTCTGGAGACGTATATGATGGACTGTAATCTGTCCAGTATCTTCCCAACACGTATAAGGGTGCTATCATCCCGGGGCTCCAGTAGTAGTTGGGTGTCATGTATCCCTTTGAACCGTAGGATGCATATACTAGGAGGTCCCTAAAGCTCCAGTTGGCTTTCCTGACTCTATTTTCATAGATCTCATCCATTATCCTAGCAGCTTCTCTAGCTCCCTTGGATGATATTAGAAGGGGTATATCACCTTTCCCAGAGGCTATTTTGCCTAAGAGTATCCTTGCTAGATGCGCATTCAATTTACTAGTCCTTGAGTCTAGCGTTATGGGGTCTAGCGTAGGCCTCTCCTCTACACCTAAGTCGTTCGGCTCAAGGAGTCCCTTTTTTATCGCATCGTAGAGCCACGATATTATGTGTCCAGCTTCTATGGCATCTAATCCAAGGTCATCTACATACTCTACTAAACTTGCTGTATCCTCAAGTGTTATTACACCGATCATAGGGCCTAAGCCGTGTGCAGGTTCGTAGTCTAATTTCACCCCGTTCCAGACCTTCTTGCACACGGCACTACACGGTTCCCCGCAGGTCTTCCACGGCTTATCTTTTCTGGACTCGAATACCTTGTCTTGAAACGGCTTCCAGAATAGATTCATTATCTTCTCGTGAAGTGCTAGTCTAACTGCTGGAGAGTAGTATATGGTGTTAAAGGCCAAGGCTGGCATTAGCTCGCGGTAGTGGACGTAGTTGACCCCGAAGGTTCCTCCAGTGCCCAGTTTAGGGTCGTATCTATACTTTGTAGTGGCCGCCTCTAGCACCCTATAGAAGTCGCCTCCTAACACTCTTGACGCTACATTGAGGATCCTCCTCTTATCTGCTACCCGTCTATACTTAACCCCGCCGAAAACTACTGCTACAACTCCATGACCCTGGGCCATTACACTTCCAGCACCACCTCTACTAGCGCTGTCGACTACATCTCCGGGTTCGCCGTTCACGTTGGGAATCCATGAAAATATCCCGCTAAAGGGGGTAGTAAGGGCTGCTGGGCCTACAAGGATTATCCTAGGCTTATACCTCCTCCTATACTCATTAGTCATCTTGCTATTAATATAGCTGTGAAGCCCTCTAGCTCCCCTCTTATACACATCGATTAGCTTGTCTTGATCCATATAGTCAAAGTCTACTTCTAGACCAGATTCCCCTGCGACAACCCATATTATAGCTGGTTCTCTAGAGTAACCTTCTATTACTAATCCGTCTAATCCTGTCCTCATAAAGACATAAGCTGCTCCTCCCATGGTACTTACATGTATGCCTCCAGTAATAGGGCTCCTAAACACAAAGACTAGTCTGTGTGTTCCAAATAGGGGCCCTCCGGTGAATGGTCCTAACCCCATGAATAGAGGGTTGCCACTTGATAAAGGAGGATGATCCCAGCTGTTCTTCTCTTCGTGGATCCTTAATCCAGCATCTATAGCTCCAGTGACACTTGTTATTTTATATGTACTTGCCCTTCCTCTTCCAGCATCAACTACTAATATCTTATACTCATGCATCGCGCTAGCCCTTGCCTTCACGATTTACAGTTGAGTGTATTATCATGCACGGTATTTAAAGCCAGTAACTAATATTTCTTTCAAAAGCTATCAATAATCATATAATGGTGGCTTTAAGTGGCTATAGTAGCTGAGTATCTAAAACAGGATAACATAGTCTCCTGCAAACCCGATGCAACCTTAAGAGAAGCATCAAGGATAATGACTAAGCATAATGTGGGAAGCCTATTGGTGATAAATGGCGAGACAAGGCTAGTAGGGATATTTACTGAAAGAGACCTTACAAGAGCCATAGCTGGAGGAGCCGATCCAGATAGAGACCAGGTGAGGGAGTTCATGAGTAAAGAGATAATAGCAGTGGCACCTTATGAGAGCATAGTTAAAGCTGGACAGAAAATGCTTGAACACGGGATCAGGCACATGCCAGTGATAGATTCCGCAGGCAAAGTAATCGGCGTTATCAGTATAAGAGACGCCTTAAGGGCTATACTTGCATCAAGCGAGTTTCCATAAAAGACGATAGATTTAAAGCAGCTAATATAAATGACCTTCTTACGATGATCTATATGAATGATGCTTAAAGAAAACATCTAAAGTGTTCGTTATGCCCTGAAAATACTTATCTCCAAGGACAAGGATCTCCTATAGGAATCACGGGGTACTCTGAGCCAGAATGAGGTGTTCTGTATCATAGATGATAAATTAATCACACGAGGGGATCATATAATTTTATAAATAGTAATCGTAATATTCCTGAGATTCGCTCTTAGAAGGATTTTAGAGTCAAGTCTTAGTCAAGCTTTTCTCCTAGATTGTTGGTTTCATATGACGAGCGTTTTCAATCAAACTCTTTACCCCCATATGGCTCTTAGTTTCCAACTTGGGGTGTATAACTGCATGGGGAAAAGGAGAAAGAAGAGGATCAAAAGGCAAAGGAGGGTACTGAAGCCTACTAGATACTTCCAGTGTCCTAGATGTAATTCTATGACGCTAACTATAGACTTCAAGAAGTCTGAGAGGTACGGGTTCAAGAGGGCTATCATTAGATGTGGTACCTGTGGTTTGTATTGTGAAAGAGAGGTTCCGGAGGCTGTTGAGAGAGTAGACGTCTATAACACCGTTGTTGACCTAGCTTATGAGGGGAGACTGGAGGATGAATGCAGAGGGGAAGTTGAGGCGGCAGAGCAGGCTGCTGGAGAGGCTGTTGGAGGAGAGGAGTAGAAGGCCTCTTCACTTTACACTGATAGATCCGCATAAGACAAGCCCTAGAGAGGCAGCCGAGATCGCCTTAAATGCTAAGAATGCGGGAAGCAATGCTATATTGGTAGGAGGCTCCATCGGGGTCTATGAGCCTAGGCTCAGCGAGGTTGTTAGGAGTATAAAGAGGGCTGGCCTACCTATAATCTTGTTTCCGGGTAATATAAACGGGTTGACTCCAGAGGCTGATGGAGTACTATTCATGTATCTCATGAATACAAGCAACGTATACTATGTAACGGGGGCTCAGGTTCAGGCGGCCCCGATAGTTATGAGTATGGGTTTAGAACCGATACCAACAGCATACATAATAGTTGGCTATGGAGGAGCTGCGGGATATATAGGCATGGCCAGGCCTATACCCTATGATAAACCTGAAATAGTAGCAGCGTATTCTCTAGCCGGAGCCATGATGGGGGCCCGAATAATCTACCTGGAAGCTGGTAGTGGTGCTCCTCAACCCGTCCCTGTGGATGCTGTTAAAATGTCTGTGTCCCTAATTAGAAAGGCTGGTTTAGACTCCCTAATCATAGTTGGCGGCGGTATTAGAGATGGTGATAAAGCTAGGAAGATTATAGAGGCTGGAGCTGATGGGATAGTTACTGGCAACATAACTGAGGAAGACCCCAGTGCTTTAGAGGTAATTATCAAATCTATCATGAGCTCTTGAAGCACTCCACCTCATTTATCTCAGAGCTATACTTCCTCATAAGAGCCCTACTTGCATCCACGCCAGTTAAATTTGCTATACTAAGAGTCCATGCAATGACATCTGCAATCTCCTCCTCTATACTCTTTGAATCCCCCTTCAATAAGGCCTCAGCTAACTCACCTACCTCCTCAACCAACCATGAAAACGTCTTAAAAAGGCCTCTCCGACTATCACGTTCATAAAATGCTTTCTTCATAGCCTCTTGAATGCATTCTATACTCATGATGCAATCGACCCTACTCCAAATCTATCCTATTTTCCTCTAAATTTTAATGCTATAATACACTCATCTTACTTATATAGCGATTAGCGGGTTCAAACGCATCTGTGTACTAGTGTCGTAGTATTAAGTCGCTGTTTTACCATAAAATTATAAAATTAATGGTAATTATGCGCTATAATTGTTTAATAAAGAATACATTAGACTCTTTTTAGCATAATATGTAGGAACTATATGGATAATTATAGAGTTTGATGCTAAAGAAGTTGATAAAGATGGCAATTAAGGTCGCATCATATTTCATCT
>WAQN01000086.1 GCA_015520195.1 Desulfurococcales archaeon | reverse complement strand
TGCCGTACTTTACTATAGCCTCGGCAGGCCTCAGTATAACTCCTTCTATCCTTGTGTACTCTAGTATCCTAGTAGTGTATCCCCTTATTAATGGACCTCCTACAGTCACTCTTAGCATACCCCCTATACTATATGTCTCATCCTAGACTGGAAATCCCTTATGAAGGTGGAATAGGGTAACACCCTCCTACCCTGGAGTTCTAAGAGAGAGCGGAGGGCCCTGTAATCCCATTCATTGATCCTACTCCTAGAGTCAACAACTAGAAGCTGCGATGGCACCCCGTACTGTGTTATGTGGGAGCCCGCGTATATCCTAGAATCCACCCGTCCCCTCCTAGGGTCGCTAGAGAAGTACTCCAGCCTGACGGGGGGCTTTACCCTTACCAGCTCAGCTATCAACCTCCTCTCTACACCTAGTTTGGAGGACTGAGCCTCAAGAATGCTACATGGAGGTATAGGCTCGGGGAATATATACCTGTACTCTACCCCATCGATCATCCCCTCAAGCTCACTTGAAGATATCCCTCCAAGCTGGTCTAGCCCCTTCTGCCTCAAGTTATCAACGGCTAAGGGGGCTACTAGCGACGACTTAGAGTGTCTGGGTGTCGCTAGATAGCCGGCTTCTGGGCCGTAAAGGTAGATGTAGAGCATAAGGAACTGGCTATCACTAGCCAGAGATATAAACCTATTCAATACCTGGCCCTGGTAGACCCTCCTCACTACATCACCGCGTTTCAGCCTCTTAACATTCATTACAGCCTCCTTGATGTGATGGGGGTTCCTTAGGCGACTATTGTCTAATCCCAGTATCCCCCTATATATAACCTGCCTCATATAGCTGGCATACCTAGACGCCCTCGTGTATAAGTCCTCGCCTCCTATCGAGTCGGGGTCTACGTCGTCCAGGCATGATAATGGGTCATCCATCCCATATCCTAACTCATCGAACCCTCTATGTATCATCCCCTCCAAGCTTGGGTCGCCTACGACATCCACTGCGTAAGTGGCTTGTATGAGGGATTCGACTATAAGGTGTCTCCCTCTGCTAACCTCCTCTGCAACACCAGCTACACTAACATCTCTCCCTATGGATTCTCTAAGCTTTTCAATTAGTAGAGGGGCTAGGAGGCCTGGTGATACAACCATGCCCTTACCCTGCCTCTCTATAGTTGAGTATCTCAACAATTCATTAACCGTGCTGGACTCCAACCCGCTGTAGTATAGGATGCTTTCAGCGGCGTTTCTCGGTATCTCATAGACCTCATTCATGTACCCTTCAATCCTCTGTAGTATACTTCCGTGCCTAATGATCAGGCGTGGGTAGCCATCAACGTCACCCGGCAGCTTAGCCTCCCCTGTGGCAAGGGCTGTTATAGCCGCTATCTCCGCTATGTATGATGCTGCTTGCCTTAGCCTCTCACCTCCTCTAAGGGCCAGGAACGAGTAAGCTGCTTTTGGCTTCATGGCTGGATAAAGGATCCTCTCCCTTAACCTCCCATCCCTAATGCACCTAGCATACACACTAGTCTTTATAACAAACCCCTCCTCAACGCCACTTAGGCTCCTAGCACTCTTAGACCCCGTGTCGAGGTAGTATTCACACTCCCACTCAACACCGAGGAATGGTAGATCCTCTATCCTAGGCTTCCATGCCCTCTCCAATACAAGCTCTCTGCCAGTAAGGGACTCATATCCCCTCGCAGCTACTGCTAGGGACGCACCACTCCATACCGGAGTCTCCGATACCGTACCGTCATCCCACGACATTCAAGTATATACCCCTTATCCTGTCTAGTATAGACCCGAGAAAATATATATAGACCCCTAGAATATCAGGTAATTCATGTTAAACGATATACTTCAAGTACCTTTAAAACATGAAGCCAGACACACCTAATAGCTCATGTAATACCATGTAATCACTGTAATACATGAAGCTATAGGAAAGTAAGACCATGAATACCAGGATAAAGTATTACTGCACTGAGCATAACTGGCTCGGAGGATAGTCGCTCTTCACCCCTAGAAGGTCAGCGTCGCTCCACCCACCTCACAGCCCATTTAGTAGATGGTGGGCCCGGGGGGATTTGAACCCCCGACCACCCGGTATCCCACGGGTATCTCTACTGGAGCGCCCGATATGAGCCGGGCGCTCTACCTGGCTGAGCTACGGGCCCTCTATCTGCCTACTACGCCATTAATTAACTACGAGTGCATAGGGGTTTTAATCTTCTACGCTCTAAGGTGCCTTTGTATACTATTAGCCTGGTTATCCGTGTTTATTCTCTCCAGCTTTAAACTGGCCTTACTGATTACTAGTAACTCCCAGTATCTCTACTTCATCATAGATATTTATTTTCTTTCCCTGTTGGCCTGGCTTTATTATAGTGTTTACCGCTAGCCTGTAGTTGTGGTCTTTTTCGAGGACCTTAAGTCTAGGCCTTCTCTCGACGAATATCTTCTGGAATAGGGGTGTGTGGGATCCCGTATAGGGGTCTCTTGAAGGCACAACGCATCTCTTTGATATATTCCTTCCTTCTAGTATTACATCTCCGATCCTGAATTCTACCGCCTTGCCCGGGCCTGCATAGAGGTTGTCTTCCCAGAACGGCTTCACCCCTCCTATCTCTATGTTAGCCCTGAATCTAAGCCTGGCCTGTGATATATCCCATCCAGGATACCATGAGGCTATCTCCTCTAGTGTGGCGGTTGAAATGACTGTCGGACCATTATATCTTGTGTCGTCTGGATACCCCTCATCCACGTTCTTTACGAGTGTTACACTGTACCCTAGGAGCTCTGAGAGCCATTTCTCCATCGACTCCCTCTCATCATCCAACTCGAATACCTTCTCCTCGCTACAACAAGCGCTTACATAGACGACGAGTCTATCCCTGCCCTTTATATCGTATCTAGCCCTTATCAGGTGTATCTTCCTCTCCCTCTTACCATTAACAAATCGGCCTTTACTATCTACAATAGCATACATTCGGTCATACAGTAGTGCTCCACCAGCATTTACCTCTACGCTACTAACCTCGACAGGCGGGAGGCTCTTTATCGGATAGATCATTATCTTATACACAAACGGTTTAACCGTGCGGGTATGCATCTCCTAAGCCACCTAGAGGCTCCTCAACTGGTTCCTTACACGCATATTTTACATTTAAACGGGATTTATAGCACTTGGTGGCCATTATTGCAGGATAATCCAGGCATCTCAAAGATGTTAGAGGAGTTCGAGCTAGGCTTGAGAAAGTATAGGCACTTCATAAAACGTTTAGACCTCGACGTAGAGTCGATCAAGAGGGTTGAGGAGGTTCAATTAAAGATAGGCGAATTATTAAAGGATTCACGCATCTTAGATGGCAGAGAGGGGCTTAGAGAGGTCATAGGCAAACTACTAGACTCGGGAATCCTAGCTAGACTGGTTGAAGAAGCGTCTATGGAGCTAAATCTAACCTCTCCAGGAGACTTGGAGGAGGCGCTTAAAAGAGTCCTTGCAGGAGACCTGGACTATCCGGGAGCCCATGCAACCCTCATAGTGCTCCAGGGTATAGCGAGGTTCTATGCAGACTCTGTATTGGAGAGGGAGGGTTTAGGCCATGAACCTTCAGCCAAGTGCCCGCTATGTGGCGCTATGAGCGAGACAATGGTTAAGAAGGGAGATGCATACACAATGGTCTGCCACTTCTGCGCATACCAGTGGGTAGTTTCAAGGAGATCGTTGATGTGCCCCTACTGTGGCTCTACCCACCCAATCAGTATTGGGATATATAGTGATAAGAAGAAGAGGATAGCCCTAGCCAGGTGCCAGGACTGTGGAGCTACATGGAGGCTCATACTAGACGAGTCCATTAGACCCCCCAGAGTCCTCCTCCCCCTTATAGCCCTCGGAGCTGAGGCCTACAGGCCCTTCCTCCATGCCCATAGCTCTGAGGGCTAATGCCAGCTGGTTTGATGTACATTCCTGGAGTAGTGATAGGGCTAGGCCAGCGGTTAACACTGAGAGGACAGGCCTATAATACCTCTTACAGACCGTATCTTCTAGGGGAGTGCCTTTAACGTATTCAAGCACGGACTTTGACTCTCTAGCTAACAGGATTATGCCCACTAGCGTATAGTAGAGGCCTGTAAGCACTGCGGCAATAGCCACTTTCCCGTAAAGGCTTCCAAGGGATCCCCTCGCCATATCCCTGGCGTACCTTAAGAGGACTAGATAATATATCTCCATCACGCCACCTATGAAGGCTAGACCCACTGCAAACGCAGCTAATACCGCTCCCTCGAAGCTTGGCCCAATAGCTAGGCTGGCCACTGCTATGAAGAAGCTAGACCCGAGCACTAATGGGGGATAAGAGAAGTTTATTGACTCAAGCATATCTGCAACCTTCTCCCTAGTCTCCTCCACTAGGAGCACCTCTAGGCCTAGGGATAGCCGGGATCCCAAGTATCCTCTCGACGTATTTAGCTGTGAACCATGCATCCTTACCCCTATAAGAGTCTATTATCAGCATCTTAGGCCTAGCCTCCTCGACATACTCTATAACCTCCTTGAAGGAGGCGTGATCACTGAAGGATACATTATACACGTTATCGTCAACTCTAACCGCGGGAGCACGCATCTCCCAGCCCGTGAGGACTACATGAACCCCTGGCAGCCTCCTCTTATACCTCCTCCTAGTAGTATGCATGAAGATTATAGCGGAGTAGTCAACCTCCTGGCCATGATACAAGTCCACCTCCCCAATATCAGTGCCATAAAACTCGGCAGCTATCCTAGCAAGCTTCAGTGTAGACTCATCAGCCAGAAAGGGATATGATACACCACGCCTCCTCAGCTCAACCATTATCTCCTGGAGCTTACCATTATAGCCGTACAGCCACACCGGCCCAGAGGCTATATTATCCTCTATTATGTTGATCAAAGCGGCAAGCGCATCCCACTCACCCCACCTCCTCTGAAGCCTAGGACTACCATAAGTGGCATCTATAACCAAGATGTCGAGACCCTCCAATGGAGGGGTTCCTGGAAGCTTGAAGTCACCAGTATACCCCACCCTGTACTCCCTAGACTCGACAAGAACCTGAGCACTACCAGCTATATGACGAGAGGGCACTAATGTTATAACCTCACTCTCCACGCTAAACGATTTATTATAATCAAGCGAAAGTCTCTTTTCACTAGGCACCTTATACCCCAACACATCGAGAAATCTATGGGTCACCTCTGTAGCCACTATAAATAGGCTCTCCTTAATACTCCTATTAATACCCATTAGATGATCTGAGTGAGCATGAGTCACCACCCTAATGATCCTAGGCCAGTAAGAATCAGCTACAACATCCATGCCCAGCAATACGGCGCCATTACTCTTAACGTCAGCCAGCAATCAACTCCAGCCTCCTGCATATCACAATTAATCTCTATAATATATTAAGGGTTAGTAGTAACTTTTACTCCTCAATCCCCCAGTCTATTGTCTAAAGGAATCACAACTCACAATTAGATTATCAATAATCATATAGGCATTCCTCCGTCAACGGTTGTAAGAGTTAAATAGGATTGACACAGTATATTAT
>WAQN01000085.1 GCA_015520195.1 Desulfurococcales archaeon | reverse complement strand
ATTAGTTAAGTTTAAATACATATTAATCCTTTACATTTACTATAATTCCATAATAGAATAACTCCTTTTAAACGAGGAGGATAACATTGTCGGAGGAGAGGGTGGGTGGTCTAGAGGCTTTTGGGAGGAGGCTAGAAGCGTGGGTCAGATCCTGGATGCCCGACCCCTTCATATTCGCAATAATCCTGACCGTAGTTGGCGCTGTTATATCGATAGCAGTCTTGAGGCCATACGAGTATGTAGGGTGGAGTGGCACGGTTAAGTTCGTATTGTATGAGTCGTGGTTCGGCGGGTTCTGGAAGCTGTTGACGTTCAGTATGCAGATGGTGCTTATACTAGTCACAGGCTACGTGATAGCCCACCACCCACTAGTATATAGGGGCTTGGCTAGGCTTGCTGCATGGCCACGTGATACCAAGAGCGCCGCTGTCCTTGCAGCCCTTGTTTCAATACTCCTGTCCTGGATCAGCTGGGGCCTGAGCCTGATTGGAGGTGCTGTCCTAGCCAGGGAGATCGGAAAGCAGGCGGTTCTCAGGAATAGGAGGATCCATTATCCAGCGGTGGTAGCTGCTGCATATGCAGGGCTGGGGTTGACGTGGCATTGGGGGTTGACATCGAGCGCTGGCCTGCTAATGAATACCCCCGGCAACTTCCTGGCTAAGGTTATGAAGGAGCTCTATGGCCAGGAGACTGTGCCTCTGAGCCAGACGATATTCCACCCATATACTATAATTAACTTTATACTGGTTACCCTGGCCGCGTTAGTCATATTCTGGGTTATATCCCCTAGGGGAGGCGATATCAAGACCATAGTGGACTACGACCCCGATGCATTAAAGGAGGAGGTGAAGGAGGAGAGAGTAGAGGCCAGGACTCTTGCGGAGAAGCTGGAGAATTCGAGGGTGCTAGCCTGGGTAACGGTATTATTCGGTCTTATAGCCCTGTACTATGAGATATCTGGTAAGGGTATATCCAGGGCATTAAACCTAAACGTAATGAACTTCATATTCATAATAATAGGCCTAATGCTATACAGTAATCCTATAAGGTATGCCAAGGCATTCTATAATAGTGTGAGGGGAGCGGCGGGAGTCATACTACAATTCCACTTCTACGCTGGCATATTCGGCCTATTCAACACTACATTCTCACCCACAGGCCTCAATGCAGCTGAGGTTATAGCTGATAAGCTTGCCAGCATAGCCACAGCGGGTAGCTGGCCAGTAATGTCATGGCTGATAGCTGGACTTATAAACCTATTCATCCCCAGCGGTGGAGGTGAGTGGGCTACTATAGGGGAGATCCTTGTTAGAGCTGGACATGCCCTCGGTGTCCCAGTGGGGAAGACTATAATGGCATATGCAGTTGGTGATGCGTGGACTAACCTGCTACAGCCTTTCTGGGCAATCCCGCTGCTACACATAACAGCTACGAGGGCTAGGGATGTCTTCGGATACACGATAGCCTTAATGATACTTATAGCGCCTATTATAGCGATAGGCCTAACGCTAATACCATACTAGACTAGTATCTCTTAAACACTATAGTCTATTTATTTTATTTTAATTAATATTTTTGGGTAGACTGATCCTCTTAACCTCCATAAAGGCACTCTAATTACTTTGCAATCACACTCCTATATACCGTGATTGAGTTAATGCTTAATACACTGTAGAGACTACATTATTACTTGTTCGAGTGAATAGGTGGTCCTCGTGACTGAAGTAAACATACTTGAGGAGTTCACCAGGAAGGTTGAGAGCGGAGAGTTAAAGTATGACTGGGCCAAGGAGGTTGACTGGGCAAACGCTAAGATCTATGACCTTTCACAGCCCCTGAGCAACCTAGCTCCACCCTTCCCCACATATCCGCCATTCGAGTTCAAGTGGATCAAGGTACTGCCAGAGCATGGAGTGCAGGCACAATACATACAGGGACCCCTCCATATAGGAACCCACTTCGACGGTCCCCTACACTTCGACCCCTCAGGCAGCGATATTGGGAGCATAATAGTCGACTACTTCATAGGCCCCGGGGTTATAGTCGATATAAGTGACGTAGTCGGGGACCTAGACATATACACCTCCGATATGGTAGAGGAGAAACTCAAATCATACAACATACAGCTTAAAGAGTACGATATACTAATACTACACACAGGATACCACAAGTACGCCTGGTATCAGAAGAAAACAGCCGATACTATAAGATACATACTGAAGCACCCCGGCCCCATGAAGGAGTTCGCCGACTGGCTCATAGAGAAGAAGATCAGGTGGACTGGTGTAGATGCTGTATCACAAGACCACCCGCTCAACACTGTAATAAGGAGGGTTAGGCCAGACATAGTGGCTGAATTCGAGAAGAAGCATGGCAAGAGCGTTGACGAGGTAATGCCATGGCCAGAGAACTACCAGTTAATGCATACATACCTATTCCCCAAGGGGATACTACACGTAGAGAACATGGGTGGAGACCTAAGCAAGATAGTGAATAGGAGATGCATCATAGGATGCCCGCCGTTCAAGTTCCAGGGTGGAGAGTCAGCGTATTGTAGATGCTTCGCTATATGCTCAGAGTAACCAGTAATACGTATTCTTTTCTTTTCCCCTTAAGTTCACGGTTTATGGGTGAATAGCATTGATTGTAAGGAATATAGTTAAGAGGAACTACTATAGAGACTCAGTACAGCTACTCCACATATCAGAGGAGCTCAAGAAACTTGATGGAGTAATTAACGCAGCTATAGTCATGGGCACAGAGCTCAACAAGGACCTACTCAAGAAGGAGGGGCTATTAACCAGTGAGGGAGCAGGGGCTACGGATTCGGACATGATAATAGCGGTGGCCGCCAGTAATGAGGATGCACTACGACGTGCCTTAGAGAAGGCTGAAGAGTTAATTAAAGGTGGAGGCCCTACGGGAGAAGAATACTATTACAGTCTAGAGCTCGCCTTGAAGAGCGTGCCAGAAGCCAATCTTATAGCAGTATCCGTTCCCGGAGAATACGCGAAGCAGGTAGTTATGGAGGGGTTAAAGAGAGGGCTCCACGCATTCGTTTTCAGCGACCACGTTCCAGTCGAGGATGAAGTTGAGATGAAGACATACGCTTACAACAAGGGGCTCCTAGTCATGGGCCCTGGAGCTGGCACAGCACTAATCAACGGAGTGGCACTGGGATTCGGAAACGCAGTACCCCGGGGGCCAGTAGGGCTAGTTGCAGCCGCTGGGACTGGGCTGCAAGAGGTTAGCGTGTTGGTAGCCAGGATAGGGCTTGGAGTCTCACAGGGTATAGGGGTCGGCGGAAACGACGTTAAGAAGCCTGTAAACGGGTTAATGACGATCCAAGCACTCCAGGCGCTGGATAGGGATGAGGAGACGGAGGTTATAGGTATAGTATCCAAACCGCCTCACCCCGAGGTACAGGATAAGATAATAGGATTTGTGGAGGAGAGGATAAAGAAGCCCGTGGTAGCATGTTTCATCGGAGGAAAGCCATTTAAATCGAGCAAGGCGGTGTTCTCCCCTACGCTGCACTCAGCAGCATTAAACCTGGCTAGGGTTTATGATGAGAAGCTGTATAGAGAGGCTAGGAGGAGGATCTCTATAACACCGCGAGAACTCTTAGGGATTGCTGAGAGAGAGCGCTCTAAGCTCGTAGAGGGGCAGAGGTATATAAGGGGGCTATATACTGGAGGCACCCTGACGTATGAGGCAATGATACTATTACAGGAGCTAGTTGGGCCTGTATACTCTAATGCTCCTCTAAGGGAGGAGTATAGGCTAGAAGATTCGAATGTAAGCGTGAAGCATACATTAATAGACATGGGAGAAGAGGAGTTTACACGTGGAAGACCGCACCCCATGATAGACCCTACACTTAGGAATAAGAGGATAATACAGGAGGCAGGAGACCCAGAGACAGCCGTAATACTCCTAGACTTCGTACTCGGATACGGGGCCCACCCAGATCCTGTAGGTGCACATGTAGAAGCCATAAAGGAGGCATATAGGATAGCGGAGAACTCAGGTAGGCACCTGATATTCATAGCACATGTAGCCGGGGTTGACGGCGATCCACAGGGATACACCAACCAGGTAGAGAAGCTGCGAGACCTAGGTGTTATAGTCATGCCCACAAATGCCCTAGCATCACTACTAGCTTCAACGATCATATCTGATAAAGTAGATGAAGACACCATATCAACGTTTTACGAGAGATACCTAGGAGAGGAGGTGTAAAGCCCATGACTGACAAACCTAAAACAGACAACATACTCAAGCTATTCAAGTCTAACCTTGTAGTAGTAAACATAGGATTAGAGCACTTCTACAAAACACTCAAACAACAAAACATTAGAGTTGTACACGTAGTATGGCAACCGCCACCCAAATTAGAGGAGGACATAAAAGACATACTAGATAAACTCCTATAAAAACCAATATGCTGATTACTCCATTAAGTATTTTTAAACCGTACACACC
>WAQN01000084.1 GCA_015520195.1 Desulfurococcales archaeon | reverse complement strand
TTACAGAATAGCGTACCAACTAAAGCCATGTACTGTATATAGTTATAGTTATTGATATAGGTCATAGAAATAGGTTTTATAATAAATTAAAACGTATGCCATAGTGATAGGACTTTTTACTGCTAATTAAGAAATCCTATCAACCTTAGCTTAAACAAAGACTATTCTATAATAGAACAGGTTTTAATAACCAGGAAATCCTTGAACTAAACCGTCCAATGTAGAGAATTAGTATAAAATCTTATAATATACCTGTTCTGGCATATCCTCCAATCTTATGAGACGAAGATTTCAAGTGCTAATCTTCCAAAATCAGAGGTTCGCGGGTTTAAGCCACACTAGCTAATGCTTCTAGAATATTGTCAACCGTGCACGAGTCACTACATGCTGGAAAATTTAGAGCTTATGTTAGCGCGTTTTCATGCAGTGTGCCCAAGGTAGCGGCTAATGCTATAACGAGTAGTCCAAGGACAATAATGAACTTGCCTAATAGCCCGATTCTCTTAATCCTGGCTTTAGTCGAGACTGGGTCGTCTAGTTTATCTAGTCCTCGCGCAGTTATTGTTATTAAAATGCCCGATGCTACCATTACAATGAATAATGATATCTTCACTGCTAAAATCATTCCATAAGTTGAGCTTGTCAAGGATCCATCATACAATACGCTACCCGCGCGGATCATGCCCGTAATGGCTAGGAGAACTGCGGAGCCCATGGCGATTGGAGTAAACCTCCTGGATATGCCTCTATTGAGGCGGGATACAGCTGCTGGATCCAGTGCCTTAGCGGCTGGTGTTAAGACAATTGAGATGAAAATGGATCCACCGATCCAGACTATAACGCCGATTAGGTGGAGCCAGCTTAATAGTATTAAATTATACTCGAACACTACATGCACCTTATCACTTTAACTAACTATTACAGTACTAAACCGACTATATATAATAAAATATATACTAATTATTAACATTATATGTTTATATTATAATATTGCAGTTAGACTTGACGATGGAATTTAGTCTCTTTTTATCTTTGGTGTGTTTTCCTCCTCGTCCTATGTGTTATTATGTGTTTTTAGTTTGATGTTTTAGCGCTCTATTTTTATTGGGGGTTTAAGGTTGCTCTAATGTAAAGGTTTATTAACTTTTTGTAATGAATTCTTTACATGAGGGTGATGGGGGTTGAATGCTTGGAGACTGTTGTATTACGTGTTCATTCTTCTAGCCATAGTTTCAGTATTTATAGTGAGGCCTCTCTACTTTGGACTGGCTATTGCTGTCATACTCATTATAGCGGGTTATGCCGCCTTGTCGCATGGCAGGTTAAAGGAGGAGGGGGTGGTTGTGGATGAGAGGGAGTCGTTAATCGAGTTGAAGGCTTCTAGCTCTGCATTCAACACGCTAATCATAGCACTGGGGTTATTTGTGGCATCAGCATTAGTCATGGATGAGATAGGTGTAGTGGATGTTGAAGGCCCAGCCGCCTATACGGTAAGGGTGTCATCTGTATACGTAGGCCTTGGGCTTGTATTGAAGTTCCTATACACGTTATACTACAAGTCCAGGCTGGGAGGCTAGATGGGATGGGTGATTGCGTAAACGTTAAGTTGAGGGAGATAAGAGCACGCTACAGAGTATCCCAGGAGAAGCTAGCTAGGGCAGTTGGAGTAACCAGGCAGACCATAATAGCTATCGAAGCCGGGAAATACCTCCCCTCCCTAACCCTAGCCCTGAAGATAGCCAGTTACTTCAACCTCCGCGTAGAGGAGATATTCACACTAACAGACAAGTGCAGGCCATCAAAGGGAACAAGGGGGCAGTAGGGAAATTAGAAGTAAATAAACCATTAATAGTGTCCCTTGGGATAGTATAAGCCCTTGGAAACGTAGGTATATAGTAAGTATACATGGTAAGCCTGCCCTGCTATGGAATGGGTGGCTGGAGGTTGCTAGGCCGTAGGAGGGTCGCAGTACCATATAATATCGTTGAGGCTGGCGATGCCAAGTTTGGATTAGACGCTCATTACTGGTGGCTGCTTGATAAGAGGTATAGGGTTGCCTTCCTAGTCAAGCCTGTTGATGCACTGGCTCTGGGTGTTGATAGGGATGCGGTGCCCCTCCCCATTAGGGTTGGGGTTTCCGAGCAGTTGAGGGAGCTGAAGAGCATAGTGGAGGAGCTCTCAGGCAGGGTTGACGAGGATAGAAGGGAGCTTAGGAGGTCTGCCGCTGTATCAGCATTACTCTACCCCATACCCGTTAGGAGGGATGAGAGCGTGGGGGAGAGGTATGTGGCATACTACATACTATCCAGGTTCAAGGATGATATGAAGCCCCTGGGAACGAGGATGTGGCTGCACTTCACAGTAAAGAGGTCGAGTAGCGGGGTTAGCGTAGGGGATAAATCCTATAACTGGCTTATATCAAGGGAGCCTAGGCTGAGAAAGGAGATAGAGATGCTACTAGAGGGCTAACCAGTAACCTGCTCGGGTGTGGGCTTCAATAGACCCCTCCTATCCAGGAGCCTCATGAACTCCCTCATCCACAATGGTATATCCCCGGGATACCTACTACTCACAAGGTTGCCATCTACAACCACAGGCTCATCAACCCACTGGCCCCCAGCGGCTATGACGTCATCCTTAACCCCCCACCAGCTAGTAAGCCTCCTCCCCCTAACAACACCAGCACTAATCAAAACCTGGGGGCCGTGGCATATAACGGCTACAGGCTTATCATTATCGAAGAACTCCCTAACAACATCAAGCGCCCTGGCAACAAGCCTCACCCTCTCAGGAGCCCGACCCCCAGGTATTATCAACACGTCGTACTCTCTGGGGTCAACCTCTTCTATACTGGCATCAGCCTTAATCTTATAGCCATGCTTCCCCGTAACCTCCCCTCCACCAGGAGTAGCCACTATCGTCTCAAAGCCAGCCTCAACCATCCTGTAATAGGGATAGAGAACCTCAACATCCTCAAATCCATCAGCAGTCAAAACCAAAGCCCTAGCCATGGAGACGACACCTCCAGAGCCGTTATCATCCTAGTATAACGTGACCCTAATTAACTGTTATTCGATAGTAGTTATGCATTGAGGTGCCAAAGGCTAGTGGCATGCATTGAAATGATTGTCTTCGACATGGACGGTGTTCTAGTCAAGGTTAGGAGTAGCTGGGAGTATGTGCATAGGAGTCTAGGTGTACTAGAGGAGGCTAATAAGGTTAAACAATTATATGAGGAAGGCAAGATCGATTATATAAAGTGGATGGAGCTGGACACAAAACTCTGGATCAATGCTAGCAACGGTAGGCTACACATAAGCAGGTTATCCGAACTGCTGGATAAGGTAGAGCTCATGCCTGGAGCTGTAGAGACGTCTAGAACACTCCATAGAATGGGGAAAAGAATAGCAATCATAAGCGGGGGCATAGACCTTCTGGCCAAGAGAGTAGCCAGGATGATTGGAGCAGACGTATGGATGGCTAATGGATTAACATTCGACAAGAGAGGCTACCTTAAACCCGGAGGCATACCACTAGTAGGCACCAGGAAGGATAGAGCCCTCAAAAAACTAGCAGGAGAGCTAGGCATAAAGCTAGATAAAATAATGTATGTTGGAGATTCGAGCTGGGATGCCCCAGCAATGAAGCTGGTAGGGTATCCAGTCTTATTTGGAGATGGCGATGGAGACGTTGTAAGAAGCGCGGCTAAATACAGGATAACCAGGCTAGAGGAGCTAATAGACCTAATAAAATTCATCGAGGCTAACTGTGGAAAGAGAGACTAGCTAGTTGGCATCTCAAATGCTATTGCAAGGTACATCTCTCCATTATATTCTGTAAATACTGTTAGATACAATCCGGTAGGTAAGGCAGCTAAGTCCCCGGGGACATCCCAGTCATCAAATTGAACATATACTAGTAGTGACTCAGTCTGTTTCGGTCTAAGCCTCAATTCTAGCAATGGTAAAGGCTTATTTATGGTTACTCCTATCGTGGCAACCGAGTCGACTAGTGAAAACTTGTCAGTAGTCAAGAATATTCTGGATGCATTAACCGAAAGTGTCTGTAGAGCGTTTGAAAGTGTAGTAGAGTTTCCTCGTATATCGCTGCACTCAGGTAAAGCATTATATAATACCAATCCACCATTACCTAGGATCTCTAATTCCCCATCTCCATCCCCATCTGTAAAGTTATAGAAGTATAGGTTGACCCCACTTAATGGGGTGTCCTGGTCAACTGGTACAATATTTATGTCTAGAGTGGGGAGGTACACTCCTGTAGCCTGCCTCTCCAAGGGTAGAAGGGTAAACCAGAAGGTCTTATACTGGTCTCCGATATTTATTAAATCAATGTAATAACAAGCTATAGTAGGCGAGGTAGTATTATCGCTTTCCCATGAGACGACGTTAACGTCAATCATAGATGCGGTAGCTGAAACTTCTAATTCCAACAATCTTTCCTGTTCTGCAACACTGGCTTGAGACTGGAAATATGCATAAATACTCAAGGCTATAGCCAGTGTTGCAGCTGTCAAAATAACAACAGTTATTGGAGTTGCTTGTGCTTTATTCAAATTCATGGTTAACCGCCATCCAATTTAACATAAATAATAAGCCAACGGTAATTAAAATCGCTTTATTTCAAAGGGTAATTCTACATTAATTAGTCAAGTTGCATGTTAGAAGATATCATTGCTAATAAAAAATAATAAAGTTAGAGGGAAACAACATAATATGTGGATTACAGTAAAGAGGTCAACATAATATGCTGCCCCTGCGTTTGCGGAGAAGATATAAAAAGAGGACAATTAGGAGGGGACAAGCAGAAGTAGTGGGAGGTTTAATAATTTTAACAATACTAATGGTACTTGTAATACCCATGCTATTAAAGGGATACCAGGACGTAACCAGGCTTACAGAGCAAGCCAGGGATATAGAAACCAGGGTTGATATTAAATTTAAAGAGCGCATCTCAATTAGTGGTACAAGATTAGAAGATGTAGGACCGGATCTCTGGCCAGGATTATGGATTAACAACACTGGAACAATACAAGTAACATTGAAAACACTATTCATAATAAACATGGAAACAGGATCAGTAGTTGCAGCTCTAGACCTCACACAAGCTAGACCAGGGATAACACCCCTAATAGAGAATATGTACCTAAACCCAGATCCAACGTTCTCACCTAGCCCTCCACCACCTGCTGGTAACCCCATAATACTGAAGCCCGGAGATAAACTCTATATAGTATTCAATGACGCGCACCCAGCTATGCTAAACCCTGAGAAGCTTATGGTTAGGATATTATCTGGAGAGGGGGTACTACATCCTCTTACGGGGGAGGGCCAAGGCCAAGGATTACTAGTACCACCAAAAATGGGTGAAGCGGAGTTTGAACCATGGAAAGGAGCATTTAATCCATATGCCGGATTCAAGTTAATAGGAGGAGAAGAGCTATTAAACGGAGGTAAAGTAATAGCACTTCAACCCTCCCTCTATATTAGAGACTTATATATACCATATGATGTCTCGTTTATATATGACGATGACACTAATCCAGGATTATATAGGATACATATAGAAGTAGACAGTGGTTATTGGTGGTGGTGGGAAGACCTATTCGGTGATGGTGACTGTGTTTTATATTCTGGGGATACACTGGAAATATATGGTTTCCTGGGAACGTACTTTACATACGGAGTATATACATACCTAGACGGCTATGCAGCTAAAGTGGTAATTAATGGAAATCTTTGCAAAAAGGGAACTATAAATTATTTTGATCCATCTAATTCCGTCGAGATAAGTGATTTCGATGGCAATGGAGTTAACGAACTAGTAATGTATTCTCTTAAAAATGGCCCCTTATATTCTCCGTTGAATGTTGATGCAGACTATAATGGATATGAATATCACGATGCACTAGGATGGATTTACATAGCTCAAAGAGACATAAGCGGGCAGGATTTCATACGAATTACAGGTAAACTCAATTATTATTGGACAATGAGACTAGTTAGCGGCGGAGCTGATGTATATAGAAATCTCAGAATATTCTCAATAGTGGTTTGGGAATACGATCCAACATCTGGTTCCTATACACTAAGACACTATAGGGATTATAGTTATACTGAGAATAAACCTCAGCAATTCCAGTTTTCAACTGTGTTTCCTTTAGATAGGAATAAGACTTATAGAATAGGAATGATCTTCTATGATAACTATGCAAAGATTGATAATCCAGAAACAAGCGGATACAGTTATCTAGAATTCACTTATGCACTGGAGTACCTGGTAGTCGAGTATGGAAGGTATAACCCGCTATTTAGTCAAACCCCTCCAATTTATATAGTAGCTATACCTGACCCGTCTATAATACAGGGTATTGGCGAGGCTGAGTACGCTTCGTATTATGGATTAACTATTAATGACGCTAAATTAGCTGCTCAAAGTGAGCTATTAAACTTAACCATCGATGAATTGGAAAAGAACGGTTTAATAGACTATATTGTTATTAGTGATGTAACTTCACTTTGCAGCATATTATTCAACTCACCATCGGGATTAGCGAATGTGCCCCCAAAGTATGCCGTTGTAATATGGCTTCAGGGCAATGCTAGTATATCATCAGTAGCAGGGTCATGTGGTGTAGACGACTCTATCTTGCTAGACTACGTGAAAAGCTATCACTGGGTATTTGCTCAGATATCGGGGAGGCCATTATGGGGTTCAATATCTTATTTTGCTGGCGGTTCCCAAGTTAAAGAGAAGCCAGGTGGTGGAGCCAATATAACCGATCCTGGGCTTAATGCAAGGATAATGTATAAGGCTTATCTAATGCCTATTGAAGCGGAATTCGAGTATCTAATTGAAGCTCAGCCTAGCTGTTTAGTAGATGAAGCTACATTCTACCATAATACAACTTATACCATTGAAAGATATGGTACTATGAGTTTCTGGGCTAGCTGCATAGCTGACCCAACAGTTTCAGGTATATTTATGGTTAATCCTGTCAATATAGACTGGGCTGGGGATGGTGATGGCGTACTACCAGGGGCTACAGTACAGATGGCCCTATACGCCGCACTAGAAGCATACAAGATACTGACACCATAATATTATTAAGTTATTAATATAATACTTATATTAAAACATTGTCTAATTCTTTATAGTAGTATCTAATAAATCTAGCTAAACTAAATGAGCAATATTTAACATTATATAGGTTAGTAAATGCATATACAAGAGCGATAATTCTTTGCTGATGTAGTTAAGCTACGCTACATTATAGTTTACAATTGCATTAAACTATATAGTTGTAGCCCGGGAAGATCAAGTTTAATCTATCTGGGAGTGGACTCATGTCTACAGCAGTTCTCTTTGAGAGGCTGGCTTTGGAGTATGATGAGTGGTATAGGCATCATAGGGTTACT
>WAQN01000083.1 GCA_015520195.1 Desulfurococcales archaeon | reverse complement strand
GCTGCGACTCACCAGTATGTCTATGTCACGGGGCCGCACGAAGTCTAGCCCTAGGAGGTAATCAGCAAGACTCCCAGCGACTATGAAACCGATACCATGCTGGTCGAGGATCCTTTTTAACTTCAGAGTCGCGGAGATAAGCTCATCCAATACTCACCACCTAGATGCGTTATCATGCCTGGTAATCCCACGACATTTTGCTTAAGCAGGTATGCGTCCCCTGTAGGGTACTATCGTATATTATGGGATTACTTTCAGCCATGGTATCTGTTTGAAGTCTTCGTCTAGGGTTGCGATAACGCTTATCTCGTGTTGCTTGCATGTAAGTGCTATTAGTGCATCTGCGGGCATTAAGCCGTGCTCCTCTATAAGCCCTGCTACTTCACCGGGTTCTGCGGCCAGTGGTAGCGTTGTGAATAGTTTTAGTATGGGTTGGACTTCATCTTTAATCATTCGTATAAGCCTCTCATCTCTCCTTGCTAGCAGTTTCCTTATCCTCCTAGCGCTATGCCCGGTGGCCAGGCGTAGATACCCGTAGATGGTCTCGTCGATCACCAGGGGGTTGATATAGCCAGTGATCTCGCGTCTCTCGATTCTCCTAATTATTTCTAGTGCCCTATCATCTTGACCTACGAGGAATGCTAGTATGATGCTAGTGTCCACGAAGACCCTCATCCTCTACCTCCTCTAGAACCTCTAGGAACTCCTCTTTCCTGAGGCTTGGCTTGTGTTTCCTGGCAATGCCATAGAACTTCTCGGCTACGGATTCACTTGGCTGTATGACTATTTGGACCTCTTCGCCTTCCTCGAGGTTTAGGGGCTCGAGAGGCTTGAGTACCCCCTTCTCGTATTTGACTCTGATGACTTTGGACAACTCCGGAATCCCCCATTAGTATAACGGTGTCCTCGGAGCTTCTAAGCTTTTATCTCTCTGTGTTCACAGTATGCCTTCTCGTATGTTGCAGTCTTATCGGACCTGAGATTCAAGACGGATTATCATGTTTGAATGGATGTTGCATTCTCTCATGGACTCGTGCAACCTTTGTTTATTTAGCGCGGGTCTCCGGAGCCGGTGGTCCCGGGTTCAAATCCCGGCGGGCCCCGCCACTTATATACTCTCTTTTTAAGTCTTACTCTCCTATCCCAGTAATCTTTACTTCTGGGAGTGTCCCAGTTAATAGTAGGTTCTGGGACAATGAGGCATGAACAAAGATTTCCTCACCTTTCTCAGGACTAAGAGGCTCTAGAGTTTTAGTACTCCTTATCTCGTATCAGACACGTATGTTCTTAGACAAGCTTGGATTCCCACATGTCACAACGATCCAAAAACGATAGGTGAGTACAGCACTGGGATGCTCTAAGCTTTTAGTCGCTCGCGGTCTCGAGAAAATCAAAAGATGAGCCGTGTTGTCCCTCACAGGAGGCTCTAAGTGCATAGACCGTCTTGGAAGACTCACCGATTGTCATAGCCCATTCGGCCCCCAGTCTACTAGAGCATGAGCGTGATAGGAGACAAGGTTTACTGGGGGGCCTCTATCTTGGTGAAGCAGACCCCCTCACTAACACCGTTGTAAAGACCGTGCTTGACAGGACCACGAGAACCATTACTAGGGTCCACGTAACATCTCAACTACCATCAAACTTTGAGCCCGTCGACATTATTGGCGACCTCGTAGCGTCTAGGATCAGCGGGAGGATCCTGGGAAGGAAACTAGGGGATAAACTACTCTAGGGGACTACTTTTAACCACGGTATTCTTACGAAGTCCTCGTCGAAGGTTGCAATCACGCTTATACCGTAGTGCTTACATGTTGCCGCTATCAATGCATCATTGGGTAATAGCCCGTATTTAATTGCTATATTGCTAGCTTCTCTAACTACCTCAAGGGTTATGGGGAGATACAAGAGCCTGTTCTCCCGTAGGAGCTCACCTAGGAAGTCTTGGAGTATCGTGTAACCATCTAGTATATCATGGTCAAACATTGCTATCCTGGATTTCATGTCATAGAACTTGTATTGACCGTACTTTTTAGTGTATAGCAGTTTCAAGAGGTTAAAGGCTACCTCACTGTAAACTATAGAGTTAACTGCGAGACGTTGAGCCTCTTCTATGACATCTCTAGCCTGGGGGTCCCCGGTTAGATAGTGGAGTATAGCGCTACTGTCGAGGAATATGGCCCCGCTCGGAGATGTGTTCATAGTACTCCTCCTCTCTTATAGGTTCCGACTCTTTCGTCTTTACCATGCCGAAGAATCTCCTCAACCCGCTCCTTCCAGACACATCCTTGACCTCTAGAGTAACCTCTACACCATCCTCCAGATCAAGGGGCTCCAAGGGTTTGAATACTCCCTTCTCATATCTCGCTCGGATCACCTTAGACACTCTTACTCCCCTAATCAATTACTGGTTTCCGGTATTCATAGCTTTTACCATGATGCCTACTGTATGCCTGCGTTTTTACTATTGGCCGAGCGTTATGATTACAATTAATTAGAATGCTTAATAGAAGTGGATGGCATCTATGGTTATGGTTAAGGTTCGTATAGATAGAGTTAGGATAGAATGTTGACTGGATTGTTGGGATAGTTCGTGGCCTTCCAGAGTGGTTTACTTCCAACGCTGTCGTCGAGGTGGCGGGGCTGCGAGTCGGTTGCCTGGGTTTGTTGCCAGGGTTGGGGGTTGCGGTTCGTGGCTTCGTCCTACTGGAGGAGAGAGGGAGTGCTGCGTTGAGATCGCCTGGCTTGCCGTGGAGAGGAGTTTTCATGGTAAAAGGATTGGGAGCCTGCTCCTCGGGGCCGCGGGAGCTTACGCCTGTGGTGGGGGTAAGCCTATGTTCACCGTGAAGACTTATGGGGGATGGATTACGAGCCCTACCATGAAACCTTAAACTTCTACAAGAGAAGAGAGGCTTCAAACAGTACGAGGTAATAGAAGAATAACGAGTTGCTAGCAGGATTATCATGCCAGCGTTGGTGTTGCATTCCATAATGCAACTTTGCAACTTGGGTTTCCGGAGCCAGAGGTCCCGGGTTCAAATCCCGGCGGGCCCGCCATCAGACCCCTCCAGTTATTGTTAATCCATGTGAAAAATGTATCGGTATCCGAGACCTCAGAATATGGCAGAAGCTTTTTCCCAGTCTGATAATCACAGTGGTATTGTTGCCAAGGTTATTGGTGCTTTTATTAGTAGTTTGGAATGGCATGGAATTTTATGATTCGTAGAATATTTTGTATATTTGTACTTGTTCTTCTTTCTCCAGGAGGTATTGATCGTCTTCTGGATAGTATTTGGCCCTCCATGGGTCTCCGCTTGTGAAGTGCTTCATGGCCTCCATTGAATCCCATATTGTTACTAGAAGGAAGTGCGCCACATCACCCTCATCCCTCCTCGAAAAGATCACCTTCCTCAGACCAGGCACACTCCTGTAATCAGGAACAGCTCTTTCTACGAGGAACCTCTCATACTCATCAGCCACACTCCGCCTGGTAACACCGTGCCAAACCCGGACAAACCCCAGCAACACGGAAAACACCCCTAGACTAGTCAACCGATTGAATACTATTTATATTTCATGTAGTCGAGAAATACTAGACTGTCTAGATAGGATTTCCTCCCCTTAGGGAAGGACTGTTAACCAGAGCATCCGCTTGAAGTCCTCGTCAAACGTTAGGATCCTCTCTATGCTATAGTGCTGTCGCATCTCCTCGTTCACCCGTGCAACACGAGTATTTATGGTCGAGTTCACGGAACCGGTGGCTAGCGGGTTAGGAAATTCCAGCGGATCCGCTGCAATCTTCCTCTTTTTAATGTCAGAGCTTACTTCAGCCTCTTTATGACTTCGCTTATTATATCATAAGATATCCTGAACCCATGTTCTTTTAGCTCTCTTAGTACTTGGACTAGTTTGCTTTTATCGAGGAGGCCTTTATCTAGGCTAGCCGCAAGAGACCTATCGTCCCTCTGACTTTTAACCTCATGGATTTTGCTTTAAGTCCTACAATTCTATCATCTAGGACTACTGTACAGTTATGCTCAACTGCTAATGATATTGCCTCTGACTGCCTATACCCAGAGGATCGTAAAAGGCCTCTACCGTGCCCTATCCGCGGCATCAAAACTTTATTTTGACTTAGCCTGCAAGGTCTTCTAACTCCTTTGAGCAAGGCCTGTCATGACCCTTAGCAACGACCTCCTCATAGACTGCATGAGGCACAATTATTTCCACATCGAGCACTACTAATACGTCAACCATGTTTACCTCAGCGAATGCTATTATAACGCTAGAATCTACAAGCAGACAGTGGTTCGGTTGACTACTCAATCTCCAGCCCTTCTCGAAGCTCCTCATCACTATAAGAATAGGCCTGTATCCCCCTCCTACGAAGCTCTACAAGAAAGTCATATAGGCTCATCCCAGCTAGCTCGGCTGCACGCTCAACACTAACAATGCCTCTAAGGAATAAGTCAACCGCATAGGCTAGTCTAACCTCCTTCTCAACATCTCCAACATAATGAGAAGGCACCTTAACCCTAACCACCACTTCGCGAGGCAACCTATCTCCCTCACCACTACATACTTCGAGAGATCTACATTGTTATCCTGTGAGGTGCTGCACTGTTATCAGAATCGATAATCGCATTGGATTATTACACCGGAGTGTATGTTACATTCTATCACGACTCCATGCAACATGGGATATTTATAAATAGCGTTTAGAACAGGATTAATAGTTTGATGAATAGATGCCTGGGTTGGTATCCATGGAATCAACAGGCGACTGGATAACAGAGTTCTTCATAGATAAAGGCTGGCTTTTTGGTGAAGTACTACGAGCTCATAGAGAGCGTGGAGTGGAAGAGGCCCGCCTTATTGCAGAACTTCTTGAGAAGCATGGAGTTCTTAGAGGTTCTAATGTTATAGAGCTGGGATGTGGCAATGGAAGAGTAGGCGTTCCCCTGGCTAAGGAGGGTTATAGAGTGGCTTGCCTTGATATATCCAAGGAGTACGTGAGGGAGGCGTTGAAATATGCTCAGAGCATTGGTGTGGGAGACCGAGTTAAGGGAGTAGTAGGAGATGCCTGGAAGGTTGACGAGCTGGTTGAGGAGAAGTACAATGCTGTCCTTATGGTCTGGACAACACTCATAGGTTATAGGGGCTCTCCGGAGTCTGATATTGAGCTGCTGTCTAGGATACGTAGAATAACGGTTTCAGGGGGTAAACTATTCATACTGAGACATGTGGATAGAGATGTTGTAGTGGCTAGAAATGCTCAGTGTAGAATAGACATTGTAACTAGTGATTTCAGGGACCTACTCGTCATAGAGAGACCCCGCTTTGACCCAGTAACCTCGATTCTGGAAAACATCTGGACATATTATAGGAAAAGGGGTGACGAGCTAGAGTTTCTAGGCAAGGCAAGCTTCAAGATAAGAATATACACCGTGACAGAGCTGGTGGATATAGCCCTCAGGGCTGGCTGGAGACTTGAGGCCCTCTATGGAAGCCTTAACCAGGATCCCTTTATTCCTGGTCGCACTAATGTAAACGCTGTCTTCACTTAGTTAAACCAGCCACCAACAGGCTTAACAGCTTAGCCTTGTCGTCATTCTATGTCTACTATTATAATTATTATAATATATTTGTAAAATTCATGTCTAAGTTTTCATGCATTCTACATCTTAAATTAGCTCTTGTCAGTCATTTATAATCCTTTAAGAGTATGGCATAGACTATAGCAGTAAGGCTCTAGCACCCCAAGCCTTGATTTTTAGTGATAATTTCATCTTTTTATTATAATAGGTGAGTTTATATGCATCACTTGAATAAGGATCTCTGCCCTATCATGTTAGTTGGAGGATGTGTTACCATGCCTGGTGGGTTTAATGTAGTCGGTTCTGATACGCCTTCAATAGGCGGCTACAACATGACTTATATCTATATAAAGAAGGTGAAGAGGGGCTCCAAGATATACTATTATCTGGTTATAGAAGAGTATCTTGGAGATGGAAAGAGGAAGCTACTAGCCCACATACCAGTAAAGAAGATACTAGAACACTTCCTAAACAACGGGGAGTGGTGCGGGGGGTGGGATTTGAACCCACGCAGGCCTACGCCATCGGGTCCTGAGCCCGACCCCTTTGACCAGGCTCGGGCACCCCCGCTTGTCCTCGCTTTATGAGGTTGTTGTGATGAAGGCTATTAATTTTCCTTGCTCCTAGAAGTTTAAATAGGATTAAATGTTATGGGCTGTTACATCGGGTTTGAGGGTATAAGCTGGTGTATGGCTGATGGGTGTAATTGATGTATTAGCTAGTATAGCCGATAGGTTTCCCACCGTCACTAAACCTGCTCAGAAGCCTACTCTCTATCAAAGGCTTGCATGGACCGGTATAATACTCGTTGCCTACCTAATTATGGCTAATATACCACTATACGGGATACCAGAACAAGAACAGCAAACTCAGCTCTCCCTACAAAGAATAGTATTTGCAAGTAGTGCTGGCACCTTGATGGAGCTCGGTATAGGTCCTATAGTGACTGCGGGCTTGATTCTACAGGTGCTTGTTGGAGCTAAGATCTTGAAAATGGATCTAACGAATCCCGATGATAGAAGGAGGTTTACTGCCGCTCAGAAGTCGCTTGCAGTGTTATTCGCTGTATTCGAGGCCACTATGTACGTGCTTGGGAATAGGTATTGGGCTGGCACGGGTATAACACCCACGACATTTGAGCGGGTTATAGTCATAGCTCAGCTTAGCTTCGCCGCGTTTCTAGTGATACTTATGGATGAGATGCTACAGAAAGGATGGGGTATAGGCAGTGCCGTTAGCTTATTCATACTCGCTGGTGTAGCTCAGAGCGTCATGTGGGGCTTACTGGGTTTCGCGCCTGGAGTAGCTGCGTATGGGCTCATACCAGCGGTTATACAGGATAGGAGCATGCTACTACTTGCAAGGCCTAACGGGTTCCCAGATATAACTGGGCTCTTCGCCACCCTAGCTATAATATTCTTATTAGTGTACTTCCAGGCTATGAGGGTTGAGATACCCGTTACGTCACAGAGGCTTAGAGGTATAAGGACTAGGGTCCCCCTACAGTTCATGTACGTGACAAACATACCCATACTCCTAGTAGGCATACTAGTATCAGACCTACAACTACTACAGGGTATAGTGGCGGATTTCGCGGGAGTCGATAGTAGAGTTTACCAGTGGTACTCAAATTTAGTATACTATGTGAGTCCCCCAAGGGGTATAGTGAGTGCAGTTCAAGATCCCATTAGAACTCTGACTTTCTCGGTCTCATGGACAATAATGGCTGTAATATTCGGATACCTATGGGTTGAGATAGCTGGGCTCAACCCCAAGGATCAGGCTGAGAGGCTAGTTAAGAGTGGCATGGAGGTTCCAGGAATGAGGAGGAACCCAAAGATACTTGAGGGGATATTAAGGAGGTACATCTATCCCCTAACACTGCTAAGTAGCCTGATAGTAGCAGCCGTAACCATAATAGCTGATATATTTGGGGCATACGGGACGGGTACTGGTATACTGCTAGCAGTGGGTATAATCAACCAGTACTACACCATGATAAGCTATGAGAGGGCCTTAGAAACCTATCCACTGCTAAGGAGACTCCTAGGAGAAGGGTGAAGAATATAATGAGACATCCATTTAGAGTAGTAATAGTAACCGGAGTTCCCGGAGTGGGGAAGACAACCGTCATAAACGAGTTGATAAAGATAGCTAACTCGACTGGTGTAAAGCTGATGGTATCCAACTATGGGACATACATGCTCAACACAGCTATAGAAGAGGGGCTGGTTAGGGATAGAGATGAGATCAGGAAGCTCCCTCTAAGAAAACAACTTGAACTTCAGAGGATAACGGCACGTAAAATAATAGAAGACGCTTCAAAAGAGTTAGGAAGTGAAGGATATTTGATTGTGGATACACACGCACTAGTAAGGACTGTAGCAGGCTACTGGCCTGGCCTCCCACGCCACGTGCTAGACGAGCTTAAACCTGATATGATAGCCGTTATAGAAGCAAGCCCAGAAGAGATAGCCTCTAGACAGGCTAGGGATAAGTCCAGGAAGAGGAGTGACATAGGTGGAGTTGAAGGCGTAAGGAGGTTAATGGATAATGCCAGAAGTGCCTCTATAGCAAGCGCCGTATTCTATGCTTCAACAGTGGCAATAATAGAGAATAGAGAAGGCGAGCCGGAGATAGCGGCTAGAGAACTCTTCAACCTCATGTTAAACTTGTAGTCCCTCCCACGGGGAGGCCTAGATGGACATATATCCACTAGCCCCGCTTATATTCGCTGTATTCTTCGCTTATCTAGCTGCCAAGGTTTATAGGAAAATGATCCCCTATGATGTTGTTAAGACAGCTGTAGACTTCATTGCACAATACCGCGTGCTGGAGAGAACCGCTAAGAGCAAGAGGGATATTAAAAAACTACGGACAATGGAGCCGGAGTACAAGAAGGCTAGAAGAGTGATTCTTAGAACTACAATTGTTAAGTTCGTAGTACTTACATCAATGTATATATCTGGTGGTATAGCCACGGCCCTAGTCGCTCCCTTGATAGAATCACCATTCTATTTCCCCCTATTCACTCTACCTACAGAGGATGGCCGCCTGCTTATGCAATCGTTCTTCATATACTTTATGATATTCATTTATATATCGTTGGTATATAGGGAATATTTATTATAATATTATATAGTTAATAATTTAATATATTATTGGAAGACTGATGCTCTGGAGAACATATAAATGCTCCAGCCCACATTATATTCTACTTGATGTAGCCTAGGGCTACATAAATTAATAGATATATGGTGGGCATGGATGAGTAAGCAAATGAGTAACCTGGAGAAGGAAGCATTAAATCTGATCAAGAATAGTAATGGTATACTTCAAAGTGAATTGGTGAAAGAGCTAGGCCTCGATAGTCGTGAGGGCTCTAGGCTAGTACTTAGATTAACAAAGAAGGGTCTTATACGTAGAGAGCAGGTGTCGGTTAATGGTAGAAGAACCTATAGGCTTCTACCAGTAGAAAGTAAACCTCAAAAGGCGTCGATTAAGATAAATATAACAACTATACTCGATATTCCATGCACAACCTGTCCTTATATAGACCAATGCGGTCCTGGCAACTTCTATGATCCCGCTACCTGCCCTCTAATGGATAGGTGGCTTGAGGAGAACGCTAATAGGATTTCCAGGTTACTTAGAAAAATGCCGTTGGCTGAGTAGCCTTAGTATCTCTAATACTTGGTTCATTGGCGCATCTGTTCTAAAGCCTACTGGTGAGAAATGGGTTCTAGACGCGCTATAACCCTTGTCCCTTATGTATTGGAGTAGTAGGTCTCTGCGAGGCATGCTCGTCCTAGCTTTAGATGCCAGGGCATCTATTCTCTGGTGTATATAGTATTGTAGGGGCTCCTCTTCAAGTATTAATCTAATCATATTTATGATCTCATTTATGGTATCCATGTACGAATACTCATTCTCAGCCAGCCTCAATACGGTATTCAGTAGGTCTCTATTAAATAGATTCCCTACCCACAGGGGGCCTATAGTCTTCTGAGCTCCTAGGCATTCATCCCATCTTAGCATTAGTGAATAGCCAGTTTGCTCGGAGAACTTAACGCATCCTATATTATCCTCCAGCATCTTATCAGACCTTTTACTGCCCCTCTCGACTATCAAAAATACCCTTGCATAGTGCCTATGTGAGTATGCCAAAACAGGTTCAACTGATTTATCCAGCATGGCAGCCATGCGCGCTATGAATCCTAATAGGATCCTGACTCCAACTTCTTTGGATGAGGGGATCTTTTCTATATTGTACACGAGGTATCTCCTCTTAGATGCTTTCGGCTTTGAGCCTTCAAGGACTGCCAGATCGGTTGCAGTTACGCCGAGTAACCCCCTATGACCCACTAGTGATAGTGCAGCTAGTATGTAGGGTGCTGGTGTCCCGAATGGGTCTATATCAACGTACAATATTGGTTTCGGGTTTTCCCATCTAAGCTCGTACATTAAACTCCTGGCTTCTCTTCTAACAACCTTGACTTTGTCATCTACATTATTAATCTTCACGTTTACACTGGCAATTGAGACTGCTTTCTCGCTTATATCGCTAGCAATTACCTTTCCCACTCCCTCTCCCGCTTCTAGCGCATAACGGACTGCCCTAACCCCAGTGGCAGTCATAGGTTCTACTATGTTAACAGGACTGTGGGGGGCCACATTGTCTATGTAGGCTCTCAGGATCAACACGCTGATGTCCCTATTTAGAGTCATGTATGGGTTATAGAAGACGTTGAGTCTAGCTGGCTCTAGTAATCCCCCGGTGAGCGCTTGGTCTAAGTCATATAGGTGAATTAGGGCCTTGCCCTCTTTTACTACAGCCTGTCCTAGACGCAATATACCTCGCCACCCTGACTACCTCGCTAGCAAGTTCTTCTCTGTTCTCAATTGTCACCTCGACTATAGGCCCTTTGACCGCTACAAGTTTATATAATGGTGGATCTCTAGACCTAAGACCTCTGTGTACGACCCCTATAACGGGCTTTGTAGATGAAAGCACCCTTATTATGGCTTCTCTAAGCTCCCTAACCATGAGCTCCATTGGACCTATCTCGTCTATACCTATGACATCACTTCTCTCGACAGCGTGTTCAAGGGCTTTGACTCCGACATTTATTACATCATCTACTATGACAGTATACCTTCCCACCCTATACGGCCCAAATACACCACTCCTTGCCAGCCAGCCCTCGGCTCCAGAAGCTATATCTACTATCCTGAAGCCTATCCTCCTACCTTCGACTCTAACCTCTGGGGCTGCTATGCCTCCTACACTACAACCCTGCCTACGGAGCTCATCTATCATCCTATTAAATAGCGTGCTCTTGCCTACCCCGGGTCTTCCCGTGAGAAAGTAACTGTTACTTTCTCTCCTCTCCAAGCCTCTTTACCACGTCGATAAATGCGTCTATAGTATAGGCTCTTAAGCCTTCAGCCTCAATTCTCCTAAGAACACCCTTGTCATCAGCTACTATTGCATGGTCTGCTCCTGTAAGCTCGCACATTTTCTCTAGGTATGTGGCCTTCTCAACAAGCCTATCCTCGCTGTCTCTCCTATGCTTTACTGCTATCATTATTCTACTCTCTCTGAGTGACCCTCCTATATCACTTACAGTTCTCTTAGCGTGATAAACCTTGTATCCCTCTTCTATGAGTTTCTCTGCTATCTTCTCTTCAACAGGATTATCATAACTTGACGGCGGCCTTGGACTGCTCTCTGGAACCTCGAACATGTTTATGGGCTTCAATATCTCCTCTCCCAGTATATTAACAAGTTTTTCTCCCTTATCAATAGTTGGATCTATGGTTCCCCTCTCATATTCATACACAGCCCTCCTGGAGGTGCCAAGTATGAGTGCTATATCGCCAAGGCTAAGGTTCTTTTCTATCCGCTTTGCTTTCATAGCCCGGGGGTCTATGTTTATTTTGAACATATCCTTTGACTGGTATATGTATACCTGCTCTCTACCAGATATTATATGCTCTAAGGTCTCCAAGTTAACAGTTCTAACACCATGCTTCTCATATACAACATCGGAAACCAGGAGCTCGTCTCCATTCCTCTCAGCAACTATAAAGCCAGGTATTTCAAGGGCAGTTGAAAGGTTAGCGAGCTCGACTGCCTCCTTCTTAGATACAAGGCTTAAGTCATCAATGACTTTAAGTAAGAATACCTTGCCGTCCTGAAGCTTAACCACTAGATCTACACTCCTCTTCTCAATACTTCTAGGATACTCTAATACTACTATCCTCTCAGCGTATCTGTAGAGCGTGGCGATCACTGCATAGAAGTACTCCCTCAGCCTTATACTCTCCATGATGTCCACCTTAACCTCTGAAGCCATTAAGCACCTCTCTACTTCATGAGTAGTTATTTATCTATCATATACTCTCCAAATCACAAATATATAATAGTTATACCTTAAATAGATTCCTGCTAGGAGCATATTACCATATATCTCAATGAGCGGTTGCATAAGTATTAAGCCCTTTTCCCTAAGGCCCAAGTTATAGTCGTGACTCGTTTATAATTGATTAAAAACTAGTATAACTTTAACTCTTTAAGTGCTGAGGATGTTTATTATTAATCCAGGCTAAGCATAATGATACCCAGGGTAAGGATTAGGTGTATGCCTAGTGGATCCTATAGATAAAGCCTTTCAGGACGTGATACAGGAGGTTTACTGGTCTGAGCCTCTAGAAGAGGCTGAGGAGATACTCAGAGAGAAACTGGAGACTATGGATGAGGATCTAAGAGAGCTTTTATTGAAGAGGAGAAGGGAGTTCTGTAACAACCCGTCCGCAGTGGTTGAGGTAATAAGGCTTGAGGCGGCAGCTGAGGCGGCAGAGACCGAGTTGATGTCAAGGATACTACTAGCTAGGAGCCTCATAGGGGCAGGATTCCTGATGCAGTGCACAGAGAAGTGGGCAAATATAGATGCTAAGACCAAGGCAAGCATACTAGCTCCCCTATATAAGGCGGCATACGGGCTAGACCTGGCAACAAGAAGATGGCCGGAGAGCATAGATGAGGTACACTTAGACTATGCAATAAAAATGCTGGACAAAGCGCTGGAAAGAGCAGAGGAGCATGGAATAATAGCGGAACTACGAAAATTCATAGAGAAGACAGCAGAAAAACTAGTAAGGTAACGCTCAGCTACGACCGCACCCATCACAGATCAGTAAAGCCCACCTATCCTCATAGCAGATCAAATGAAGGCTGGTCCCGCCGCGGGGATTCGAACCCGGACCACCCGGTTACCGCAGGGGGATGCACCCACCTGCATCCCGGGTGGATACGACCTCGTCCCCTGTCCCACTACAGCCGGGCGCTCTGCCGCTGAGCTACGGCGGGTTCCTTTATAGTCTTAATGTATGTGGAGGTTTATAGGTATTTACGTTCGCTAGAGGAGCTTGCATCTATTTCTCCTGGAAATATTTCCGTCGTACGGTGTATTGTGTTATGGATTTCGATTCTATCTCTAACTAGCCTCCTGGGTTAATGGCGTTGTAGTATGCTTTGATGGTGGTTTACCGCCATATATATTTTAGGGGGATGCGCTTAGGATATCTGGGTTGACTGTGTAGTATCTCATTAAGTTTATTGCATATGCTGTTGATAACTGTGTTTCTTTATAGTAGATTAACCCTTCAATATATAATATCACGTGTAGCTCCTTGTCAACGTGTACCCTTAGGGAGCCTTCCATCTTATCTCCTCCTAGCTTTAGTTCATAGACTTTAGCCTTTCTAACACCCAATTCTGAGTCGATTATCCTACTGTAATTATTTGGAATGTCTGCTATCAATTTGATCGATTCTATCTCTAAACCTGCCTCTTCTAGCGCACTGACTACTGATGATTCCCCCATGCCAGTTGTGAAGTATAGATATCCTCTATCCAAGTCTACATTAATTATCCTATAATTTCCCTTGTTTATTAGGTACTTTAATGCATCCACGTTTCTATTTAATGTGGCGTTGATAACTATAATCTCAGCTTTACCATTTGAAACAGTCTTCACTACGTACGTGTACCCGTTACTATATTCTAGCACGAACCCTGGTTTAGCCCAAGGAGGAATGCTGCTGGCTTCTTTACCAGTGAATACAGTTAACATAAATATTGAGACCATTATTATTGCTACTATGATAGGAATTATTATTTTAACTCTATGTTTTGGCATGAAGGGATCCACCAGGGATACTCAGCCCTACTTAATACTAAATATCCGTTACCAGAGGTTAATAACATAAGAATAGATTAAACAAATAAAAAATAAAATAGATTAAATTATATTTTTATATTTAATGATGGCAGTGTTCGTGATGCTCGTGTTTGTGATGTTCCTCCATGTGTTTCTCGTAATCCTCTTTAGATGAGAACTTGACTCCGCATTCTTTACAC
>WAQN01000082.1 GCA_015520195.1 Desulfurococcales archaeon | reverse complement strand
CTTTAAGGGTTGCTTCTAAGAGGCGAGAATGGAGAGGGGCCTGAGAGGGAAGCTAAGAGGCCTTATTTTTCTTGCTTGGTGGGTCTAGCAAAGAAGAGTTAAAAAGATGTTTGAGGAAGCTGGCGGCTGTGATCTTTATAGATGGAGGATACTGGCAATTATATGGGCATTAAATGTTTGTTTGATGACGTGATTGATGCCTGATTTATATAAGTACTTAGCTTTTCCTTAGCTGTATTAGGTATTTGGAGGTCTGACTTGGAGGTAGAGAGGCTTAGTACTGGTGTTGAAGGATTTGATGAGTTGATTAGAGGGGGTATACCTAGGGGGTTCTTTGTTGCTGTTGTAGGGGAGCCGGGTACTGGTAAGACGATATTCAGTATCCATTATGCATGGAAGGGTGTAGAGGAGGGTGATAAGGTTATATATGTGACTACTGAGGAGAGCAGGGAGAGTATAATAAGGCAGGCGTCGATGTTCGGGATGGATTTTGCTAGAGCCATGGATAGGGGCAAGATGATCATAATAGATGCGTTGACGCGGGGTAAGAGCGATGAATGGAGTATAAATAATCTAGACGTTGAAGAGCTTGTGAATAAAGTGATTGAGGCTAAGAAGGTGCTTGGATATGGGAGGGCAAGGCTTGTGGTTGATAGTATGAGTGCTTTCTGGCTTGACAAGCCAGCCATGGCTAGAAAATATAGTTACGCTGTGAAAAGGGTTCTATACAAGTGGGACTTCACGACCCTACTTATAAGCCAGTACGCGATAACAACCCAAAGCGCATTCGGCTGGGGAGTCGAGCACGTGGCTGACGGGATAATCAGGTTTAGGCGAAGGCTGAGAAATGGCGAGTTGAGGAGATACGTTATAGTCGAGAAAATGAGGCATACACAGCATGATATGCGGCTCCACGTCATCGACATAATAGATGGCAGGGGGATGATAGTTAAAGGGCCGACTAGGCTTAGAAGGGAGGATTTCGCTCTACCCGAGGATGTTAAGAGAAGGATTAGAGGGTGAAGGAAAGGGCTCATATTCGCAGGGCATCCTCATCCACTAGTCGGAGTCGGAGGTTCCATTCATAGCCAGCTAATAATCCCATATTCCTAGTGTGGCCCTCCAGCCTTTTATTCTCAGAGGGTTTAATCGATATACTGGGGTCGGTGTAGAGTTGCTCAGATTAGTGTTTAGCGATGCCAGGACCTGGAGGTACATGGTGGCGTCTATAGAGAAGATCCTTGACGAGGCAGTGTTTATCGCTAATGAAGAAGGTCTTTCGCTGAGGGCCCTAGACACTAGTCATGTCGTTATGGTTGATCTATTCTACCCGAATAGCGCCTTCGATGAGTACGATATAGGGGATAGCGAGGTCACATTCGGGGTCTCGTTTGACGCGTTATCCAAGGTGCTCAGGAGGAGTAGGAAGGAGGATAGACTTGAGCTGGGCATAGACGGCTCTCACATAACTATACGGTTCCTAGGTCGTGGGGTTAGGACGTTCAAGATACCCCAGATACAGCTGACTCATGAGAGGCTTCCAGAGCCTAAGATCCAGTTTACCGTGACTGCTAAAATGATGAGTACGGTCTTTAGAGAGGCTATTAGAGACCTGGAGGCTATGGCTGATATAGTCACACTTAAGGCTGATGACGAATACCAGAGGCTCCTCTTAACAGGGACTAGCGATATTGGTAGTGTCGAGATAGAACTGTCCCTTGAGAGGCAAAGCCTCCTAGACCTGGAGGTGGAATCCCCCGATACAGCATCCTATACACTGGAATATTATACTTACATGCTACAGGCTGCGCAGGCAGCTGATTTAACTACTATAAGGTATAGTATGGATGCACCTGTAAGGGTAGACCTCGAGTACCAGGCTGGGGGTAGGTTGACATTCTATGTCTCTCCGAGGATGGAGTAGAAAGTATAGTGTTGTGAGGCTCAAGGGGCCGCTTAGGGGTATTAAAGGTCTAGAGAAGCTGTACAACTCATATTATAGGCTTAACCCGCCTCTAGGCTTGCCCCCTGATATGGAGAGGAGGGAGTTCGCCTTCCACCCCTTCAATCTAGATTCCTATGTGAGGCACCTATCATTCTCAAGCGAGGAGGAGCTGAGGTCTTACATGATAGAGAACACGCCTAGACATGCCTATTACTCTATAGCCCTCTACGAGCTCCCAGAGGCTAAGGATATGGACTCCAAGGTATGGCTAGGCTCAGAGCTCCTATTCGATATAGACATAGACCCCCGTACATGCGGGGCTAGCATCATAGTGGATGACGAGTGCATAACTAAAGCCTATGAGAAGGCAAGATTAATAGTCGAGATCTTAAAGAGGGATTTCGGTGCAGATGCAACTGTTTACTTCACTGGTAACAGGGGGTTCCACGTAAAGGCGTCGTGCAGCTACTGCCTAAAGCTAGGCAGGGAGGAGAGGAGGGAGATAGCATCATATATAAGAGGGGAGGGTTTGAGGATCGATGCTATTATACCTAGGGGCCTAAGGGTCGGGAAAAGGAGGCTAGACCCTGCATCTCCTACACCTGATGATCCGGGGTGGAGGGGTTGGATAACTGTTCTACTAAAACTAGAGCCTGAAAAGAGCATAGTTGAAATGCTAGGTAGAAACTGGCTTGAGAGGATAGAGGTGGAATTGGCCAAGCATAGGCCTGATATAGACATGCAGGTAACGCAGGATCCAAGTAGACTCGCCAGGATAACTGGAACCCTTAACGGTAAATCAAGCCTACTGGTAGTTGATGCAACATATGGGTTAGACCTAGACCCTAGGAGACTATCACCCTTCAGGGGGGAGGTTAAGGTAAGGCCGCTAGCTGATATAGACGATACCACCCTATTAGGATTCGAGTTTAAACTTAAGAAGGGGGTGGTTGAGGAGCTACCCGCCTGGCTGGCCATACACCTGGCCACCAGGGAGCTTGTAGAGTTGGTTGAGGGTGAGGTTGTTGTCAGAGCGGATACCGGCTGGAGGGGCTTACAGGGCAGCGGTAGGGCTTCACGAGTCTCTTAGCGTTGAGCACCTCAGGAACGCTAGGGGTATTCTCTCTACATACTGCTCTGAACCTGGCGTACTGTGTGGAAAGGCCCTTGAAGTTGTCAGGAGGGCTTCGATGCTTGTAGCTGAGGCCAGGATAAGTGATTTGGCTGGTAAGCCCGACTATACAGGCATAGATGCTGGTATAATAAAACTGTACTCTAGGCTGATCGAGTTCTACTCCCTATACATATCAGGGCTTGTGGTTACGTATGGTGAGCATGTGCTGGTAAAAGCACTCACATCTCTAAGGATGGAGGGTTTAATGGTTGAGCCTGGAGATGTTATCCGTATGGAGCCGGAGAGGGCTGCTGGACTCTACTTGGCTGGGCTAGTGGAGCCAGTGGCCAGTAACGCTATTAAATTAAAACCCTGGAAGACAACCTAGATTGGGCTTGGGGTGTAGGCTGGGGTGAAGTTCCCTAAGAGGATAAGAACCTACTGCCCACGATGCAATACCCATACTGAGCACAGCGTATCCCAGTATAAGCATGGGAAGAGGAGGAGTATGTCTGAAGGGCAGAGGAGGTATGAGAGGAAGCAGGAGGGTTATGGGAGCCAGAGGAGGCCTGAGCAGAAGAGGTTCGCTAAGGTTACCAAGAAGGTGGTGTTAAGGATACAGTGTAGCCAGTGCGGGTATAAGAGGCACATTCTAGGTATAAGGCTTAAGAAGATAGAGCTCATAGAGGTCGTGAGGTGATAGGTATGGCAATGCAGGTATTGTACCCGTCTAAGAAGAGGAAGATACTAGTACCACAGCCTAAGAGTAGGTTCATATACGTGACATGCCCTAACTGTGGGCATAAGCAGGTGTTGTTTAGCCATGCATCATTCCCCGCTAGATGCCTTTCATGCGGCACTCAACTAGTAAAACCCACGGGAGGCAAGGCTAGGATACTCGGGAAGATAGAGAAGGTTTTAGGGTAGACTCCCTTAAGGGGTGTATAATGCTTGCCCTTAAAGCCTAGAAAACCACTGCCAAATGTTGGAGAACTCGTCGTGGGTACCATAGAGGAGGTCCACGACTTCGGAGCCTACCTATCCCTAGACGACTATGGAGGGATAAGAGCATTTCTTCCGTGGAGCGAAGTGGCTAGCAAAATGGTGAGAGACATCAGGCAGATATTAAAGGAAGGGCAGAAGATAGTCGTCAAGGTAATCAGGGTCTACAAGAATAGAGGCCAGGTTGACGTAAGCCTAAAGAGGGTCATGGACGGGGAGAAGCGCAGGAAGATGATGTGGTTTAAGCGCACACTAAAGGCTACCACTATAATAGAGATGGTTGCGAAGCAAATAGGTAAAAGCGTGGATGACGCGTATAGAGAGGTTATATGGCCCCTTGAAGACACCTATGGAGAAGTCATGGCTGGACTAGAGCAGGCAGCTATATATGGGGAGGAGGCATTAAAGGATGCAGGCATACCTGATGAATGGATTAAGCCATTGATGGATGCAGTCAGGACCCATATAGAGGTGAGGAGGGTCAAGATATCGGGTATCATTACTCTGAGAAGCAGGGCTGGCGACGGTGTGCATAAGATACGTAAGGTACTTGTAGAGGCTAGGGAGGCCGCTAAGATAGATGACTCTGTCGATGTCAGGATATACACCGTGGGAGCTCCTAGGTATAGGATAGACCTCCAAGGCCATGACTACAAGATCCTTGAAAAGGCCTTAAGTAGGGCTGTCGAGAAGAGTAGGAAGCTTGCTGAGAAGCTGGATCTAGAATACGGCTTCGAGAGGCTGAAAGTCTAATGCAGTGGCTGTTAAGGAGATGCATTAGGTGTGGAAGATACACGCTGCGAAGAGATAGGTGCCCCGTGTGTGGAGGACCGCTTAGAGTCCCTCATCCACCAAGATTCTCGCCAGATGATAGATTCATAAAGTATAGGTACCTTATGAAGAAGAAGGCTGGATTGATACCAGACTAGCGCTTATTCATAGCCTGGTGTATACCCTTCTGTATAATAATGAAGCATATCTGGCCGCTATTAATAAGCCCAGTAGGTAGGCGGCAGCTGCAAGGCTTATCGTGAACGCTGGATCCTCTATAGCTATAGGCTGGCTCCTTGGAGACGAGACTTGGGCTTCCATTCCTCTACCAGAGCTTAGGGGTTGAATGAGTCCCATCAGCCATATCATTGATGAGGCCATGGATTCCTCCATCAACCCCAAGGATTGTATCTTATTCACATTATATATTAATTTAGAGTATTCCATGTATGCTAGTGAGAGACCGCTAACTATGCCTCTCATTGCGGTGTAGGAGTTTATAGTTGCTATAAGCCTATGAAGCTCATTTATGTATCCTTCTATTATCGTTCCTCCGCGGGTAGCAGGGAAATTGAATATCCTGGATAGGCTCTCTGACAGCGCTTCTCTGTAGAATCCTAGTGCAGCTATGTTATTCCCCTCAGCCTTATACTTATCCGCCTTCTCCACTAGAATTTTTATCGCGTTTAAGTATGCTTTGAGCTCATCCTTATTTATAGGATAAGATTCCCCTATATACTCTATCAATGACGTGGCGTATGATACAGCCGTTCTTGAGTACTCGCTAGCTCTATTAACTATCCTCTCTAATAGTGCCTCCGAAGCCCTGGGACCCACGTACCTCAATGACTCAGCGGTTGATATCCAGGCTATTATGGAATCCACCCTGGCCCGTGCATGCGCTAAGTCACCTACTATAACGTCTAGTGCAGTTGAACCAGCATTTATGAGGCCTCTCGCCTCTTCGAGAGAGGATCTTGCGGCTGCAAGCCTCGTGTATGCTGTTGAGAGGAACTCCACGTAGTATATAGAGCCCTCTCTAGTCATAGAGGTTAGATTCCCCTCCAAATCGTCTAGTAATGGGCTTATCTCATCTATTATCCTCAATGCCTCCTCAGCCATACTATCCGATTTCAATAGCCTGTCCCCATAGATTACCCTATATGCCTCAAGAAGTGCTGAGTAGGCAAAACTAGCAGCAGTATAAGGGCTTGTCTCAAGCCTATTCTCAGCTACCCTAAGCCTCTCCTCGATTAGGCTAGCCTGCTCACCTCTTATACCATATTCATCTAAGAGCTTACGTGTCTCTCCTGCCAGGTAGAGCGCCGCCTTCTTCATTGACTCATTGAACTGGAGGGGGGGTTTATAGCTGAACTCCACCTTATAGGATGAGAACCCCATGATCTCCAGGGTTGCATTGACGACGCTACTAACAGGTCTACCCTCACACTCGGATCTAAGCCTATCAGTATAATTTGCTAGGGGATAGTAGAAGTCGAAGCCTCTGCCTATCGAAGCGCCGCACTTCACATCAACACTCCCGACTCTCGAGGCTAGCCCGTCTGGCGACACAGCTCCAGTTATAGAGGCGTTGTCCAAGCCTAGGTTAACTCCGGAGAGGATAGAGTAGACCGCCACTGATATGGCTAGACTGCCACTGGGTCCAGCGACGTCACCCTGAGTCTCAAGTGATATAATAGCATCGAAACTGTTCCAGTCAACCCCGGCTAGTAAGGCTGCCGTCATTACAGCCATCTTCATGCTTGTCAGCGTCGTGTTATCTATGCTACCGCCAGCCCTTACATCTACCCTTCCACTACCAGGTACCCCTATCTCCACCTTTACTTGTATAACATCGCCTTCAACTTTCCCATTATCCTCCTTGACGGCTGGTACATTTATCGTAACACTGACCGTCTCAGCATATGCCTGTATGGATGGCATGAGTGGGTGTAGCGCTAGGCTTACTATGAGTATTATAAGTGCTAGTCTCCTCGTGTATACTCTATGCACTCATAACCCACCATACGCACTTTATAGTGTGGGAGACACTATAATTCTTATATGGCGATGTAGTCCTGGTTACTTAAGAGGGTGATTGTTTATGGCTAAGAAGAAGAGGGAGGACTCTAAACAGCAGGAGAGTAAGGGTAGTAAGGAGCTCAAGATCACGACTATCCACGTTGTAACCCCAGATAAGGTCCTATCCAACGAGAGGCAGATCTCACTGCTATACCTGATCGACAAGTTCGGCCCTCTACACGAGAAGACTATAATGAAGCTTGTATACATGCTAAATGAGAAGGGGTATAATTTAGGGTATAACTTTAGGCTTGTTGGAGACAGCCCTTACAGTCCAGAGTTAAAGAACGACCTAGTAGCTCTATTATATGTAGGATTCATTGAGGCTGAGACAACCCTCTATAGAAAGCTAAGGACTACGGGTGAAGGAAAGGATGCGTTAGCCAAAGCTAATGTCCCTAAAGGCCTAATCGACGTAATCAACAAAAACTTCGAGGAGTTCAGGAACACAGCGTCAATGGTTGACAGCGAGTTAGACCTACAGATCAGAAACCGCTTCAGGGAGCTCCAGAGAGGTGGAAGGAGGAGGGCTCCATTGTTTTAATAAATGCACTCACCCATACCTACAGAGAGCCTTAGAGGACAAATCATATATTTTTATCTATGGGCAGTCCGGGACTGGTAAGACCCACCTAGCATTCCATATAGCTTCATGTGCCAAGGATATTGGTATGAGGCCTGCGGTCATAGCCACTGAGCCTGGGACGACCTTGTATGCCCAGCATCTCGGTGAAGGCATTGATATTGTGACTGTCATGTCTATAGATGAGATGGCGTCTATGGTATTAAAACTTGTTTTAGATGGCTTCTATGTCGTAGTCGACTCTATAAACTCCCTCTATAGGCTTAATCCTGGAATCGAGTATGCCAGGATACTTTCATTTACCTCAGCCATGCTTAGGGAATCTGGGGGGTTTGCGACTGGACAGATGGGTATGGATAATGCTGCCAGCGGGTTCAACTATATAGCCCCCTGGGCTAGGATAGTGGGGGTTACTGAGAAGGTCTCTCCATCCAAGTTCAAGCTAACCATTATTAAACCGGAGAGGAGGATCATGGCTTTCAAGGTTGAGAGAGGAATAGTAGAATGGACGTAGACTGGGTTAGGGAAACGCTAACGCTACTACTCTATATACTGCCAGCCATGGCGGCTAATGGAACACCTGTTGTTGCCAGGAGATACTATGGTAGGGGTCATCCGATAGATTGTGGTTTAAGGTTCATAGATGGCAGAAGGCTACTTGGCGATGGTAAGACTTGGGAGGGCTTTATAGCTGGGATGCTTGCTAGCCTAATAACAGGTGTGGTGATATACCTAGCATTATTAGGATTGGACTTGGAATACCTCTACTACGCTGTCCTCTCTGGTTTTGGCGCACTCATGGGAGATATAATGGGTTCGTTTGTTAAGAGGCGGCTAGGGATAGAAAGAGGCGGCAGAGCCCCAGTACTGGACCAGCTCGACTTCTATGCTGGAGCTCTAGTAGTCTTATGGGTTGCAGGGGTACGTTACAATATAGTATCAGTCTTATCGGTAGGCGCTATAATATTAATGCTCCACATAGCTACTAATAGAATAGCCTACTTGCTCGGATTAAAGGAGGTGCCTTGGTAGTTTCAATAGCCTGAAGGGGGTCATAGAAAGTCTTCAAGCGTCTTCCTACCTCCTTTAACCTGCTTGTTTAGTAACTCTCCTATCCATGAGAAGTCCTCTTCGAGCTCCTCTAACAGGTTTGCATTGTATAGTGCCGCTGCTGGGTGGTATGTTACAACAGCTTTTATATTATTACCGCCTATCTTTATGGTGATTTGCCTCCTACGAGCCATCCTTATTCCTTTCCACTTGAGTCCCGACAACGTGTATAATGTTTGACCAGCTATCCTACCAACTATTATTATAAACTCTGGGTGTATGAGCTCGACTTGTCTGATTAGATATGGGATGCACGAGTTTATCTCCTCTTGCCTGGGATCCCTGTTTCCTGGGGGCCTGCACTTAACTATATTTGTAATGTATACCTCTTCCCTCTTTAACCCGGCCTTTTCTAGGAGTCTATTAAGTAGTTTTCCTGCCTGCCCTACGAATGGCCTGCCCATCTCATCCTCTCTCCTCCCTGGGGCCTCTCCTATAACCATTATCCTAGCTGTAACTGGTCCTTCGCCGGGTACTGCGTTCTTCCTAGATTTATGTAGGGGGCATTTAGTGCATGACTTTATCTCCTCGACTAATCTCTCGTATTCCCTCTGCATACTTCCATCCTCCATACAAGCCTCCTTGATGACTTATAGTTGACCATAAACCCTGTTAGTATTCCTATGGCCTGTGCTATTATGGGGTTCAGGTTTATGAGCGTGTATAGTATCCTCATTACCCCGTATGTCGTCACACTCCCTGCTATGGATGTATAGTGGTAGCCTAGGAGGCGGTATAGTGATCCCTTTAGTCTACCCATGAAATTATACCTGAATGTAAACTTTTCATGCAATATATAGTTCCAGATTATACTAGTCTCGATACCCAGTATACTGCTTATATCAACCAAGACCCCATACTCCAATGCCATCTTCATGACGCCAAGATTTACTAGAGCCCCACTACCTCCGACTAGCATGAACTTAGCTATAATAGAGAGGTTCATTAGATGCAGGATGTAGTCTAGCATAACACCCGGACCAAGTTTGCTACTACCACTACGCCTTCTCCTAAACACATACGGAACATCAATTACTCGTACATCACCACTACGAGCAAGTATCTCAAGAAGTATCTTGTACCCCCGTGGCCTCAAGCAGTCTAGGTTTAACGCGCTTCTTCTAACTAGGAAGAAGCCGCTCATGGGATCGCTTGTCCTCCCAGACCTGGGGACAAGTAACCTGGCGAGTATACTAGAGAACCTGCTCATGAAGAGCCTTGTCCTACTCCATCCCTCCACCCCTCCACCCTTCGAGTATCTTGAGGCCACTACTATATCGGCCCTATCCTCTATTGCCCTCCTTAAGAGTACTGGAAGGAGCTCTGGGGGGTGCTGGAAATCTGCATCCATAACAGCTATATACTCGCCTCTAGCATTCCTGAAACCCTCTAAGACGGCCTTAGCTAGGCCCCTCTCCTTTCTCCTGACTATAACCCTTATCCTCGGATCCTCCTTGGCTTTCTCTTCAGCTACCCTGTGAGTTCCATCTGGAGAGTCGTCGTCAACGACTATTATCTCGAAGCATTCTATACCATTAGATTCTAGGACGCGCCTAACTGAGTCTAGCATAGAGCCTATATTATCAGCTTCATTATAAGTGGGTATGACTACTGTTAATATTACGTCACTACCATTACATGTACTCATCGTCTTCCACATCATAAACCTGTTCTAGGGGAGGTAGTAGTTGCAGTAGAGGATCTCCTTTAAATCGAGTAGAGCCTCTCCTTAACCTCTTCGGGGAGATCATCTTCATGGATTATTCTATAAGTGTATGGTGGACTCTTAGTCTTAGGCCCTACTATTAGATAAGCGTCTGGATCCCCCTCTCCCCTATTCTTGAATACCCTTGCCTTGACGAACCACCCATCCCTTCTCTCGATATAAACGTATTTACCGTGTTTACCTCCCACCTGGCGTCACCATGAAGTAGCCGGGGTGTGTGGAGGCTTTAAAACTCCTATCCTATTCAATTACATTTTCTGACCTCCTTGTATGCTCTTTCTACAGCCTTACTATTCCTGTCTGCAAGGTCTCCTTTAAACCTATTGGCTATAGCTTTAATTATAGAGTCTAGGCTCACTATGCCCGACGCCTTGGCTAGGGCTCCAAGCATTGATGTGTTGACAACGTGCCATCCACTTATGACTAGGCCTAGCTCCTCCGCTATTTTATTAGCATCGACTATGTAGAGCTCGTAATTTCCTCTATCTACGATGCTGCATGACTCAGAGTTAACAACTATGACTCCGTTATCCTTAAGTCCATGTGTCACGTCAACTATCCTGGGTAAGCCTGGGTCTAGCACGACCACTATATCAGGGTTCTTGACCTGGCTATGCCTGAGTATAGGCTCATCACCTATCCTTGCGTAGGCCTCAACTGGAGCCCCCCTTCTCTCAGCTCCAAAGTAAGGGAAGGCTTGGCCCTGTTTTCCCTCTATAGCAGCGGCTTCTATGAGTATGTTAGCCGCAGTTACTACCCCCTGTCCTCCTCGTCCATGGAATCTTATGTTGACTATCAAGGGTTATGCCCACCGTAGTGATTGGATCTGGCACTAAGGGATTAATCCATGGATTCATCAATAACTTATACAGACAAGACGCTTCTGCGGATTAGAACCCTACTATGGCTGGGGGTATATTTTCGAGTACACCTCTAGGATCTTCAGCTATCTGTGGTGGTTTTCCTTTAAAATTAATGCATGCATATGCCTGGCTTGTCTTGATCAATGGTTTATTGTCTATGCAGGGGGCAATTATCATGGAGGGCGTGGTTAACGCCATCAAAGACGCTATATAACTTGGTGATATAGTGGTGAATAACCTTGCTAGGATCACTATTATAGGTCTAAGATCTCCTAGGCCCGCCAGTAGAGTCTTTGCTGGGGGATCTATTTCAGCTGCCAGGAGGAAGTCCACGTAATCCCATCTACTCACTTCTCCGTTCTCTATACGGACCTTGTAATACCCTGAATCACCTATTCTAGATGCATAACCATAGCCTTTTACCCTATTCATGTTTCTATCAATTATGCATACAGAGCCCTCGTCTGGTAGCAGGTTAGAGCCTAGTGGAGGAGTAAACGCTGTTACCTCGTTTACACCGCTTCTCGATGCTATGAGCATAGGCCAGTCAAATATTACTGTTACTGGTATCCTAGCGCCTCTCCTATCTAATAGTATAGTGTAGGCATTTGTCCTCTTAGACACGATATATCCTTTATCCCTGAGATGAACTTCTAGATTTAGCCTTTCGATGCACATTCCAGGCATTATAAGGCTACACCAAGTGTTATTTTATTCCTCGTTTCTCAGCCTCTCTCCTCAGATGCTCTAAGACCTCGAATGGATCTCCCTCATACATGTCTTCTAGCTCCTCAAGCGCGTCGAGCCATCTCCTGCCATAGAGTTTCCTCGCTAACCTCATGGTATCCTCTAGGATCCGCCTAGCCTCTTCTATCTCCCTATGCTTTCCCATTCCACATCCACACCCGTGGTCTAGTTATCTGCCTAGGATCCTTATTGTGAGCGTCTTTCTACTCCTCTTTTTACCTTTTCTAGTCAGCCCGACGTGTTCATGCTCCACTCTACCTATGCTTATCCTGTATCGCCGTCTAAGGGCTTTGGCTAGCCTCGATGCTGCCCCCATGTCTGTGAAGTACACGTTAACTCCGTCCTTATCCTTGATGACATCTATGGTGCGCTCTGCCAGTCCAGCTGTAGATAGTACTTCAAATATCTCCTCTTCATTCACCCCGGAACCCCTGATCTGGACTAGGACGTCGTATTCTCCGCTAAGCCTGGTTTTACAGGTGGGGCATATGCTGGGCTTTAGCTTGACGGTGATCCCGGCATAGTCTATAACACCCACATCCTTGTATACGCCTACAAGCTCCACGGTGATCCTAGTCGTCCAGTCTGGCTTTGTATCATACCTTAAAGTCCTTACCATAACTCTTTCTAGGGGATATGAGGGTCTTAGCCTAGAGAGGCTACTATAAACCAGGGTCTCCACTGCCTCTCTGAATGAACCGACCTTAACCCACTTGCCTGATACCCTTATGCTACCACAATACCTGCATATCTGGGCCTCAAGAGAAGTTGGGGGATTAGCTACTCCATGTCGCCTTCTATAACAATCACTACAGAGGCCTAAGATCAGCCTCTCCACGTCAACTCCGCAACCAGCGCATTGAGGCATATAGAACCTCCCTTTCACCCGTCTCCGTATGCCTTGCAAGTATCCTGCAAGTAGCTTAGCATTTAATGATTATAGCATGCAGCCCTTATATAGAACTGGCAGGGTGAAAGGGTGTCTGTATATTGGAGAAGGTGAGGATAATAGCTCCAAGCCACGTTCATGTTGGTAACTTCGACTTGCATGGAGGTGTTGGGAGACTCTATGGGACCATAGGGTTCTCCCTGGAGTATCCTAGAGTAGTCGTAGAAGTTAGTATCGATAGTGAGTATAGGGTTGATGGGGGTTCTAGGTCGAGTGAAGTTATGGACATGACTCGTAAGGCATCCAAGATCTGTAAATGTGGGCCTCTACATGTTAGGGTCTTAGAGGAAATACCTGGCCATGTAGGCCTTGGATCGACGACGGCGCTAGCCCTATCTATAGCTCATGGGGTCAATGTGTTGTGTAATGCTGGTCTAGATGTTGAGAGCCTAGCTTATATGATGGGTAGGGGTAGCATCTCTGCATTAGGTGTCTATTCGTTCAAGTATGGAGGATTCATTATTGACGGGGGATTCATACCAGGCCAGGGTAGAGTGCCTCCACTACTCTTTAGAGCCCATGTACCTAGTAGGTATCTCATGATCGTAGCCTTGCCTGAGAAGCCTATTGAGGATGTGCTGAGGATTAAGTCCAGGGAAGAGGAGATCCTGAAGTCCATGCCTAGAATGGATGAGGACATGGCTATGGAGGCTTCTAGGATAGCCCTCATGGGCATAATGGCCTATGTGTCTGATAACCAGTGGATCGCTGCGGGGAAATGGATAACACAATTCAACAGGAGGCTGGGAGAGTACTGGAGTGCTAAGCAGAGGGGAGTATACTGTTGTGAGGAGGTAGAAGGGCTAGTGGAAACATTCTTAGAGAATGGAGCTCTACTCTCAGCCCAGTCAAGCTGGGGACCAACAGTATATGGCCTCGTAGAGTCGGGTAAAGCAGGGCATGTAGCCAGCGTTATTAGAGAGAAACTGGAAGAGGCTGGTGGAGGCAGGTTGTGGGTAACGCCAGTCAACAACACGGGAGCCATAGTTTACACTACGTGAGACTCTTAATTGAAGCTTAATTGCTATATATTAATACTGTATCGGGTACTAGGAGGCTGGTTGGTGACTAGATTTTGAGTTTGGATAGGCTAGTTGGAAACACCTACTTAATGCGGGGGAGTCCTTCGACGCTGATATACGAGGATTCTGAAAGTGTTTATGTGATAGATCCAGGTCATGGGAGGAAGAGGGCAAAGCAGTTATCTAAGGAACTGGTTAAGATGGGTAAACCTTTAGTTATATTCATAACCCATTATCACAGTGACCACTTCTCCTTACTCGCCGGAGGAAGACTCAAGGGTAGGATTATAGCTACAAATATAGATGCACCAGCTATAAGGGACCCTAGGATAAGGGTTGCCCTGACATTTGGCCTGCCGCTATCAAGCGGCGATCCATTACTCCTATATGAAGCTGTGGGGATAGATGTGGACGAAACCATAGATCCTCAATCCAGCCTAGGCCCCCTAAAACTAGTCTTCCTCCCGGGACATACACCTGGTCAGGCTGGCGTTCTGACCCCTGACGGAGTACTGTATGCAGCTGATTCCCTCTTTGGCGATAGAGTCCTAGATAACTATGGTGTGCCGTATCACTTCAACCCATGCATGGCTCTAGACTCGTTGAAGCACTTGCTTGATATAAGCGGAGAGGTGAATTACCTAGTACCCAGCCATGGTCCTGTAGTGGGTGGAGACGGGATTAAGAGGCTAGTTGAGGTAAATATTGGCAGGCTTGAGGATGCATGGAGGCTTGTTAGGGAAATGCTGACTACTTCTTTAACTATTAGCGAGATAGCAGGTAAACTTGCATCTAGTTACGGGGTTGAACCGAGTCCTTCGCTATTATTACTCCTGGAGACGGCTGTTAGAGGGTATATTTCATGCATGAGGGATAAGGTGGAAGCAGTCATAGAGGAGGGAGTACTTAAATGGAGACTCAAAACCCAGTAATAGCCTACTCTGCCATGATATCCCTATAAGCTTATAGAATAAGGAGAGAAAGAGGGAAAAGAGTAGTATATGGCTCTAGTCTATGAGGCTATCGTTTTGGCAGGTATGAGAAGAGCTCTTCAGCTCTACTAATTGATTCTCTGTCTTTAATTAGTAGGCTGCCGACTATAACTATTATGAGGTTTACTAGTAGGCCCCATAGTCCTTCGTAGATGCCCATATACCTGCCTATAGTTAACTTCATTCCAACGGCTACAGCCGCACCAGCAACCATGCCTACTATGGTGGGGATCTTCGCCATCCTCTTCCAATATATGCCTAGTAGGAATGCGGGTGCAGCCTGTATGAGTACTTCGAATTTTATCTCTGTGAGGTGCCATAGCGTTGTCTTCGGCGTCATGCCTATGAGGAATATTACTCCTATTAGTATAACTGAGACGAGCTTACCTACTAGGGTTGACCTCTTTTCATCAGCTTCCCTGTTAATCCACTCCTTGTAAAGGTCCTTTGAAACCATAGATCCTATGCTCAGTAGTACTGAATCGGCAGTAGACTGTATAGCTGCTAGCACCGCCATGAACATTATCAGGGTTATAAAGAAGTATATCACTCCTTCATTAGCTAGCATCGACATGAATAGGGGGAACGCCTTGTCAGATTCCACCTTTCCCAAGTCTGGGAAGTAGTATCTAGCCTCTATGCCTATCAGTAGTATGACTAGTGGTGTTATGAGGGGCATGAATGCCAGGCCTGATATTGACCTCTTAAGAGCCTTCTCATCTTTAGCAGCATAGATCCTTTGAATAGCCTGGGGGTATATCGCAGCCCCTATACCTACTAGGGCATATATGGCCAACCAGGTTTTTATGAACGAGCTCGGTGGAGGCATCACCAGCTTTGAAGTCTTCTCATTATCCAGCCAGACCTGTATAGCGTCGCTTAATGGATACTTGAATGCTATTATGAATAGAACTGCTATCAATCCTGTAACCATTATAGCACCCTGTATGAAGTCGGTCCAAATTACTCCTTTCCAGCCTCCAAGCCACTCATAGATGACCATAACCATGACTAGGAAGAGAGCTCCAGCCCAGTAAGGGACTAGACCTTGGGTTATCCCTTCGAAGGAGTGGCCCATGGCAGTTACTTGCTCTAGGAGGTAGTTTGAGAGGCCATACAGCATTAATAGAGATGCTATCAGAGCTGCTAGCGGGCTATTAAACCTATCCTTGATGAAGTCTGCTGGCGTAATGTAGCCCCTCTTCTTTGATATCACATATAGCCTAGGAGCAAACCACAGATATGTGATGTATATCATAAGGAAGAATGGGACAGAGACGACCCACCAGAATCCTAGTCTATAAGCTCTCCCGGCATACGAGACGAATGTATTTCCACTATACTGCGTTGCATATAGCGTGAAGAATAGGAAGAGGGCTCCAGTTGTTTTCCCGCCTAGGAAGTAGTCCTTTAGTGTAAGCCTCTTAACTCTGTAAATGTAACCTAAGGATAATAATATGATAGAATATATGATTACACCGATGAGGACGTATAACCCCATATTAGCAGTTTCAGCCATGTGATCACCTCCCATTCCTTCTATTCTTCTAAACGCCATAGATACCTTGCAACAGCCATTATCGAGAATGCCAGTATGAGTGACCAGATTATGACACTCCAGACCCACAAAGGTATTGATAAAACAAGCTTCTCAAATGTCGGGCCTTTAGCATACCAGGGTACGGTCATTAGTGCTATAAACAGTAATAGTATAAGGGCTAGTGGGTAGTGTGAGGGTTCTTTTGGTTTAAAATCACTATGCCCCATAGCCAATAGTACACCCCACACTAAATCTTGAATAGGTCTATTAGGCCTATAGTCCCATTTTAAACCCACTGGATTTTAATTTGGTATTCAAACATGTTTGAAAAAATAAATTAGGACAAACACTATCCATATAAAAGATGTGCTTGTAGTGTGAGAGGAGTCTTTTATGCCTAGAACTAACAGAGTTAAACTAGTCAAGTTAAACGTTATACAACACGGGTGCCCACTAGCCGATTCAAGTAAAGATTACAAGGTATACATTGAGATTACATCCGCCGCATTAAGGGACGGAGATAGCATAGTCCTAGCATGGGCTAGTGAGGGAGACATACGTAGCATGTTGAAGACGCTTAGAGGGAGCAGTTGGATAAAGAGGTTCCATGTACTTTATAGAGATGATGATAGTGCTTGGCTGTACATAGTAAAGGTTAGTAGCGGAATTCTCAAAACAATCCACGACGCACAAGGGGTTCTTGCATCACCTATAATCATAGATACTGGTATAAAGACGTTTACCGTGCTCATACCATCAAGCAACCTTAATAGATTGAAGAGGGCTGCCCACGTTAACCTAGAAGCTAGAGGATACAAAGTCAATATCTCAGATGCAACTCATATATTGAAAAGCGATTCGCTCCTTATCAAGGGAATACATGTACCCTTTAGCATGGTTAAATCCGACATTATAAGTAAACTAACACCAGTGGAGAAGAGGATTCTTGTAGATATGATCTCTGAGGGATATCTTGAATGGCCCAGGAAGAGTAGCCTGGAGAAGATTGCCAGCAAATACGGTCTATCTAAGTCTACGGTGTCCTACCATATTAGAAGCATAGAGAAAAAGATACTGGGCATGTTAATTGAAAAATATAGACTGCTCGATGAGTGGAGATAGGCAACAATAGAACTAGTTTTAGGTTCCCGATTTAAACACGGAAAACACATTAATTAATTAAAGGGGTTAGATTGGATCAATATCCTCTAGCTGGGATTAGAGTAATCGAGTTAGGCCATATAGTAGCAGCTCCCTTTGCAGGCATGATATTATCAGACCTTGGAGCAGAGGTTATAAAGGTAGAGAAGCCTGGAGGCGAGATTGCAAGGAACCTGCCAGACCAAGGTCCTTCAATATTCTATGCACTCAACAGGGGGAAGAAGAGCGTAGTTATAGATTTAAAATCGCCTAAGGGTCGTGAGGCGTATTTACGTTTGGCTAGTGTATCTGACGTTGTGGTTGAGAACCTTGGACCCGGGGTTGTCGACAAGCTTGGAGTAGGATTCAAGGAGGTATCCAGAGTTAATCCGCGGATAATATATGCGTCTATAAAGGGGTTCGGACGTGGAGAGCATGAGAAGCGTCCAGCCCTTGATGTGGTTTCACAAGCCCTTTCGGGGTTAATGAGGGTAACTGGAATTCCTGGAGGAGAACCTATAAGGGTTGGGACGTCTATAGCTGACATGCTAGCAGGCCTTTTCAGCGTCATGCAGATCCTGATAGCACTTGGTAGGAGGGAACGGCCTGTCTTTATAGAGGCCCCGCTCTATGACAGCCTCGCCGTCTTAATGGCGTACTGGGTTGTGTATTTCCAGGTGTATAGGAGGGAACCAGTCCCCCTTGGGTCGGGGCATCATGTCTGGGCCCCCTATAGGGCTTTTAGGGTCAAGGATGGCTGGGTATTTATAGGTGTTACCAGTGATAGGCACTGGGAAGCTCTTTGCAAGGCATTGGGCTTTGAAGATCTACTGAGTGATTCTAGGTTTAAAGATAACTGGGGCAGATCTAAGTTTAAGGAGCTACTTGAGTCTATAGTTGCAGAGAGGATAAAGGATTACTCCAGGGATGAGCTAGTCAGCATCCTAATCCCTGCTGGTATCCCGGTGGCTCCTATAAGAGGTGTGGGGGAGCTGGTTGAGGATGAATACTTGAAGTCTAGGGGTGTTTTGAGGCATGGCATGGATGTGGAGGGTAACAGTATGCTGTACCTTGTAACACCAATTTTCATGGAGGGAGTTAGGATTAGAGATCCTGGTAGGCCACCATTACCAGGGGAACACAATAGAGAGGTGCTAGGCGGGCTCCTCGGTTATTCTGATAATGATATAGCTGAGATATCTGGGGGTGCTTTTAGTGCCAGATGAGGGTATACCATATGTAAGGATTTACGACACGACACTACGTGAGGGGGAGCAGTCTCCTCTGTTGAGGGTAACTCCTGAGAAGAAGCTTAAGGTTATAGAGATACTTGATAAACTTGGAGTCGATATTATAGAGGCTGGTTTTCCACGGGCCCAACCGAGTGATGTCTACGTCTATAAAGAGGCTAGGAACATAGTCTCTAGGAGTCAGTTATCTGGTTTCGCTAGAGCCGTTAAAGGCGATATAGACCTTGTCTCGGAGTCTAAGGCTGATATCGTCCAGATCTTTATACCTGGATCCGACATACACATCCAGACTATGATGGGGGCTCCTAGGAGCGTAGTCTACGATAAGCTAAGTGAGGCAGTATCATACGCTAGTTCCAAGGGGCTACTTGTATATATAGCAGTCACAGATGCGCCTAGGACTAGTCTAGTGGAGCTTAGGAGGATCGCTAGGATAGCGTATAGGCTTGGAGTAGAGGGGCTAGTGCTAGCGGATACAGTTGGTCTGGCTTTGCCAGGTGATATATCAAAGATCGTAGCAACAGTCTTAGAAGAGGGTGTGGAAAACGTTGGGTTACACCTACACAACGACTTGGGACTAGCTACATGCAACGCACTTGCAGGTATAAGAGCTGGGGCTAGAGAGGTTCAAGTCACTATGGGCGGGTTTGGGGAAAGACTCGGTAACACGCCTCTAGAGGAAATAGCCACTATAGCCAGGGTCAAAGGATTGTTTAGAACAGGGATAAACTATAGTAACCTGGTACCAAGCATTAGAAGGGCCCTAGAAATCCTTGGAGCCCCGGTCTACCCGTTGAAACCCATTATAGGTGATTATGCGTTCCTTCATGTATCAGACATACACGTCTACTCCACGTTAAAACATCCTGGCTCTTTTGATCCATTCGACCCCGAGATCATAGGCAGCAGTAGAGTAGTTAGGTTCGGTAAACTTACGGGGCCTAGGAGTGTTAAACTGGTACTAGAGAGGAATGGGATAAAGGTTAGCGATGATGAAGCTAGACTGATAGCTAAGGAGATCAGGGATACGTATGACAAGGTAGACGCACTAGATGAGGCTGGGTTAGTCAAATTCGCTAAGACCGTTCTATCCAAGGTCAGGGGGTCTTAGAAGCCCGCCTCTCTACAACATGCCTAGCCCATAGCGTGTATATTATTGCGTGGCTCGTGTAGACGCTTATAGGTCCTATACTAACCTTGTATTTGACATACCTCGATATGATCTTATCAATCTCAGACGGCATGTCTATGTGGGCTCCTAGAACATACACCTTCCTCCCATATAATGCCTCTCTAACCTTAGATATATCTACACCATCCTCCCTCAACATCACAATCTCCGACCCCCCTTTAACAAGCTCGTGTATCAACTCCTCCAGATCCTTTTTCAAAAGCTTTATGCACTTGCTCTTTCCCATATATGCACGCTTGATCTCTAACATAGCCATCCTCTCACTATATAATCTACACTCATCGGATGATGCAACTAGCGTCTTCGGAGGGTCTGGAGGGCCTAGTAATAGAGCTATGAAGAGTGTACCTCTAGCAATGATGGATGCCAGTAACGAGCGGGCTATGACATCCAGCCTCCCAGAAGGACCAGCATATCCCCTATCAGGGTAATCCGGGGCCGTCCTTGCAGTGCTTGAGACTACAAGGAACGCCTGTTTAAAATCCGCTAAAACCACAATTCCTGGCACCAAATTACACAATGCTACCAGAGTCTAGATAAATCCTGTCTTAAGCATTAACTCAGCTATCAAGACGGCATTGCCCGCTGCTCCCCTGACTAGATTATGGCCTAACACTAGGAAGCGGTACCAGCTATCATCTCTGGATCCCACCTTTCTAACCCTGCCTACTGTGACACTCATCCCCGCTCCCGCGTTTCTATCTAGCCTGGGTTGGGGTCTATCCTCTCCTTCTAAGACTATTAGGGGGTTTCTTGGGGCTGTTGGTAGGTTGAGCTCCTGTGGTTTCCCTCTGAATTTAGCCATTGTAGCCTTGATTTCCTCTATATCAGGCGTGCTTGCTAACTCTAAAGTTACTGATTCTAGGTGTCCATGGAGTACTGGTACTCTAGTGGCTGTAGCTGTTATCGATATCCCAGGAGTCTCTATGGCGTCCCTTCTTAGCTTCCCTAGGATCTTTAGGGGCTCGGATTCAATCTTGTCTTCCTCCCGTTTAATATATGGTATTATATTGTCTAGTATAGCCATGCTTGGAACACCTGTATAACCAGCTCCACTGAGGGCTTGTAGTGTTGTGACGAAGACCCTCTTTACTCCAAAGTTGTCTAGTAGGGGCTTTAAGGGTAGTGATAGTATTGCTGATGAGCAGTTAGGGTTCTTAACTAAAACTCCCCTCCACCCCCGCGTCTTACCCTGGATTCTTATTAAGTCTAGATGGTCAGGGTTGATCTCTGGGACTACTAGTGGTATGTCTCTCTCCATCCTCATATTGCTCGCGTTGGAGATTACTGTGAAGCCAGATTTGACTAGTTCCACCTCAACGGATTCAGCCACGCTGCTTGGAATAGCTGAGAATACTATATCTAACCCCTCACCACTAAATCCAGCTGGCGTCGGCTCTACTAGTCTAATGTCCTTGACAGCTTCTGGAGGTTCACCTTCAAGACGCCATGATACGGCCTCAGCATACCTTAATCCTCTCTTGCCTGGTGATGCAGCTAGGGCTTTAACCTCGAACCATGGATGGCGGGCTAGTACGTCCACGAATACCTGGCCTACTAAACCAGTAGCACCTAGTACACCTACTCTAAGTTTATCCACCCATTACCACCTCTTGGTGTATTCTTCTTGCCACTTCAAGGGCTGTATCTGGCTTAGTTATAATAGTCATGCTGGATCCCCTAAGTCCCCTAAGCAGCCCGTAAACCTCTACCCCCTTGACTATGTCTAGTATCCTCCCCTGAACCTCTGGTTTTGATAATCCGCACCCCACAACTGCTACGGCTGCCGCATCATTTAGAACTTCAACATTCTCAACTATACCCCTCGGCTTCAACTCCTCCTCAACCATGGACGCTAGTTTATCCCCATCACTTCTGGATAAGACTAGTGTTATCACTGTCTCAGATATGGGTTGTGAGATGGCTCTGATATTGACTCCTGCCTTCCACGCTAGTGACATAACCTCGGCTGCTGTACCAATCCTCCCAACCATGGTGGGCCCCTCAACGTTCACTATAGCTATGTCATCGTCTACTATTATGGCCTTAACCCCGTTATCCCCGTCACATGTACCATGCACTACAGTGTTTGGCCCGTGGGGGTTGTAGAAGCTCAGTATCCTGGCTATGCTAGCACTATTCTTTAACGGCTCGAATGTCCTGGGGTGGAATCTCTTAGCACCTAGGTATGAGAGCTCCATGGCCTCCTCTATTGCCAGCTTCTTAATGGTCGATGCTTCGGGGAATATGCTTGGGTTAGCAGATAATACCCCCTCAACGTTAGTGTAGAATCTAACCTCCACCGCCTCTAAGGCTGAGGCTATTAGCGCAGCTGAATAATCACTACCACCCCTACCAAGAGTAGTTGTGTTACCCCTCATACTCCTCCCTATAAAGCCTGTGACTACAGGTGTTATGCCTGAATCCAAAAGTGGGTATAAGCTATCCCTCACCCTGTAGATCGTCTCGGGCATCAAAGGCTTCGCTTCTCCATAGGACTCATCAGTAACTATGCCAGCATCGCCGCCAGTGAGCCACCTAGACTTCACACCCCTATACTCTAAGACGCTACTCATGATTAAAGCTGATAGCTTCTCGCCAAATGATACTATGAAATCACGTATCCTAGGGGTCACCTCTCCCAGAACCTCTATAGCCCAGACAGTCTTAGCCAGCTCGTTAAGAAGCTTGGATAGGTCTAGATAGTACTTCTCGAAGTATGGTGTATCAAGACTTCCAGCAAGAACTTTCCGGTGCATCTCAGCTATCCTGCCCAAGAGTTCTCCCGCAGACTCGCGGGGGCTGTAGGTGATCTCAAGCAACGTATCAGTAACACCCTTCATAGCAGATACTACAACTACAACCCTCCACCCCTCGCCTAGAAGATCCCTCACTATATCAGAAGCCCTAAGATAGTCTTCAGGGCTACTTAGCACCGACCCTCCAAACTTAACAACCAAGACCTTATTAGACTTACCCCCCAATCTACCCCGCACCACGGCAATACTACGATAACTACTAGGAAACACAGCACACAATTATACGCTTTACGTCCTACAATAGCCTACCTTAGACTTCATCAGATATTGAGATGTGGATAAGATCCTCTAGACTTCTCCCATTGATCATCGTTGAATCTCAAAATACCCTCTTTTTCATGCTCAAAATAACTATATCCAGCTCTTCTCCAGGTGAGTAGCTTATTAACACCTCTCTCCGTGGGTGATATGACTAGTCTACTGTGACCTCCTTCGACGTTCTATCAGGCTCTACTACTGGGACACTATAGCATCTCTTAGCCACGTAGAGGCTTATTAGGCCGGCTGGCGTGCCGTACTTTACTATACTTTATTTTATTATAATCTATTTATAATCTATTATAGTACCCTTTAGGCTAGCTATGCTAATGCCACTCATTGCTAGGAGTCTATCTGGGACTAGTAGTCGTGGACATCAATCTCAAAACCGCAGTTTACTAGTGCGATCACCTCTAACTGTTTTCCGGTTATCTTGATCCTCAGCTTAACACGAACCGCCATTGCCTCTCTCCCTTTATCATCCTGTGCTAAAGGGTATAGTTTGCCTATTCTCGGCTGTTGGCTTAATTTAAGATATAATCGTCCTATACGTGGCTTCTTTTTATTGTCCTTTATCCTCCATAGCTATATTTTCAGATGTGCGTCTTCCTGGTTTCCCTCTATGTCTGACATAAACCGTAACCTATTGTTATCATACTTATATATAATTATATTCAATTTAAATAGATTAATGCTCTATGTATATATTTTTACTCACGCTAAAGATTTATTAGTAAACGCTATTCAAACTAATTATTAAGTGTGGATCCTGTGCAACTGTGGTGGGCCAGGCTTGAGTGAGGGTGTTGGTAGAAGGGATTTCCTAAAGATAGCTGGAGCAGGTATAGTCGGCTTAGTAGTCGGTGCTGGGATAGGATATGGGATTGCCTCTAGAAGGCCTGGCGTAGAAGAGGAGACTACTCCACCCGCAACTCAAACTCCAGCGGGGAAGCTGCCGGGTGTACCTGATA
>WAQN01000081.1 GCA_015520195.1 Desulfurococcales archaeon | reverse complement strand
ATCTAGTTGTGGAATTAACTTTCAAAACATATTAATAACACCCCGAGTCGTGTTAGAGGTGTTCAGGCTATGGCTGGATTCGAGGAGTTTAAGTCTAGATTTGAGGAGCTATTTTCTAACGCTAAGGAGAGGTTATCGGAAATAAATACGTGGAATAAGGTTTATCAGATAGTTGTTGAGGATGACGGCGAGTTCTACATAGAGATAAGTGGTGGGCAGTTAAAGATTGAAGAGGGGAAGCATCCAAGTCCTATAGCGACTCTACAGACGTCGAGTGATACATTGAGTAAGATATTGCGTGGAGAGCTCGACGCTATGAAGGCGTTTATGATGCGCCAGATAAAGATAACTGGTAACGTACTTGATACCATGAATCTGAAGAAGTTAATTGATGCAGGGCTGGGTAAAACCTAGAGGAAAGACGCTATACCCTCATCTATCCTAGCTAATATATTGCCTTTACCGATTCTTTTTATTATAGCTGCCCTTTTATTTACGGCTCTAGACATGACACCATCGTAATCTGCAAATAAGAGCATATACGCTCTACCACCTTCACTTATAGTTCTAGGAGTCCTTCTAAGGATCCTATAGCCATTTATAAATAAAGCCTGAAGCACAGAATCGATTAACTTAATAGACTTAGACCTAAGCCTTGATAGATACAAGAGAGCTCTGGCCTCCTCCCATACGTCAGGAGTCATCCAAGCCATATTATCAGAGCCTAGGGCAAAGAGTATTCCTAGATCCATGATATCACTTAATGGAGGAACACCTAGCCCATGCCATAGGTTACTTCTAAGACACAGCACTAACCCAGCCTCATTAGATGCAATCAACTCTAAGTCACTCCTATCTAGATACACACCGTGAACTAATCCCGTGAACCCGTACTCAAGCGCTATCTCCAAGTCACCTGCAATCCTACTTTTCATATTCTCAGCTACATGCGTCATCTTAATATCCCAGCCATTTATGATATGTGAGAGTTCATCATGACTGTAATCTAGGGGGCTAGACACTCCAAGTCCATCACAGTCCTTAGGCCAGTCAGGTCCAGGTCTACCTAGTATAACGACCTCCATACCCTCTGGTGCTTTTAATAATGCCCTCTTGGCTATACTACACCCTCTACCTCCACCTTCCCTGAAATCCGCTATTAAACCTAAACCATAGCTCCAGGCAGTCCTATAACTTGATAATATAGAGTTCTCCAGGTCTTCAACACCTATCTTGTTAAGTAATTGATGTTTTATCCCTCTAGGATACGAGACTAGACTATCGAGGTCTAATTCTATACCATACTCGGGAAATGCATAGTCCGCCGAGTGTATATGTGCATTAGCTGGTTGGGGTAAGACAACTATATGTTCCCCTCCAAGAGAATCACTGTTACATGATGCGAATGATTCTATGGATTCAACAACTCCTTCTCTGATCCATAAGCATCTATTCTCCTTTAGAATTAAATGCTCACCTAAAAGTACTAGTCCTGCTTTTATAGAATAACTGCTATTATAATCATTATACTTATGTGAAGTCAAGTTATCCGGTCACCTCTGATTAACCCTGTGCCATGTCTCCGGCGATAATTTATAGGGGCTTTAAGTATTTAGCGTTAAATTTATAAAATAAATAATTATGTAATTTATTTACTATATTAAATGTTTTAAGGTATAGTTTAAGATCGCTCTGATGAGTATTTTAAGTGTAGACCGGGAAATCTATCTAAGCGGTTGGTGTTGAGGCCTTGTCGTATGTTGACAACATGCGGAGTAGGATGCTGATTAGCCAGGTATTCATGATTTTATACTCTATACTAGCTGCACTTCTAGGTAGAGGAACTAAGACGTTTGCAATCATATTTATACTCATAATAATAATGAGCCTTGTTCAATCTAGGCGGGGTAAGGGTCCTCTGGGTAAAGGAAAGACTGATCCAGAGAAGATATTGAGTGGAAGAAAGCTATATGAGGAGAATAAGACAAGGGATATACAGATGAAGGATGAAAAGCTATTTGAAGACCTACAGGAGCAGTCCAAGTTTACGATATACATGAGTATGGGTTCATTCATTGGAATAGGCTACTTCATACTATTATGGCCCATGGTGGATAGGATCTACAATACAGTCCTACCCAGCGTGGGTAACGACAAGTTAGCTCATTTCATAGCATTCCTAGTGTTCTTCGAGGGACTATTCATAATAAATCAACTCTCGATGCTATGGGCTTTGAAGAGGGTTGGCAGGGTGACGATGGTCAATATACCCCAATCATATGTAATAACGGACCGAGGAATAGTCATTAAGGGCTTAATAGGTAAAACCGGATTAGAATTCCCTCTACCAGAGGATATAGAGGTTAGATACGACCAGAAGAGAGGATTCGCTGAGCTCATTAAACACGGTTCCAGGAGTACGACTAAGATTAGATTCTATGCTAGGAATCCTAAGAGGGTTTATGAGCTCCTCAAGAAAGGGCTGGCGTCGTCCTCTGGATAGAGAAGCCTAAGTCTATCTGCTCCTCTACACCCTCCACTGTTATACCCATACTCCTAGCCTCTTCTATAATGAGCTTCTTCGCCTTTTCCACGAGCTCTAAGAGCCTCTCTTTATTTGGCGACTGGGAGTAGATCCTAATTTTACTCTCAGTACCGCTGGCCCTCAGTAGGATCCAGCTTCTATCCCCATACTCTATCCTAATCCCGTCTATATCGAGTAGTCCAACGGCATCTATAGATAGTTGGGATTCGAATCTATCTTTAGCTCTGGAGTACAACTTACTCTTAGCGTCATCGTTCCCGATGCGAATTGAGACTCTGGCTGATGGGTAGAAGGGTAATTTTAGTATCATGTCGAGTGGTGTCTCTCCCTCTTCCAGGGCTATCTTTGCAAGTAATGCTGCCTGGTATATACCATCTACCCATGGCCCCCATGACGGGTCTATGAGCTTCCAGGGTTCAGCTGCTAGTAATGCTCCAGGCGTTTCTTTTAGCTTTTCATGGATCTTGCCTAGCTTCGCCCTGACCAGCCTTCCGCCGAGTGATTCAACTATCTCTTCTACCTCAAGGCCTACATCAACTGATACTATAATAGTCCCTTTGGATTCACGTAGTTTATACAGGGAGAATAGAGCTATAAGTAGGTCTTGTTTTATAAATCCTACCCCTGGTATAGCTAGGGCTAGCCTATCCGCATCTCCATCATGGGCAAGTAATGCATGCATTCCTAGTTCCTTAACACTCTTTATAAATGCGGATAAAACGTCGGGTCTCGGCTCTGGGTAGCGTCCTGGGAACATACCATCTTGGTGGCAGTTTATGCTAACGAGTTTTTCCACTCCTATCTCCCTTAATATGACCGGGGTCACATTACTAGCTGTTCCATTGGCACAGTCAACGGCTAATTTTAGCCCCACCTTAGGTTTTGCTACATGCATTCTCTCCGATAGATCCCTTATATAATCGCTTATTATCTCCTCTCCAGCAGTCAATCTGCCCACACGATCCCATGATGCATGTATGCTCTTGAACTTAGATTCATCCATCCTGTCTATTATATCCTCTAACTGCTCCTCCATAGCTAGAGTGTATTCCATACCGCTTGAATCGAATACCTTTATTCCATTATATGGCGGTGGATTATGACTGGCCGTTATAACTATGCCAGACCTACTCTTGGTAGCTGGTATAGAGTAGGCTACCACTGGCGTCGGCGCCACACCTAGCGATATGACATTTAATCCACCAGCCATTAAACCTGCCGCAGCCATCTGCGCTAGAAGGGGGCTAGTAGTCCTCACATCATGGCCTATAGTAGCAGAACCCTTGCCGCCTAAGTATGACGCTACTGCTAGGCCTACCCTATAAGCTAAGTCTGGAGTCACCTTGTCTAGGTATCTTCCCCTTATACCTGCTGTGCCGAATAGCCTAGGCATTTTAGGGTTACCTCCTCTCCCTGGGTATCGATAAAATGCCGCTTTTTGGGCCAACATAAATGCCAGCCACGTACTTGTTTCTTAGCCTATATACTTTAATGTAGACCAGTATATCCGGGTTATCAAGATTAACCCTTCTATCAAGACCTTCAGCAAGAGCCTCTATAGCCTCTCTCTTATGGAGTAGTAGCCCATCATCATTTTGGAGGTATCCGTCTAGCCTAATGGCTATGCTGCCCTGACCAGCTTTCTCAAGTAACTCCACTATCCTGCTCTTTACAGAATCTACGTATGGCGGTGTGACGGCCATAACTGGAATAACTCTAAGTATAGTCGTATTACTAGGCAAGTTACTCCTCAGAGTTTCAACAGCGCCTAGAGGATCCTTAACCCATCCATATATAAGGTTAGGTGCCACATCCCTAACTTCAAAGTCGTCTATAAGCATCTTTAGCTCCCTTATAGCCTCACGCTTGCTCGCAGCTCCTGGCAGGTGTGATACCACAAGGTTAAATCTGCCCTTCAAACCTCCTCCTCCATTTCAGGGTTTTAACGTTAATGCCTAAATAATGCTACCACGAATTACAGTACATCCACTTCTAAACGTCATTTAGAATACTTTTAATCTGGCCGTGTAAAGGTAATGACTTGGGCCTCGGAATAGGTGGAGTACATGGCAAAACCGAGAGTATACTCCGCAACCATAGATGAGATTATAGGTGGAGAGGCTACCGACATCTATTTTGCCAGGACAGCTGAGATCCTTGAGAGAGCTGGCCTAGCCGATGTTAAGGTAAGAATGGAGCTACACGTCTACAGCATGCCTAAGGGTTATGAGTGGGCTGTATATGCAGGGTTAGAAGAGGCTTTAGCGATACTAGAAGGTAAGGATGTAGATGTATACTCTATACCGGAGGGTACGATATTCAAGAGGAAGCAGCCTCTGATGATAATAGAGGGTAGATACAGGGACTTCGCCGAGTTGGAAACAGCTATACTAGGCGCATTAAGGTTCTCCACAAGCATAGCCACTAAGGCGGCTAGGATAAAGAAGCTAGCTGGTGATAAAACGGTATTATACTTCGGGCTTAGAGCCCTTCACCCCTCAGTCCAACCAGCAGCTGACAGGGCAGCATATATTGGGGGGGTAGATGGAGTAAGCGGAGTTCTAGCCAAGAAATATATAGGTGTGGAGCCACGAGGAACAATGCCTCATGCCCTAATAATAGTATTTGGTGACCAGAGAGAAGCATGGACATGGTTTTATAAGTTATACGGTGATAGGATCCCTGTTATAGCGTTAACAGACACGTTCTTCGATGAGAGGATAGAAGCGTTAATGGCTGCCGAGACTTTAGGCGACAAACTCTACGGGGTTAGACTTGACACACCTAGTAGTCGGAGGGGTAAGATGAGGGATATAGTGGAGGAGGTTAGATGGGCTTTGGATATAAATGGATACAAGAATGTTAAGATATTTGTTAGTGGGGGTATAGATGAGGAGGAAATCGAGCAACTAAAAGACTTGGTAGATGGGTTCGGCGTGGGTACCAGCATCTCGGCTGCTCCAAACATAGATATAAGTATGGATATAGTTGAGGTCGAGCGTGATGGTGAATGGGTTAGAGTTGCTAAGAGGGGCAAACTCCCTGGAGCCAAGAAACTGTATAGGTGTAGTTTAAATGAGGATTACATAGTTCTCTTTGGAGAAGAGCCTCCCCTCTGCGGTAATGGGCTCAAACCAAGGGAGCTAACAGTCAAGTACATGGAGGGTGGGAGACTCATACGCGATCTCCCAAGCGTTAATGATATAAGAGAGTATGTGTTAGACCAGCTGGCTAACGTTCATCTCCTAGAGTAGTTGTATGCGATGAGTGATGAAGCTATAACACTAAACAAGACAACCCCCATTAATATATTATAGGCTTCATCGCCTAGGAGGCCCAGGCTAACACCTACCTCACCAGATATAATACTCACGGTTAATAGTGGGGCTAGGCTAGAGGATAATATAATCGATGCTCTCCTCCTAGCCCTCTTAGCCTTCCTGAAATATAAGAAGGGAGGCAGGAATTTAGCTATAAACACCGCCAACCCCACCAATACAATAATCGCTATATCGTTTAACAGCAAGTTCGGGTTAACCTTCATACCTGAAGAGATGAAGAAGAACGGAGTGAAAAACCCGGTTGCCAAGCCTTCAAGCTTCTCTCTCAGCATCCTCTTGCTCCTAACAGTCTCAGATACCACAATACCCAGTATGAAGCTAGTAAGAACAGAGTGAACCCCGACAATCTCGCTTAGAACACCCAAGACTATTATAGCCATTGTGACAAGCCTTATCTCAGCTTCAAAAGGAGCCCCACTTATCCTAGGTATAAGGGGTTGTAAAGCCAACGCGCTTACCAGTATTAATGCGTAAGCTATCAGTTTTGGATCCACAGACGCACTAGCCACATTGAGTAGAAGCATGCCAACTACATCAGCAATCATGGCTGCTGAAAGAGCTACTTGACCATACCTACTAGATAAAAGCCCCATTGAACGTAGAATCGAGTAGGTTATAGCAACACTTGTAGCTGAAAACCCTGCTATTAGGAGTAGAGTCGATTCTAACGGTAAATCATAGTATACTGATACTACATAGCCCACTATACTTGGCACGGCGAAACCAAGTATACCGAGGATTATTGAGTCTCCTATCCTCTGTCTTAACATTCTAACGTCAACCTCGGATCCGGCCATGAAGAGGAGTATATTAGCACCTATACCAGCTAATACTGCTAGGGGCTCTGTTACAACCCCACCAGCAGCGGCTATTAGTATACCAACCATGAGCTCTATTATAGAAGCTGAGATTCCTATGAGATGCGCTATGTGGCCAGATAAGATTATAGTGAATGCAACTAAGCCAAGTATTAATAATTCCTGCTCATGACTTGATGTTAAATGGAGTAGCTTATTGAATAATACCAGGCTCAATGCAAGTATAGCAAGTGACGCTACTAGCTGTAACCTTCCATCCACCATACTTCATCACAGTTTAATGCCTCCATTGAGACTATCCGCAACTTTTTAATCCCTTAGTCCAGAGGGTGCCTTGGTATCGACTTATTTCCATTAGCTTATTAGCCTAGATATTTATCGATATAACCTCTAACTTTAGCCTCTAATGAATCTCTACTCATAGAACCCACTATTGAATCCACTACTCTCTTATCCACGATTATGAGTATTGATGGTATATGATTTATACTATACCTATCGGCTATAGTATAACTCCTATCAACATCAACCCTGCCAAAATAAACGCCTGGCTTCTGAGCTTTAATAGCAACCTCCCTGAACGTCTGTAAGAAAGAGATACACGGCCCACACCACTCCGCCGTAAAGAATAGGAACACCACCTTGTTTTCTTCTAAAACCTTATCTATATTATGCCTATTAACCTCCGGGACTGGATCTAGAGACACACGCATAATAAAATCGCCACGCTCCATTAGCTTCTTAGATAAAGTACTGGCAATCTCCATAAACTCGTCGTGACTCATACCCCTCACACCTGACACCATGTAAACAGCCCGATAGAGGATATTAAATGACACTCTCTTAAAAACAGCTGGTCTACCTTCCTCCAGCAATGCTGAGACTCACAGCCCTCTAAGGTTAAACGCCTCTTAGAGAATCCGATCAAGGCTTACTCGGATCTGTTCCTACTCCTTTCCCAGGAAGGGACTTGGTTTCTGCTTTATGAGTTTATGACTAGTCCTAGAAGTCGGGAATCCTTGAATAGGAAAATGCGATAGAACGGATCATTGACAAATAATTTATGTGTACTTGCTTAATGATAATGACGACCTATTAAAACTAGTTAAGGTCAATTATCTCTTAATGATACACAATTTATGTATGTGATTTTTGGCTTGCAATCGATCTCAGCTTCTCCTTTAATCCTCCAGATAATATCAAGTTTATCACATAGTCTGGTATTTTACCTATTCTTATAGTGCCTCTTGGAGTCTCGACTATACCAGCTCTTAAATCCACCCTTATTTTATCTCCATCATCTACAAGGTCTGCCATACCCTTTACTTCAATAACTAATAGGCCATTGTTAACCGAGTTTCTATAAAATATTCTGTGGAAACTCTCTGCTAGGACAGCCTTCACTCCATACGTCTTTAGCGCTATAGGTGCATGCTCTCTACTACTTCCATAACCGAATCCTCTACCAGCGACTAGTATAACTGGTTTCTTAGCTTTAAGTAGCCGCTCCCTTATCTCAGGCCTATTCTCGAATAAATGGCTGGCCAATTCCTCTGGATCCGTTATGTGGAGGTATCTTCCAGCTATTATATCATCAGTACTAACATTATCTCCCAGTTTCACTACGTACCCTTCTAACACTCTATCCACATTCACAGCTACCACCCTATCGTTAAATGTCCCGCGGGTCAGTTATCCTACCCGTTATCGCTGTCGCTGCCGCTGTTTGAGGTGATGCTAGGTAGATCTTAGCCTTTGGACTGCCCATTCTACCAGGAAAGTTCCTGTTGCTAGTTGACACCATTACCTCGTCATCGCCTACGACTCCCATATGTGAACCGAAACATGCGCCGCATCCTGGTGGTGTTATAACAGCTCCTGCACTATGTAGTACCTCCATAATGCCTGTCTCTATGGCCTTATGATAAATTCTCCTACTAGCAGGAGTAACGATGAGCCTTACACCGTCTTTAACCTTCTTGCCCTTTAGGATCCTTGCTGCCTCGGCTAAGTCCTCGTATCTAGCGTTGGTGCAGCTGCCAATGAATACTTGGTCGACTTCTACCCCCTCTACCTCCCTGACTGGAGCTACATTGTATGGTGCAGCTGGCAGGGCTATCATGGGTTCGAGTCTTCCTAGATCCACGTATAAGTCGGGTTCTGCTTTTCTAGGACTTAACCTTTTCCATGCAGGCCTTGGATCTATACCTCTCTCCCGCATTAACCAGTCTAGTAATATATCGTCTACGGGGAATAACGCCGTCTTAGCTCCACCCTCGACCATCATGTTGGAGATCGTCAACCTATCACTGACTTGGATGCTCTTTAAGCCATCCCCCATAAACTCGACGCTGGCATATACCGCTCCGTCACCACCTGTCTGGCCTAGTATGTATAATACTACATCCTTGCCTGTAAGCGGCCATTCTAGGGTGCCTTTGAGCTCCACGTTTATCGTGTGAGGCACCTTTAGCCATAGTTCTCCCGTTGCAAGTATGTATGCCGCCTCAGTGCTGCCTATACCAGTAGAGAATACTGTGAGTGCCCCGTAGGTTATCGTGTGACTATCAGCTCCCAGGGCTAGTTGACCTGGCTCTACCAGTTCTTCTACAGCTATTTGATGCATTATACCCTCTCCTACATCTTTGAAGAGGCATCCGTGCTTTCTAGCGAATGCCCTCAGCCTCCTGTAGCTGCTAGCTATCCTAGCAGTTGGTGGTGGACTATAATGGTCCAGGACAATTATAGTATTGTTCCTCTTACAGTCTATAATATCCTCTGCCCCTGTCTCTTCTAAGACTCTAATTGCTAGGAGGGCTGTTACATCATTCATCAAGAGTATATCCGGTTTTACAACGACGATGTCTCCAGGCCCTACATCCTTAGTGCCATTAGTGACGTGTGACGACATTATCTCAACTGCTAGACTTTCATCAGCCAACCCTACATGCCACCCCCCTTCATATGAAATTAGCTATTCTACTTGCAAATTCAATGGTAGAATCCCTTCCACCGACGTCGGGTGTGCCATATCCTCTCTCATAGGCTACCTCTACAGCGTTAAACACTGCTCTGGATGCCTCCTGATATCCCAGCCATTGGAGCATCATGGATGCTGCTAGTATCATTGCTGTCGGGTTAGCTTTCCCCTCGCCAGCTATATCCCATGCAGCCCCATGGACTGGCTCGAATAACGCTTTTGAATCGCCTATATTGGCTGAGGGAGATAAGCCTATGCTACCAGACATCTCGGCAGCTAAGTCACTAAGTATATCCCCATACTGATTCATGGTTAAGATAACGTCAAATCTTGAGGGATTTCTAACAAGCTCCATGGCAGCTGCATCAACGTACATCTCATCTACACTAATACCCTCACCTTTAAGGATTGATAAGGACTCATCCCTGAATAAACCGTCAGTCTTTTTGAGAACATTAGCTTTATGTACTACGGTGACCTTACCATTTCTATCCCTAGCATATTTAGCCGCTATCCTAGCAACTCTACGTGTCTCAGCTCTGGTCACTACTTTTAACGCAAATGAAGAGTCACCCACTGTAAACTCGATCCCCGAATAAACGTCTTCCAGGTTCTCCCTCACTATGACAAGGTCTATGTAGGGCTTACACTTTTGACTCCTTAGAGTCTTGGAGGGTCTTATATTTGCATATGCATCTATCATTCTCCTTAAGGGTACTACAACTTCTCCAGCAGACTCTCCTACTGGCCCCTTCAGTATCGCGTCAGCCCATTTCAACGCTAATTTTCTAGTCTCTGGGGGTAGTGGGTCTCCGTATCTCCTAGCTGCTTCATCACCCGCTTCTGACACCTTAATATTCATACTGATGTTATATACTCCCATAACCTTCTTTAATATAATCATTGAAGCCTCTGTAACCTCTGGCCCTATACCATCCCCTGGTATGACCAGGACATTAGGCATCTTGAACATGCACCCCTAGTTCCACATCATATTCTCTGATCCATGATATAATCATATCCTCGTCTACTTTCTTCACCTTTGGAGCAACTTCTTTTAGCTTCCTTAAAACATGTTTAACTAAGCCTCTGGAGGGTTCGACGCCTAATTGCTTCAATGTGTATTCCACCGCGGCCTTACCACTATGCCTACCCAGCACAATTCTCCTCCTATTCCCCACAGACTCCGGCAGTATCGGCTCGTATGTTAATGGGTTATTCAATACTCCATGAACATGTATTCCCGCTTCATGAGCGAATGCATTTAGTCCAGTTATAGCCTTATTAGGCGGCATCTTTATCTTAAATCTATCGGCCACAAGTCTTGACACGGGAGTCAGCATTTGAAGGTTAATGTTAGTACTGTAACCCAGTTGGAAGTGAATGGAAGCCACAACCTCTTCCAACGCGGCGTTTCCACCCCTCTCTCCGAAACCATTTACAGTGACCTGAACCCCGTCAGCGCCTCCCATAATGCCTGCTATACTATTAGCTGTAGCCATTCCAAAGTCGTTGTGGCAGTGGACATCAACCCTTATATCCCTGTTTCTCGGCATGGCTTGAATTATCCTTCTCACAAGGTTTTCCATGCTCCAAGGCGTCATCACGCCTACGGTATCGGGTATGTTTATGTAGTCTACGCCAGTATCAACCACGCTCTTATAGACTTTAACTAGGTAACTTGGATCTGATCTCGTAGCATCCTCCGCTGAGAATAAAACGTCTACTCCATAACTTCTAGCCCTCTCAACAGCATCAACTGCTGCTTCAATAACCTTCTCTCTGGTGGAGGACAGCTTATACTTGATGTGTATATCGCTAGTCGCTATGAACACGTGTATAACGTGTACTTCACTGGCTGCTGCTTCATCAACGTCAAAAGCGTTTGCCCTAGCAAGACCAGCTATCCTAGCTCTAGACACCTCTCTTGAAATTAGTCTTGTAACTTTCTTATCCAACTCGGATGAGGCTGGAAAGCCTGCTTCTATGATGTCCACTCCCAGGTCATCCAGTGCTTGGGCAATAACTATCTTATCATTAAAATCAAGTTCTACCCCCGCCATTTGATCTCCATCGCGGAGGGTAGTATCAAATATCCTTATAGAACGAGGTTTAACATATTCATCACCTCGGTAAATCCACTAGTTACACCCATAGAATATAAATCTTTCCTCTAATATAAGGTAAATAATTCAAGAATAACGTCTCCCAATATCGTGGTGAGGACTATGGCCCTTAGGAGGATAATAGAGTTATTTAAGGGACTCGATGAGCGCGAGTTAGCGTCAATGATAGATGCAACCATACTCGACCCACGTATCAAGTACAAGCACCTTTTGGAGGCTGTTGATGTGACAGCTAAATACAGCTTTAAGTGTCTCATGATACCACCCAATTTTACAATCAAGCTATATAAGCAGGCTGAGAAAATGGGAGTGAAGTTATGCACCGTCGTAGGATTCCCCTCAGGATTCTCTGGAGTTAACGCTAAGGTGTCCGAGCTTAAGACTGTAGGTGAATTTGTCGACGAGATAGACATAGTGCCCGACTTCAGTAGGATTGAGACAGGGATTGAGGGGTTGGTGGAGGAGCTAGGCTTACTTACGGAGACAGCTAGGAGTATGGGTATAAAGGTGGTTAAGGTGATCGTTGAATCACCTCTATTATCTGATGAAGAACTTGAACTCATAGTAAACGCCTCTAGCAGGGTAGGGGCTGATTACGTGAAGACTAGTACAGGCGTCTATAGTAAAGGTGGGGATTACTATAATGTAGCTAGGCTATATAGGATGGCATCAAATTATGGGTTAAAAGTTAAGGCTTCTGGAGGTATAAAGACTGGCTTAGACGCCATACTAGCTCTGGCTGCCGGCGCTACTAGGATAGGGACTAGTAGTGCCGTGAGGGTAATTGAATCTTACAAGGAGTTAATATCAGGGGCTTGGGATTGAAGATCGGCATAATAACTAGTAGAACCGCAAAGGCAATTGTAAAGGAAGTAGTCAAGGACATACCAGGTGTTGAGGTAGTAGAGCTCCCTATACCAGTTATATCTATACTATCGACCAAGACAATAGCCAAGATAGTATCCAGTAGATCCGACATTCTGTCCAGGCTTAGAAGCCTAGATTACATACTAGTTCCAGGCATTGTCAGAGGAGATACGAGCGATTTAGAGAGGCTCTTGGAAAGACCTGTCTATAAAGCAACACGCGATATCGGAGGATTACCATACGTAATTAAAAGTCTTCAGAGCGGGGTTCAACTCGATAAGACTAGACCCGCAGAGGATGTTCTAGGCAGACTTGAAGTCAACGTTGCATTCAAGGAGGCATTTAGCATAGGGAGCCTAAAGGTCCCATTGAGGGGACCGCCGATACTGATTATATCGGAGATACACCCCTTTGTCCCTAAGAGCTCGTATATGGAGGAGACTTCAAGGATAATACGCGATAAACCAGATATACTACTTATAGGGGCCCATCATGAAATGCCTATAGAGGAGTTATCTAGAAGGGTGACCCTAGCATACAAACTTGGAGCCCAAATAGTACTATCAGAGGCTCCTACTAGGATGCATGCTAAAGCCGCGTTAGATGCTGGAGCATTAGGCTTATCTCTCTCAGCCTATCAGGTTAACGATGTCATAGACCTATTAGAGGGTAACCATACAGTTATTATAGGTGAGAGGAGCCTGGATCAGATAAGATACTCCATAAGGAAACTAACAGATTCAGGCTTAAGTAAAATTATAGTTGACCCCGTACTAGGCCTACCCTTAATAGACTTTGTGGATTCAATAACTAGGTACAGAGAAGCCCTAAAAATGAATGTTCCATTAATGTTTTCCGCTGCAAATGTAACTGAGGAGGTGGAGGCCGATACTCCGGGTATTCACGGGGTTCTAGCTACACTGGCTGTAGAGCTGAGAACATCCCTATACTTAGTTGTAGAGGAAACTTATAAGTCGCGGAGAGGAACCCTTGAGGCTAAAGAAGCTTTAAGACTCGCCACTATAGCTTGGGCTAGGAAGTCAACGGAAAGGGGTTTATATAGTGGCCTTTTGATGCTAAAACAAGCTACACCCCCTGTAAGTAGGATTCCAGATGCAAATCCGGTGCAGGTTGGATACGTGAAGCCAGTGATGGACAAGAGAGGTTACATAGAGGTCTACGTGAATCACGAGAAAGGGGTTATAGGAGCCGTCTATAGGGAATACAGGGATAACAGGGCCGTAAAAGCTGTTGAAGGCAAGCATGCCACTAGTGTTGCTAGGGCTCTAATCAGGGCCGTTGGTTTAGATCCTGAACACTCAGCATATCTAGGCTATGAGCTAGCTAAGGCCGAGATGGCCTTGAAGTTGGGTAAAACCTATACTCAGGACGAACCAGTCATAATACCATTATGGGAGAGGGGATGCATGGATGAGAAGTGTAACGGCGAGCGCTCCTGCTAAGGCAATACTCTTCGGAGAGCACTTCGTAGTCAAAGGAGCCTTAGGGGTGGTTACAGCCATTGATCTAAGGGCAAGGGTAAAAGTTACAGAGGATCGGGGAAGCAGCCTAACAATATACAGCAGGGAACTGGGAGGAAAATACAAGATAAACTTAAACAACCTAGAGTCAACCCCGAAGCCCATTGCACCCTTTGCTAGGATAATAAAATGGCTGAAGGAAAGGGATTACACTATATACCCAGCTATCGTTGAAGTTAAGAGTAACATACCTCTAGGGGCAGGCCTCGGTTCGAGCGCGGCAACAGCATCTGCATTCACGCTATCATATACTGCCCTACATGGAGCACCCCTAAATCAGAGGGAGCTGGTAGAAGCTACTATAGAGGCAGAGATTGAAGCCCATGGCAGGCCTAGCGGCATAGACCCTAACATCTCTGTCCACGGCGGGGTAATAGCTTATAGGCCTGGTCATGAGCCTGTGGGGATCACTGTTGGACGTGAACTATCGGAATATAAACTTGTGGTAGCAGATTCAGGGTTGAAGAGAAACACGAAGACAGCTGTTGAATTCGTGTTAGACCTAGCATCTAGGTATAGTGGCGTGCTAGACCATGTATATAAGGCTGCCAACGAGCTTTCAAAAAGGGCAATCATAGCCTTAGAGCGTGGAGATGCTACCACTCTGGGAGAACTCATGAATATTAACCACGGGTTACTAGCAGCTATAGGCGTCTCAACACCCGAGTTAGAAGACCTCGTGTATACAGCTCGTAGGGCTGGAGCCCTAGGGTCTAAAATTACAGGGGCAGGCCTCGGAGGTGCTATTATAGCGTTAGTTCACAAGGACAAGACCCCTATAGTCGTACAAGAGCTCAGAAATAGGGCCCCCTGGACATCCCCTGTTAAACTAGGAGAAAGTGGAGTTTTAGTGGAATCATGAAAATGTAAGGTATTTGGTTTACATTATATGCAATTTCATTAGTGTTCGAAGAGTTTATAACTGCATAATATTTATATACAGGTGGGGGGGATTTAAGCATAACGCCCCAGGTCTGGCACCAGAATTTTTATAAACATGTAATCCATGTTACGGGGGTGTATTTTCATGTCTGAAATACATGGTGATAGAGAGGAGAGGGAGCCCTGTCCACCGGATAAGATAATATATGATCCACAGAGGGGAGTAAGGATATGCCTTGAAACAGGCGAAGTGCTGGAAGAGCAAATTATCGGAGATGAAGCTGAGTGGCGTGCATATACGCCAGAGGAGAAGTCGAGGAGAGCTAGGGTTGGTGGTCCAGTTTCATATGCTAAACCCCATATGGGTATAGACGTGTATATCGGAACACTCAGGGAGGGTAGCGGTAGGAAGATCAGGGGACTCTCTAAGAGAATAGAGGCTATAAGAGTCCAGAGAGGCTTCAGGATGGGTCGCACCCTAGGTAGCCTGGAGAAGAACATAAACCAGGCTATACAATTGATAGACGAGATAGCAGCTAAATTAGAGTTACCCATGGCTGTAAAGGAGGAGGCCGCAAAGCTATATAGAGAAGCTGCTCATAGAGGGCTTACTAGGGGTAGGAGTATAGAAAGTATGGTAGCAGCAGTGGTATACGCTGCGTGTAGGAGCCACCAGATACCCTGCACGCTAGACGAGATATCCAGACTGCTCAAGCTTAGAGAGGCTGATGCAAAGCGTGAGGTCGCAAGAAACTATAGGTTAATGGTTAGGGATCTAGATATCAGGATACCAGTAATAGAGCCTGAGAGATTTGTGTATAGGATTGCCAGTGCGTTGAAGCTCCCAGACCCGGTCATAGTGGATGCGATAAAGATTGTTAAGGAGTCGAGGAGAAAGGGGCTGACGGCTGGGAAAGATCCAAGCGGCCTGGCAGCGGCAGCCGTCTACCTAGCATCACTCAAGCACGGAGTAAGAAAGACCCAGAAAGAAGTGGCAAATGTAGCTGGAGTTACCGAGGTAACTGTAAGGAATAGGTATAAGGAGATAGCAAAGGCTCTCAACATAAATAACGTATAACGTGCTACAACGCTTTAGACCTCTACCCTACTAATATCACTTCATAATTTTTATATTAGTAAAATAATGTTTTTGTTTATATTAGAATTATTCTGTTAGGCCGACGATCTTGTCTAGCTCGTTTACCACGAAGTCCAATTTTAATCTCTCTAGGGTAGACCTCCTAGGCACACCCCTATTATCCCATCCTCTCAAGTCGTAGTAGTGATTTAGGAGAGAGTTATATGAGTCAATGTCTAGTCTAGCTCCAGCTAGAGGACCTTTTGTTAACGGTTCCTTAAGCCATCTCACAGGAGGCATATCATAGTCTCTACTCCACCCTCCTGCTTCTCTTATCCAGAATGCGCGTATGAGGGTGTATATTCTGTCAGCAACTTCATATAGCTTATTCCAGTCGTACTTGACCCCTGTAGCGTAAGTCAATAGCTTTGGATAATAATCTAGGCTTAACCCTACCTCTACCCATGGGAATCTGCATGCTACGAAGCTCTCAAATAAGCCACCCCTGATCCTCTGTAGCTCTATTACTTTAGCTGCCTTCCCTCTGTCATAGGAGAACCTGTTTGTAGCTACTTCCCAGCTTATAACCCATGCATCCTTATGATGAGCGCCTATCGGGCTTGTAGCATATGCTAAGGCCATGCCTGGAGCAGCGTGACAGTCGTAGGCGCTGACCTCTAGTCCTTTAGCATGTATTGCATAATCGCAGCTGTCCTTTCCTACCTTAAGGCATGCTCCTCTCACACCCTCGGCTAGTAGGTTACCTATACCTGTCTCCCTGTATGCTATCTCCTTGACTAGGCTATAGAAGGCCTCGTAGTCTCCCCACTCTACTTTATAGTCTATGTGTTTTTTCTCGCTGGCCTCAGCCGCCCATCCAAGCACACTACCTAGGCTTATGGTGTCTAACCCCAGCATGTCAGCTAGCCTATTTAATACTCCCACGCGTCTTAGATCATCTAAGCCTATATTACTGCCTAGCATGGCCACATTCTCATAATCGAGCTCGCTTACCTGATCCTCGGCATCCTTTATCATGTTGCCACAAACCATGTTACACTTTGGACAGCCTCTTTGTCCTATCTTGAGCTCCTCCATCCTATAGCCGTCTATGCCTTTAAAGCCTTCGAAAACTCCTTCCCTGAAGTTGTAGGCAGGGAGAACACTTGCTTCTTGAGCCCAATCTACAGTCATCATTGTGCCCTGCCTCATCCAGAACTTGTAACTCTTAGACCTGACGACATCCATGTATGCCTTGGAGCCTTCCTCTTTAACCCTCTTAGGGTCAAATAGATTAAAATCGCCAGTACCCCTTATGACTACAGCCTTCAAGTTCTTAGAGCCCATAACAGCTCCCATGCCAGGTCTTCCACCGCTCCTCCCCTCCTGGCTTATAACTGTGGCGAATCTAACCCTGTTCTCACCCGCGGGACCTATCTCTAATATACCAGCCTGCTTACCGTACTCCTCCTTAAGCCTCCTCTCAGTCTCCCAGGTATCCAATCCCCACAAATCATCTGCATCCCTAAACTCTACTTTGCTATCCTCAATAACGGTGACTACAGGCTTACTCGACCTACCTTTGAACACTACTGCATCATAACCAGCCCTCCTTAATTCAACAGCAGCCCAACTACCAATGTTCCCATCCCCGTAACCGCCTGTTAATGGGCTCTTAGAAGCTACAACCATCTTACCACTACTGGGAAGTGTAAGCCCTGTTAATGGACCCACCGCTAGAATAAATAAGTTCTCAGGGCTTAGTGGATCAATGCCTCTTGGCAGGTACTCCCATAGGATCCTAACGGCAAGTCCCCTACCACCTATATAATCCATAGCCCATTCTAGGGGATATCGGGCCTCTTTATACTCCCGCTTAGACAGGTCTATCCATAATATCTTACCATGCCATCCCTTCAACTCTATGTACACCCATCTCATTCTATGTTACATATTAAGATGTTTTATTTCTAATCTAATACCCTACTATTACTTTGGTGGAATAGAAGGTTGACTGGTAAGGGTACTATCATAGTGAGGTACTTTGGAATCCTAGCCGACTTAGCTGGTGATAGAGAAATAGAGGTAGAAGTTGAGGGTGAGGTAAAAATAAGGGATATTATTAGGCTCCCTGCCGATATCTCCATTGAAGACCTTGTTATCCTTGTTAACGGCGCGTCAGCAAAGCCTGACGACACTGTTAAACCCGGAGATAGGGTTGCCGTGATGCCTCATATCAGCGGAGGCTTGGACACTCCAGTTCTTTTCCAGCCTCCTCTACGAGCTGCCTAGCCAGCGAAAAGCCTTCTGGCATCGGCTCCTCATAGAAGTATGTTAGATTCTCCACTCTACCTCCTAGCCTCTTAGTTATACTTAGCGTTCTAGCAACCATATCGCCTTCTCCAGTTATATGGAGTAACACTGCCTCTCTACCAGTGGCTGGATCTGTGAATACACTAGCTGAAAGTACTGGTGGGAGTACGGGTAGTGTATAGGCGAGTCTTATCGGCTCCTGGGTTGACACTACTGCGAACACACTGCCCTTGCTACAGTATGGAGCGCATTTGACCTTGTAACCCATTATTACTCTCCTGGCCCATAAGTTGTAGTACTTCCTCTGGGCTTTTGGAGTTTCTATTCCAAGGCTCTTAGCTATGCTCGCAACACTTCTTATAGCGTTGTTGTCAGCCTCCTCTATTATGGCTAGAAGTAGCCTGTCTAGAGGGTATTTCCTACCCCATATCCTAGGCGGCCCTCTAGTGTATACCTCCCTAGCTACAGTTTCCATGGTCTTCTCCTTTTCGTCTCCGATCCTGGTATCGGATTTCAGGCTTAGGAAGGGTATTGATGCTAGTGCTGGCCTAGAGCCCCAGACTATCCTTGCAAAATAGTATTCAATGCCAGCCTCTTTGAGTTCTTTGGCAAGGTCTACTGCGCATTGTGACGGTATGTAGTAGCTTTTCATGTATTTTCCATCTATAGTTCTAGCAACCATTTTAGTTGGAGCATCTAGACTGACATCCTCCTCGGAGACTATGTGAAGTAAGTATATGCCTATACGCTCATAATTCATTGATATACCAAACTTGAAACCATAATTTATTGCTCTCTGAACTAGCTTGTATAGATTCCTTTCTCCAGTGCCCATATATTTAGCATACCACCTTATGGCTGGTGATGCCTCATCCTCTTCTGTAGACTTCCTAGTAAGTACTTCGACCGCCTGTGCAACTCTATAGTCGAGGATGTCTCTTCTCCTGGCCATAATTAGTTCACCTTTCCTTTACATATACTCTTTAGTCTACTAGAAGATTTTAAATCTTTATTATTTCTCATGACCGACGAAGTAAGCTATCTAATATATTTTCAGAGAATAGTTCGTAATATGAACTAGATAATTACCTGTATTGTCATGTAATGATATAATTTAGATATACAGTTACACGCATTTGATGCTATTATATGCACGTATTTACTATAGCTAAAATCAAATAATTTACATTATATTAAAGGTAATTGAAAAAGAATGCACATATCGCAAAATCTATATAATTAACATGCATATAAAATTATTTAATTATATAATAGTATTATAAGCATAAATATCCGTTTTCAGATACCATAGACCTAGTCCTAAAAGCTGCTAAATCACCTTGATCATGCCCCCTTAATCTATCCGCCATATGTGAATCTAAAATCTTTGATAAAATCCTTGCACTACTTTTTGGGCTTAAGGGTATGGGTATAGCCTTAACCGTTCTAGGTGAGTGCACACCTATGATGTAAGCGTCATTAATGTATGTTCCTTTAGGCATCCGACAGGGTATAAGGGTCATCAGCGGGTAGCTACCCGTCTGCCTCGCATAGCAATATGTAGTATTGCACTCCTCAACCCATAACCCTTTTAATACCGTGCCTCTAGGTGCTATACGTTTAAGCATCTCTCTGTCAAACACCTGCCTAACCCACCTGGTGAATGCCCTGGCTAAGTGCTCATGACGCCTCCTAATACCTGCACCCATCCTAGAAGCCCTGGTTGTCGGTATTATCATGATCCTTCTAATGTTGACCCTTCTAACTAGTAAGCCCTCTCTAAGTACATTTTCAAGGAATTCTTTATTCAACCTGTATGTCTCCTTGGTTTCCCCGGGTAAGCCCAAGATAAAGTTAATGCCTGGTAGGAGCTCTGGCATGCCATTATATCCTCTCCTAGAGCCTATCCTATTAATTATTCTTATAGCCTCAAGTGACTCCTCGGGGTAAGTATTAAGGTTGTTAATCTTTGATACCCGGGGATCAGCTGTTTCTAGGCCCATTGCTGCGACATCTCCTGGGGTATGATATTTTATTATAACCTTCAGTGCTTCAACACTCTCGCTTGGATATCTGGCTATTGTGCCTGGGTTGACATTGTCTATGTGTAGCGTCTCTAAATTGGGGGCAACGCTCCTTATACCATGGAATAACCTGTTTAGAGCTACTGGATCAGGCTTAGGCCATTCCTCGTAACCCAGGGTCCTGGAACCGTACACGAGTATATCTGCCTGCCTACCCAGCCTGAAACTCCTAGCTCCCCAATAATACAGGGCATCGATTTCTTCTACAATAGCCTTAGGATCCCTACTTATAGGCATGCCTCTAAGCGGCTCTACACAGAAGCTACAACCAGAGCTAACCCACCTAGAACACCCCCTATACGTCTCTATCTCGACTATGAGGTTCCTACCATAGTTGGGGTGCTGCCTTATTATCCTACTCCCTATAACTGAAACTTTATCTACTAATCTATAATCGCTCCTAGTTTTATATGGAGATGCCTTTTCTACCCCATATCTTGCTACATCTAGAAAGTATTCCTCAACGTCGCCTACTACTACGACATCGAACCCAGCCCTCCTAAATTCTTTGGGGGAATGCGCTTTAACCCCTCCACTAACACCTAAACCCCACTTAGCGGCTGGACCTACAAGAACCTTGTATGGATCTCTTATGATCCTAGCCCATTCAATCAGTTCCTCATAAGTCACTGGAGTCGCTCCTATATATTTTCCAGGGACAACGACACCTGAGATGAATACAACCATATCGTATGAGTTCGCCTTAACTAACCAGTTTTTCGATGTCCTGAAATCATCTACAGTTATATATCTAATTTTAATCGATTTATCTCCATACCATAAGGCTCCAGCTATATACCTAGGATATACATCAATGTAAGGCGGGACCCCCAAACCTCCTGGCTCATCGTTATAGCCGTCTATTATCAGCACTTTCCTCGGCTTCAATCACTTATAACCCCTTTAAGGCTTACAATCCTCTTATTTCCTATATGCCTACAGCCACTTATAATTAATTTATTGATTTTAATCTTTTAGATTTAACACCGTCTTTATACGCTAATAGGTATCCCCTCTCTGTTCCAAAAATTAATATGTATAGTATCCGTTTAATTGATGGCCTCATGAGGGCCAGCATATAGACTATGGATGCCACTACTAGGAAGCCTGAAATCTCGGGGTAGAAGGGCCTTGTGATAACTGCTCCAAGAGCTAGTATGTGGGGTGCTATGCTAAGTCTCCTACGCTTCCATGTGGAAGCGATTATTAGTGGTGATAGCATTATAGCTTGAGTGTATATGCCAACAAGTGCATGTCCTATGAGTAGCGAATGTATATAATAGATTATCCAATCCACATGAGAATCCGTATAATATATATTTAACGCGTATATGAATGACAACAGAATCCCCGCAAACTGTATAGAATGACCTTTAGCCATATATCTCACTTGATCCGCTGAAGACCTAAAGCCACTCCAGAATCCTAGAGAAATAGATACTATCAAGAATGACGTTGATGCAAGAATGAATGGCATCGCGAGCCATAGCCTGTCATCTATACCCGCAGTATTGACTATGATATATGTAACTACGTAGGTCACGTTAAATAATAGCCCTAATAGGCCTAGCATAGGCCTTCTACTGCTATACGACCTAGATAAGTAAAAGAACCCGACAACACCGACCAGAGGAGAGGCAAACCCTACGCTATAGAGAATAAAGAATCCCCATAAGCTATTCCAAACATAGCCATAAACCGGGGCTAGAAAACCCACGATATAAGGATAAATTAGTACATACCTCTGAGGACTTCTCGGCTTAGACTTAACCAGTTGACTAAAAGAGAACGCTACAGCGGAGGCCATGGATGTCAATAAGAGTAATAATGCCAGAGGAAAGTCTCCCCACACTGATACTATTATGGAGAATATAGCCGCTACTATGGATATTACAGGTGAAAGCATGTCAAAGCCTATCCTAGGATAGCCTCCAACCAGCGATGCATACAGTGGTAGTGTAACGCCAAGGCAGAAAACCGTGAAGCCACCAATAATAGCCATAAATCCATGCTTATACGCAGATATAAAGTCAAATACTAAGAGGATAACTGATATGAGGAAAAGGGGTATACTAATTACTACTGCTATAGAGCCGATCCTTTCAATAGTAGACCCTGCATAAGCCACTGCAAACCTCCAGGAGAACTCTCCTTAAATTTGACACTATAAAGGATAAATCGCTAGCAAGATTGGCTAAAGAACTTACTTATCCTTATATACCCTGATTATAGACAGAGTTTGTTTAAACGTCTCTTATAGCGCCACTTTTATTATGCTTTTACTTTCTCCTCCTGAATCTGTTTCTCCAGGTCGTCTAGCATACGCCTCACTATATATGCTATCTCAGGGCTCGCATTGATTTCAAGTATCCTATTATATATCTCTCTTAGCTTCTCTATGTCCCTACTTCTAAATGCCCTCCTAGCTTCATCGTATAGCTTTACATCCTCGCTTGAGGGAGTCATGCACATCCCGGTTCACACCCCTATCTTCCACACCAATGTATGATTTGTGTATTTTTAGTGCTAATAAATCCTTGGAACTAATTAGTTTATGATGATTCCTATTCTCTGGGCTCAACTACTATAAGTGCGTAATCGTCTATCTCTGGGACAAGGATTTCTATATAGTCCCTGTTTATGGAGGTTCTCAGTTTGTCCCCAGTCCTTGCATTATATACTGTGAGGTTCCCAACATCACCAGCTAGTCTTCTATCGATGAGGACCCTAACTGGCCCTACAGGTATCACCTCCTTTATAGGATGAACTCTGTATACAGGATCAAAAGCTGGAAGCGCCTGCTTACTTGGGCCAGTGGGTGCGCTGAGTATCCTTTGATTATATGTATGATTTACTATGTGGATTAGTATGCGGTCCCCCTGCCTATATGCTTCTAGTTGCAGGGTCTCTGGCCCTTTAACAAGGACAGGAGGCCTACCAGCCACTTTATACAGTGGACGTAATAGTATATCAGCATAATCCGGATATCCAAGTCTGGTATAATGGGCTCCTAGCCTGACTGCATAGTATATGGAGTAGCCTTCCCCATAACGTGAGAGCGTTATGCCAGCAAGGTTTAAAACGGAATCTGGCGCTGGAGCACTCCTGCCTAGAGTATACTCGTATCCATAAGCACTACGGCCTAATCTACTCCATGCAAGAACCCTTGCTGTAGTTGGTCTAGCTCTAACCAGCTCCCCGAGTCTAGGCTCAGCTCTTTCTCTAACGAAGACAGCACTTGGATCACCGAATATTAATGCTCTTGGTAGCCCTTTCCAGAATTCCTCATACGTCTCTTCTCCTGGTTCTCCTAGGTGGATGAAACTGTAGCCGAACCAGAGTAAGCCCTCGTAGTGAACGCCTAATACATCTTCTAGGGCTAGTGAGTGTCTATATGTATAATCGGTTCTCATTATCCCGAGCTCATGTGAGGCTACAAGGACGCCTCCACGAGCTACATACTCCCTTAAGGCCTCCTCTTCATCATCGCCTACAACTGACATGCCAGGAGCTATTATTACTGGGTATCTCGCTATGTGGTCTACATTTACAATGTCAGGGGTTGTAACGAATTCCCATGGTATGTTCCTATCGAAGGCCATCATAGCGAATCCTTCAACCTCACCCACATAATGCTCTGGCCTGCTCCAGTAGTACTTATCATACGTCTCAGGGTCAAAAATCACTCCAATGTACCTTATAGGTGTCGTATCAACTAGGTATTCTTCCAGTTTCTCAAGCTCCTCATAAACGCTTGCAAGGTAGTCTAGTGCACGGGGATCCTCTACATACTGAGACGAGAATATAGTAGCCATCGGATTACCTCCTGATGCAACTATCTCCCACACACCCTGCCTCACAGTGTGACGGGTGGCTGACTGAACCGTTCTCAGCGCATAGAATAGGTTCCTGCTTACAATGACGGGCTTACCGTCACCCATTATAGCCCTTGATAGCTTCGTTATTATAGTTAGGAGTCCTGGCCCTCGTATATCAGCTTCACTGGCCTCTGCAAAGACGGCGTCTAGATAATCTCTAGTCTTTAACGCTGCTATATTGCCTCGTCCAGCCCAGCCTGCCGGATGGCTATTATAGAAGAAGAATACGTCGCTCTTCACCTTCTTAGCAGCCTCTCTTAGCTTTGCTATAGATCTCTGGACAACCTTATATCTCCACTCCCATGCCTGTCTAAACGCCTCACTTTCAATAGTGTCCCTAAAGGGGAGATCCATTCCATACTCTCTCCTGAACTCCTCCCTGCAATAATTACAGAAACACGCCTTCTGTGGATCAGGCATGTACCTGAAGCTGTCCAGTAACACGCCATCAGCATTTGTGATCCTTAATGCCTCCTCAACTTCAGGTACAAAGAAGTTGTCTAGGGCAGGGCTATTAGGGCATATCTGCGGCCAATGGGGGTCTATTATCCTCTCAGCCTTAGGATAGTGCTCTAATACTATAACCTCCCCTTCTCTAGACCTCTGAGCCCAGCTTGGATGAAGCCTATAGATGTATCTATTAGCAGTGTGTGCAACCATTATAACTACTCTTATACCCTCCCTTCTAGCTTTCTCAACGAGCTCTTTTACATCAAGCCTAGAATTTGGATGACGAGGATATATTCTGCTGTCCTCATAGAATACACGGCCCCACGCATCCCTAGCGAAGACTGTTATCATATTTGCTTTAACCTTTTTAGCCAGCCTAACGAGCTTATCAGCATCTATCATCTCCCCATAGAAGCCGTAGGGGTCTTCTATGTTAAACTGCAATGCCCTTATGGGCATATTCCACCAAGGCAAAACCGAGCACCATACCAGCTAACTAGTAACACTACTAGGCGAGTTTAAAAACTAATAGCCTACTAATCCTCCACTACTGCACTTAAATGGTTTATGAGATATTACATGTAGCTTTATTAATAAGTGAGATGGTTTAACGCTATCACGGCAATTGGGGGCGGTTGATGGAGTTAACTGTTGTGGTTATATTTCTTCTAGCCATAGGAGCTGTAATACTTAGGGTAACCGATGAGACTGTAGCTGCAATATTAGGAGTAGTATTAATGGTTCTCCTGACGGAATACACTCCAGGCAAAGCGTTTTCTTTTATAGACTGGAACGTCATGTCTATCCTATTAGGTATGTGGATAATAACCGGTTACTTAATCGAGGGCCGTATACCAGAACTCATAATAAATGCCCTATCTAAGAGAGTTAAAACGTATAAGTCGTTCATACTATCAATGGCTATAATATCAGGATTCCTGTCCATGTTCGTGGATAACGTACTAGTTATATTATTGCTTGGCAGTATAGTTCTAAGCATAGCTAAGAGGGCTGGTGCAGATCCGTTTAAGTCCGTCATGCTCATAGGCGTTTCAGCTAATTTCATGGGAACAGCGCTCCTGATGGGTGATCTACCACCACAACTCCTACACAGCATTGCAGGAGCCGAATTCTTAGATTTCATATACTTCTATGGGAAGCCCAGTAGTTTCCCTCTACTAACTTTAACGTTTATAATAACCACGTATATAATTTATAAATTATATTTTAAAGATGAACATGATAAACCCATAGATTCAGGCGATTTAGTCAAAAAAGCCGAACCCAATATAGTAACCCTTATCTCGGTGATAGGATTCATAGCTACAGTGACAGCTATGGCGTTTAGACCGCTTATAGGTTTACCGCTGGGATTCATAACGATGGCTGGTGCATCCTTTACATCTATAACCGTAGAGTTAATCAGGAGGAGAAAGAAGGAGCTACCATCATTTGAGAAGATTCTGGGTCATGTGGAATGGAGAGCATTACTCTTCTACGCGTCTCTATTCTCCCTGGTAGGAGGATTAGAGGATGCTGGAATCCTAGAAGAGATAGCTTCAAAAATAACTGGCGTCCTCCAGGCAGGAATAGCTACATCATACACGGTTTTCTACTGGGTTGCTGGTCTGCTATCCACCTTTATAGAGCACGATGCACTACTACTAACATTCCTCTACATAGCTAGGGATGCATCTATCATGGCTGGGGTTGATGCATGGCATGTATACTGGGCCTTAGTATGGAGCGCCACTTTAGGCAGCAATGCCACTGTAGCAGCTGCACCTGCTCTTTACGTTGCACTGACACTTGTAGAAAGTGAGGCAAAGGTGAAAATAAAGCCAAAGGACATACTCCGGTTCACTATACCCTACGCTCTCATCTCGTTAGCTATACACTATATCATTACATTGCCATTTTGGGGGGTTATGATATAGGCTGCCTTTTCCTACGGAACCCGTTTAAAATCTCTAAGATACCTAAAAGTCTTTCCTCACAAGACAAGTATATGTATGGAGTGGGGTTTGATGAATTTTTAATTAGCTTGTCCTCTGTTTACAACTGAAAGTCTTACCCTCCAAGGGTGGTGAGAGTTAGAGTTTAAGGAGGTGGCTGGTTACGGTCTTCTATCGACCTTTTGTTAGGATATTCTCTACAATTACTATTGATGGTCGTGTAGCTAGCAAAACAGGGTATTCGATGTTAAGTTGCAAGGAGGATTTGGAGTTGCTTCACTCGCTAAGATACTGGAGTGATGCTGTGTTAATTGGGGCTAATACCGCTGTGAAGGATGATCCACGATTAACAGTAAGGCTTGTAGAGGGTGTTAGTCCTTATAGGATAGTGGTTTCTTCTAGTCTTAGGGTAGATCCCACACATAGACTCTTCAGTGTACCTGAAAAATCTATTTTGATGACAACTGAAAGATGGAATGAGGCCCATCTGAAAAAGTATACACTTAGAGGTATAGGCGTTATTCAGGCTGGCTTGGATCGTGTGGATTTATACAAAGGTCTCTGCGAGTTAAGGAAGAGAGGAATTAAAAAAATACTGGTTGAGGGGGGAGGACGCATCAACTACTCTCTCATATCTATGGGTCTAGTCGACGAAGTGTGGGTAACTATAGCCCCCGAAGTATTTGGGTCTGGGGTGAGCGTTTTCCAAGGGGAGGGAGTTGATGGTTTCATGAATAAGATAGAATTAGCTCTGATGGAAGTTAAGATGCTGTGTGGAGGATGGATAAATTTAAGGTATAATGTGGTTAAGCCAAAAAAGGTGTTGTGTAGGGCTTAGAATATTATGCCCTTATATGCATCTTTGTATATTGGGTGATTTTGCATTAACTTTATGTACTTGGCTCTGTTATACTTCTGGCCTGGATTGAAGGCTTTTGTCTCTAGATCCTTCATGTAAGCCTCTAACGGCTCCTTGTACTGTTCCTGTATGTAGTCTCTATATATACTCTCCATCACGTTGAACGTACAGAATGGTATTACCCTGCCATCCGGTGATAGGTAGTGTATATTACACCTCCTAACCCTGGTCACATCATAGTTGTATAGGTCCATGAAGTGCATCATACCAAGGAACATCATGTGGTAGTGTAGTTTTCCTAACGCATCATAATTCCTCTTTAAGAATACGTTGACTAATAGCTTCTCAAAGCTGACTCCCTTTGGTAGCCTGCTCTTATCAACGAACTTCCTCAGATCAACCACAGCTCTTAGCAGTGTTAGTTTCTTGCTTCCTCCATCCAATATATTTATCCTCCTATCATCTAGCCACTCCATGAAGCCCATGACATCGAAGAAGTCTGTTAGTGGCACGAACTTCTTCGGTAGACCCTCTGCATCCCTCTCAACGAATATGTATGTGCCAGCCCCGCACATGGGGTGGTTGCTCATACAGAATTGTGGGACTGTGACTATTGACTCTATGAATTTAGCGAACTTAGCCGCTGCTGGGATGGGGTACCACGCTTCAGGTGGGATCTGGTAGTCCGTCTGTTCTGCTATCCTGTGAATAGCGTCTGCTATTGTTATCCTCATCCTCTCCCTCTCGTGCTTCTTCATCTGCCCGCTTAGGCTGACTGGCTGGAAGTTCACTGCCCTAACTATATCTATGTGCTTAGCGCCGAATCTTATTATGTCGCCAAGTTGGTGGTCATTTATTGTCTTTATAACGGTGGGGACAAGGACAACGCTGGTCATACCAGCTTTTCTGAATACCTCGAATGCGAACGGCACCTCATAGTGGTTCTTCCAGTTGACCTTAGGGGTTACACCGTCAAAGCTCATGTATACAGTGTTGACTCCAGCCTCCCTTAGCTCTCTGGTGTAATTAACTGCATATTCTGGGTCCTCGAAGTATAGTTCTGCGAAGCGTATTGCATTAGTGTTTAACTGCACATGTCTTACACCCTCCTCCTTCAGCATCTTCACTATATCCACTAGGTCTTCTCTGACAGTCGGCTCACCACCCGTTATCTGTATCACCATTGTAAAGCCCTGCTTCTTCAACTGTCTAACCTGGAATCGCAGCAGCTCAATATCGGGTTCATACACATATCCCGCCTTTTCTGCGTAGAAGAAACAGTAGAAGCATGCTATGTTACACCTGTTCGTCACTACCAGGTTAGCTAAAGCTGTATGGTTCTCATGCATATTGCATAGACCACAGTTATAGGGGCAGGGTGCTGATAGTGTTAGGTAAGCCTTAACCCTGCCTGGCCCCTTACCTGTTTCCTCGAACTTCATGAACTTCTCGTATAACTTAGTATCGCCAAAGTATAACTCCTCTATCTCACCATGCTCCGGGCAGATCTTCCTTAGATAGACCTTCCCGTCCCTATCAAACACACGCGCTGGTAAAAGCCTCATACAATAGGGGCATAAGCTGCTGGTTACTCGTATATGCTTCTCACCCTTCCTTAGCTTGGGCATGGGCCCTCCTATCGGGATTCTTTTCCCCGCTATCTCAACATACGTTTCTCCATCAATCCTTACTAGTCTTCCCGGGGCTGGCAGAGTTCCTGGATCCTTTATTTCAGTAGTTAATGGCTTCGTCACTGCCCTTACTGCCAAGTGAAGGATCACCTCACACAGCGTTACTCTCTATTTCAAAAAATAAAAGGTCGCGGTATTATATAAACCTTTCTATATGTGAAACAAGACTTACATCTTATATAAAGGCCTCTACATATACATTTTATTATTACAAAAACACCAGTAATCTATATTTAACCAGTTAAACAGAAAGATAT
>WAQN01000080.1 GCA_015520195.1 Desulfurococcales archaeon | reverse complement strand
TTGCTGCTACTGGTGCTAGTGTTGTTATTACTCAGAAGGGTATTGATGATGTTGCTCAGCATTTCCTTGCTAAGAGGGGTATTATGGCTGTTAGGAGGGTTAAGAGGAGTGATATAGAGAAGCTGGCAAGGGCAACAGGAGCAAAAATAGTGACTAGCTTAAGGGATGTGAAGCCAGAGGATCTTGGATACGCAAAACTAGTAGAAGAAAGAAAAGTAGGAGAAGACAAAATGATATTCATAGAAGAAGCACAAAACCCAAGAAGCGTAACAATACTGCTAAGAGGAGCCAATGACATGCTACTAGACGAAGTAGAAAGGAACATAATGGATGCACTACACAGTCTGAGAAACATAATGCGGGAGCCAAAGATAGTCGGAGGAGGCGGTGCAGCCGAGATAGAGCTGGCAGAAAAGCTTAGAGACTACGCGAGAACAGTCGGAGGAAAAGAGCAGATGGCTATCGAAGCCTATGCAGAAGCACTAGAAGTTATACCAACAGTGCTAGCAGAGAGCGCTGGATTAGATGCCCTAGACACACTACTACAGCTAAGAAGCCTACACGCGAAAGGCCACTCATTTGCCGGAGTAAATGTGCTAAACGGCAAAGTAGAAGAGGACATGACTAAGATAAACATCTATGAACCTATACTAGTGAAGAAACAGGTAGTGAAGAGCGCTAGCGAAGCTGCAATAAGCCTTCTTAAGATAGACGATGTGATAGCAGCAGCACCGCCAAAGAAAGAGGAAAAGAAGAAGAAGGAAGGAGGAGAGGAAACCCCCTCAATGCCTGAATTCTAACCTAACAGGAAACTCAGCCCTTTACAATAAATAACTAAAAATATTTAATAAATTTAATAACCAAGTTATATTGTTTTTAAATCAATTTTTCAATGTCATAACTTAAAATAGTCCATTCAAAAGACCGTTAGTTTATTTATGTTATTATTTACCTTCAATAATATATAGTAGTGTTGATCGGAGCCTTATTAAGTATTCCACGTTAATTTCTCACTAAGGGTGTACTCTATGGATCTAGGACTCAAGGGTAAAATAGCCCTAGTGACTGCTGGGAGTAAAGGCCTGGGTTTTGCCTCTGCCATGGAACTAGCTAGAGAAGGAGCTCTAGTAATTATAGCCTCTAGATCTAGGGATAACTTAAAGCGCGCCGCAGACAAGATTAGAGAAACCGTTCAAAATGCCGAAGTTGATATTTACCAAGTGGATCTAACCAACGCTGATAGTATAGAAGCGTTATTCTCATATATAAAGGATGAGTATGGGAAACTTGACATCCTAGTATACAGTACTGGAGGACCTAGGCCTGGCAAATTCTTTGAGATGAGCGATGAGGACTGGGAAGATGCATATAAGCTATTGGCTATGAGCGCAATCAGGGTGAGTAGATACGCCGCCGAGCTCATGAAGCCTGGGAAATGGGGTAGAATAGTCTATATAGCATCATTAACGTTATTAAGACCTCATCCCAACATAGCTCTCAGCAATGTAATGAGAATGCCTATAGCAGGCCTAGTGAGGACTCTAGCCTTAGAATTAGCAAAATACAATATAACGGTTAATGCCGTGCTACCAAGCCTTATACTAACCGACAGAGTAAAGCAACTAGCCATGGAGACTGCCAAGAGAGAAAATGCCAGTCTAGAAGAGGTCTATAACAGAATGGCATCATCAATACCCTTAGGACGACTTGGAACACCAGAAGAGATTGGAAGTATAGTAGCGTTTCTGGCTTCAGAAAAGGCGTCATTCATAACAGGTTCCCTAATACCAGTTGACGGGGGTGCACTACTAATATGAAACCCCTAGCGGAACAAGCGAATCAAGAGGGAAACCACTTGTACTAAACGCTATAATATCCTATAGCTAGCTACTTAAAGCCTATTAGCCTATTCAAATACCTCCATTCTCTACAAGGTGAACTCACTATGAGTGGGGAGAGGTATATAGCATATCCCCGGGTCGTTGAGGAGATAACTATCGGACCCCCTTATCTAACCAAGTACGAGAGAGCTAGGATTATAGGAGTCAGGGCTCTCCAGTTGAGTTATGGAGCACCACCACTTATATCACCTGAGAAGTACGGGTTAAGGGATAACATTGACATAGCTAGGTTCGAGGTTGACAATGGCATACTTCCTGTATCAGTGTTCAGGTACACTGAAGCTGGAGTGAGTCAATCGATCCCTTTAAAACTACTAATCGAATCTGAGAAGAAACTCAGAAGAGCAGGTATAAGCGCTACAGGTTGACTCTATTAAGGAGATAACTCATGGAGGCAAAACTCGCCGAGTGCAGGTCAATCATAGAATCCAGGTTCCAGGTAATAGATGCGAAAATCTATAATTGGGGTATGGAGGTCCTCATAGGGGAACCTAGAGCCCCTGACCCAATTGATGGACTAACAAGCCTATATCACCTACTCATATCCAGAGGATGCAAGCCCCTAGCTAGGCCTAGCGATAGAGGCTTTATAATTAGACTATTTTACGGGTTTAAAGAGGGTAAGAACAGATACCTGAGGGGACTCATACTAGCGGCTATAACATTCGTGACAGTATACTATTCAGGTGTATTCCTGTCAGGCGCAGAGCATAGGCCAGCCACCTTTACCTGGTCACCGCTAGGTTACCTAACAGCGCTACTAGTGCCGTTATTAATACATGAAATGGGCCACTGGCTCATGATGAGACGCTATAGGGTTCCAGCTAGCATACCCTACCTAATACCAGCTCCCCCACTACAGTTGGGGTTTCTGGGGACATTCGGAGCCGTGATAAACCTGAGATGGCTCCCTCCGACCGCTGATTCCCTGGCAATTATAGCTGTAGCAGGGCCTCTAGCAGGGTTTATAGCCGCGATACCATTTACACTTGTAGGCTTACAGGGATCCCTTGTCCAGCCTGTAAGCGAGGTTTCGCCAGAGGCTGTTGGATTAAACATTGTCCCGTTAACGTTACTCCTCATGACCAGCATATTAGATGTGGGAGAGGGATATGTCATTACACTGAGTCCCATGGCTTTCGCGAGCTACGTTGTTTTCCTAGTTACATTTCTCAACTTGATGCCGATAGCTATGTTGGATGGAGGACACATCGTTAGGAGCGCGGTTGGAGAGTCTATGCACAACTTCATATCTAAAGCTAGCATAGCTATCCTACTAGGCCTCTCATTCATATACCCCGGATTCAGCCTATTCGCACTCCTAGCCATAGGAATATACATTATGACCAGAGGACGCCATCCCGGGCCAGCTATGGGCATAGAAGATCTGAGCTGGAAGGGTATTATAGCCGTAATAGTATATGGTATACTGTTGGTGCTCAACGCTCCAATACCAGTAGGATGAGATCCTATGAGGAGAAAGGGCTTAAAGCGCAGTGGCAACAAGACCTGCACTCTCCCTAAAGGCTCAATAGCTGTAATAGCGGAGAAGCCTAGAGCAGCTGAGAAGATAGCTAAGGCTATAGGAAGTCCTGTTAAATGTAGGATGTATGGCGTACCCTACTGGCTAGTCAGGGTAGACGGGAGGAGCGTAGTTGTTGCATCAACTGCTGGGCACATGTACGCGCCTTCTACAGATGAGAGAGGCTATCCAACGTATAACTATTATTGGGCACCTATCTGGGAGAGCGATCGAAAGGCTGGATACTTGAAGAAATATTATAGGCTATTATCGTCCCTTCTAAGACAAGCATCTATGTATGTGAACGCTTGTGACTACGACATAGAGGGCAGCGTTATTGGCTACATGATCATAAAGCACCTGGGAGACGAGAGGAGAGCTTATAGAATGAAATATTCCAGCCTTAGCCTCTCAGAGCTCAAGAAGGCGTTCAGCAACCTCCAACCCCTAGACAGAGACATGGTTGAGGCGGGCATAACAAGACATGAGCTGGATTGGATATGGGGGATAAACATCTCACGCGCTTTAACATCAACTGCAAAAAGATTATCAAACAAGAGGCTAATACTTAGTGCTGGGAGAGTTCAGACGCCAACATTAGTTGAAGCTGTGAATAGGTGGCGCAGGATAAATCTACACATACCAACACCAACCATATCGCTACAATTAACACTGGAGGCTAGGGGAGTCAAATTCAAGGCTAGGACGCATGGATGGAGTCCTGAGACGAAAAATGAAGCCCTACTGATATCGAGAGAGCTAAGGAAAGTGGGATACCTAAGGGTAGTAGAGTCGCATGGTAAGAGGAAGACTATGAAGCCACAGCCAGCATTCAATTTAGGCGACCTACAACTGGAAGCGTCAAGGCTATACAGATACTCCCCATCTAGAACCCAATCCCTAGCGGAGGATCTATACCTGGACGGCCTGATAAGTTATCCAAGGACAAATAGCCAGAAACTACCTCCAACAATAGATTACGCCTCTATAATACACAAAATCGAGTCTATGAATTACGGAGAGCTGTCACTACTAGCACGAGAATTACGCAGAGAAACCCAGGGCGTATATAGGCCCGTGCAAGGAAGGAAGGAAGATCCAGCTCACCCAGCCATACATCCAACAGGCGAGCGTCCAGGCAGGATGGATCGGGATCATGAAAGGATATACGACCTAGTCGTTAGGAGATTCATGGCTACATTCTCTAAACCCGCCGTTATAGAAGACCATGTACTAATACTTACGGACTTCAAGGGGAGATTCTATGAATCGAGGGGCACCCTGGTACTCAGCGAAGGATGGCTACGCTACTATCCATACTCAATGCCTAGACAATCTAAAATCCCCCTATTAAGGGAGGGTGAAAAAGCAAGGATCCTAGATGTGGAGGTAAAAGTTGAGTGGAGCAAACCATCAATTAATCTCTCCAAGACAAGTCTATTGAAATGGATGGAGAATGTTAATATAGGCACCGAGGGAACAAGAGCTAGGATAATAGAAATACTATTTAAGAGAAGATACCTAACACAGGATGGAGGCCGCGTTGACGTATCAGACTTAGGCTATACTGTGACAACGATAATAGGGGAGCTCTTCCCCCAACTTCAAACACCAGATCTAACTAGAACATTTGAAAGCCTAATAGAGGCTGTTAGAATAGGTAGGACTAGTAGGGAGACCGTTATAAGGGAGGCCATAAACACTATAGATGAGCTACTTGAAGGCTTCCATGCAAGGCTCCCGAGGGTTAGAGAAAATATAGCCAAAGCCTTAGGCGCTAAGCCGCCAAGCAATCCGTGCATAATATGCGGCAGGGAGTCAGCCACGGGCAGGCCCGCCAGCCTATGCAGTCACCATAAAGAAGCGTTGGAAGGCCTGAAGGAGGCGTTACCAGTAATAGCTAGGAGGCTGGGATTAAGTAAAAGTGAAGCCTTGAAGAGGATAGCTTCAATGAGGGGTCAAGTTGGACTTTGGGTAAAGGAGGTGGCTAGAGAGGCTTTACGTAACAAAACCTTATCTAAAGCCCTTATAGGCCAGGGTTAAGCCCCCTAGATAAGGTATCTTTAAGGGATTGCTCCCAATGGATATGACTACCCCAACTATTTTATCTTCTGGAACGCCATAAACAGTAATGCCTCCATATCTATACGGCTTCTTACAGACGCTCGGATAACCTAGGTCGGGCATATAATTATTATCACCCTTAATGACGTAACAATCGATGCCTTTATACTCGTATACTGCTATAACTCTATGAATAATATATTTACCCGACGGGTCTCTGTACACCACCACAGAGCCTACATCAATTCCTCCATCAACATCACGCATAAAGACTAGGTCACCTGTATGAAGAAGAGGCTCCATACTCCTACCATCTACTACAGCGAATCCTCCTTTTACTAGAGAAAACCCGTATAGAACCCCTATAAGCCCAGCTGATGCGGCAAGCAATACATTCACTATCACCCCAACTATCTTTATACCACGGGCTGACATGCCGCACCACTTGCAGAGCTAGCTAAATTACCCATTAGCCGAGTGTGATAGAGTATAGTCCTATCCCATATATAGCTTCTAGATGCACGTAGATCCTAAACCGAAAACTAAAGTTTAAATAATTATAGAATCTCAAATCAATTAGTAGGGAACAGGATTGAACATAATACATATAGATTCAAGCTTGAAGAATAAAGGGATAAGCTTAGCATACGGACTCGTATCTGGAATAGAAGTTAAACCATCACCCGTTATAATAAATAAAAAACTCTCACAAGTAGAAGAATCTATTCGAAGAGAGTTTGAAAGCGGCGATGCCCTGAGCCAACATCCACATGTCAAGTTATATAGGAAGTTATTATGGACCTTCAATATAGACCCTACTAAGACACGGCCTAGCTCTGAAGCACTTGCCCGTAGAGTAATTAGGGGTAAACCTATTCCCCGTATAAATAATATAGTGGATATAGGCAACATAGTCAGTTTAGAGACACTTATACCAATAGGGCTATACGACTATGACAGGATAAACCCTCCCTTAACTCTGACTACAGCCAAGGGCGGTGAAGAGTTTGAACCAATAGGAGGTAGAAAGATTAAGCTTAAACAGGGTACACCCATAATTAAAGACTCTACGGGAAAAGTCGTCCACGTTTATCCACACAGAGACTCTATTCACTCGATGGTCACTGAGTCCACTAAAACCCTACTAGTAATAGCTGCTGGAGCACCTGGTATACCAGTAAAGAATCTAGTACAAGCAGTAAATATGGTCATAAACCTGATTAAATCCATAAATCCAGGAGTCATTGTGGATATAACCGCGACACCAATATAATCTTATGCGGCATCTAAAGTTTACAGGTAGCTCCCAAATCAATGCCCTTAGGTACCCGGTGAAACAGCACTTGGAGAGGGTCATATTGAGGCTAGTGAATAAGCTTATCGAATACAAGGGGGTCAGGATCTATAAATCGCCTACTATAATAGAAGTGGAAGAATATAGCGTGGATGAGTATATTGTAGCTCTAGACTCGCTTCTCATCCAAATGCCCGGAGCCTCTGATGTATACAGGTATAGGGGAAGAGAAATCACCATATCTCCTCCGCCATGGAGGAGATACTGTAAGTGGCATAGCGGCCCTTTAAGCGAAAAGGATGACCCTATAAAGAGACTCTACTGTATAATAGAGGCTGATGGATATTGTAGGCTTCATAGGAGAAGTGAAAGGGCTATCTATGACGTATGCATGAGTACATCAGGATACAGGGCTTTAGAGGCATGTAGGTATCTAGATAGACTCGTCAAGGCAGAATACGCTTTATACATGGTTGACTATGGAAAACCCCGTGTGAAGGTTGGAGTTACAAGGACGTTTAGACTATTAGAACGTATAGCAGAGCAACCTCACATAGTGGCTGTGCTATTGGGGATCTTTGATAGTGCATATGAAGCAAGGAAGGCTGAAATGATGCTTTCAAAGAAAGGTTTTATCGTGGAGAGGAGGAGGAAAGACCTCCCTAAACAGGACAACTCTAAGATAGTAGCTTCCATTAGTAGGTTACACACTCTAGCATCTATAGTTTCTAAGGAGCTAGGATTAAATCCCTCTAGGAACCTATTCAGGGTGACTAGTGTTATAGAGCCTAGAGACGCTATAATCCTTAAGAGAGACCAACTTTATACTAGAACCCTAAAACCAGCTGGATACTGGGGTGGATTTATATTCTTAAGAGACGCTTTCAAGATTTATGCTGTTCAGGATAAAGAGCTTCTACATATGGATAGTTTGCTCGTGGAGGTCTAGAAGGCTTGAATGCAGAGGAGGTTAAGAGTATATTAGCCGTTGATGTAGGAGCGACTAACCTTAGAGTAGCCTTATTCCATGGAAGATTGCTTAAGAATAAAGTAAAGAGCAGAACACCTAGGAGCGGGGGGAGTGATGCGGTCGCACTGGAAATAATACGTCTTGCAAGAGACGCTCTAAAAGTAGGTGAAGTGGATGCCATAGGCGTCGCCAGTATAGGGCCTTTAGACTTAAAAAGGGGATGGGTGGTTAATACACCCAACAATCCGCTACGTAACTTTGAGCTGAAACGGCCATTGAAAGAAGAGTTTCAAGCCCCAGTCTATATAGCTAATGATTGCGTTGCAGCTGTATGGGGAGAAAAGACTCTGGGAAGGGGCTCTCCATATAGCGACCTTGCTTACATTACTATAAGTACCGGGATTGGCGGTGGATTCATTGTAGACGGAGAACTCCTAGTTGGCTGGAGAGGTAATGCTCATGAGATAGGCCATATAGTGGTAGACTATAATTCTAATATACGATGTGGCTGCGGAGGCTTAGGCCATTGGGAGGGTATCGCAGGTGGAAACAGTATACCCAAGACTGCCAGGATTTATGCATTGAAGTGGGAGGGAGATAGGACTAATGCCTACGAAATGGCGTTAGAAGGAAAACTTAGCAGTGAAGTGTTATATCGACTCGCAAGATTAGGCGATAAATTTGCTGAGAGCCTTGTTGATTATTTAAATAGAGTGCATGCTGCTGGAATAGCATCTATAATAGCGAGCTATGACCCACAAGTCATATACCTTGGGGGTAGCGTGTTTCTTGAAAATAAAGACATAATGCTGGATAATATCAACAGGTATCTCTCAAGGTTCAGTATATTCAAGTCTCCCCCGTTGGTTCCAGCCACATTTGGCCATGATGAAGTTCTATATGGCGCTGCCGCTATAGCTTTAAAACCTCCTAGAAGCCTGATAAGAGTATAATAATAAAATATTATAGATTTTAGACTAAATTATTGTATCTGTGTGGTGGAGCTTCAGTGAGCCAGCCTACAGGGGTTATAACAAAAATTTTTTAGTACAGGATTCTGTTCATATATAGTGGGTGGAGTGCGTGAGTACAAAGGGAAAGCTCAGAATGAGCCATAAAAGGGATGAAATGCTGAAGATAGTGGGAATGCATTGCGCTAACTGTGCATTGACAATACAGAGAGAGCTCAGAAAACTCGGTGTAGAGGCTGAAGTTACGCTAGCCACCGAGGATGCCAGGGTTTCCTATGATCCTGATAAGATACCCCCGAAGAAACTGCTAGAAGCTATAAGGAGAGCTGGATACGATGTGTACAAGGAGGAGGCACTATTCATTGTAGAAGGTTTATCGTCTTCAGAGGACTGTGAGTGGATAGAGAAGAGCCTCCAACGGGAGCCAGGAATATTCGAAGTATCAGCTAATCATGTAACAAAAACCATCAGGATACTCTACAATCCTTACACTACCAGTCTTGATAGGTTAAAAAGCCTTATAACTGAAAAGGGTTTAAAGATCCTGAGAGAGGAAGCTAAGGATGAGGTAGAGGATATAGCTAAAAAGTTAGCCGAGGAAGAGCACAAGTTAATGAAGAAACTTTTAATGGTATCAATACCCCCTACAGCAATCCTCCTGGCCATAACCTACTTTGGAGAGCTACTAGGCATACCATCATACATGCATCCAGGATCCACCCTAGGAAACATAATATCCCTTATACTAGCCACGCCACCCCTCATAGCTGGATCCATTAAATTCCTGAAAACAGGAGTAAGAGCACTCATTAACTTAAATCCAAACATGGACTCCCTAGTAATACTAGGGACGTACTCGGCATACGTATCATCAATAGCGATAACCCTAGGATTACTAAGCGGAACACCCTTCTATGAAGCCGCAGCAGCCGTAATGACATTCATACTCATAGGAAAATACCTTGAATCCAGGATGAAAGTTAGAGCGGGAGAGGCTCTTAGAAAACTAATGGAACTCCAGCCTAGAACGGCCCGCGTCATCAGGGATGGAAAGGAGATGCTAGTCAAGATAACAGACGTGAAAGTTAAAGACGAAGTCCTTGTGAAACCTGGAGAACGTATACCAGTAGATGGAGTAGTAAAATGGGGTAGAGGCTATGTAGACGAGTCAATGGTTACCGGCGAGCCTATGCCTGTAGAGAAGCACGTTGGAGACCCCGTATTAGCGGGAACCACATTAGTCAGGGGTAGTCTGAAGATCTCAGTAACAAGGATCGGTAAAGACACTACATTGGGACAGATAATAAAACTCGTTAGAATAGCGCAATCATCCAAACCACGAATACAGTCACTAGTAGATAAGGTAGCTGGGATATTCACATGGATAGTTATAGGGATAGCAATTGCCACATTTTCATACTGGCTTCTAATCGGAGCTGTAGAGCCTGCACTAGCACTACTATTCACGATATCTGTTCTAGTAGTTGCATGCCCTTGTGCATTGGGCTTAGCGACTCCAATGGCTATAGTAGTTGGGTTTGGTAATGCTGCTAAACATGGTATATTAATAAAGAACCCTGAGGTCATAGATAAACTGCCCAAGGTTGACTTAGTAGCGTTTGACAAGACAGGCACATTAACCGAGGGTAAGCCCACCGTTAGAGAGATAGTGACATTTAATGGAGCCCGCAATGATGTTCTAAGGATCGCTGCATCAGTGGAGGTTCACAGCGAGCATCCTATAGCTCAGGCTATAGTCGAGTATGCTAAAAGTGAAGGAGTTAGCCTTGTGAATGTGGATTCATTCGACTCATTCACTGGGATGGGAGTATTTGCAACGGTTAACGGTAACATAATAGCTGTTGGTAACGAAAAACTCTTGAGAGGACTCGATATAGCCTTGGATGAAGATGCAAGGAAGACTGCTGAAACGCTTATGTCTAAAGGATATACTGTTGTTTATGTGGTAGAGAATAATAGTGTAATAGGACTCATAGCAATTGGAGATGAACCCCGGAGGGAGTCTAGGAGCGTAATCGAATACCTCAAGAAGAAGGGTATAAAGACGCTTTTATTAACTGGCGATAACCCCAAGTCGGCTAAGGCTATAGCATCCATGCTTGGAATAGACGATTTCAAGGCTGGCTTATCTCCAGAAGATAAAGCCGAGATAATAAAGGATTTACAGAGGAAAGGACACGTAGTAGCCATGGTTGGCGATGGCATAAACGATGCGCCAGCATTGACGACAGCTGATGTCGGAATTGCTATGGGTGGTGGAACTGAGATAGCAAAGGAGGCTGGAGAAGTTATACTGGTTAAGAATGACATAAGAGGCGTGATCGACGTATTCGAGATAGTCAACGCTGTTAGGAGGAAGGCTATACAGAACCTCTTCTGGGCATTTGCATATAACACAGCATTAATACCTGTCGCCGCTGGTTTATTTTATAGTAAATGGGGGTTAATACTTAAACCCGAGCTAGCGGGTTTAGCAATGGCATTAAGCAGTATAAGTGTTACCGCGTCTGCATTAATGCTTAGGAGGTGGAAGCCTAGGAGGTGACTTGGCGTGACTAGGATAATGCCAGTTAGGTTAGAGGAGGCGAAGGCACTGAGTGATGAGCTCAGGATAATGATCCTGGAGATGCTTAAGGAGAAACCGATGAGTGTAGGGGAGATCGTTGATGAGCTCAGAAGGAGGGGTATATTTAAGACTCATAACGCTATCAGATACCACATAGCCATACTCAAAGATGCCGGGCTAATAGAACTTGTCAAGACAGGGAATACACTCAGATATCACGCTAGAGACCACTACTACGCATACACGGGAACTGCAAGGGAAGTAGATGAGAGAATAGACCAGATAGCGGATGAAGTGGCTGATGATGTCGAAAAGATCGTATCAAAGATCCTAAAGGAACACAAATCCGAGATTGAAAAAATAGCTATATCATTAAAGCCCTGCGAGTTCTGCATAACTAAGCATTTCATAGAACACGTAATATATGAAATAGTCAGAAAGGCTACAGGAAAAGCGCTTACAAGACTTCATTCTAAATAACTCTCAATACATTATTAGACTCGCCTTCTACTTGAGACTCTTAAACTAATTAATCCACCCAAGACCATCAGTAGACCTCCTATCCATACTAATTGTATATTCTCTACAACTTTAGCACGCACTATTATGGTGCTATTACCTACATCCTCTAATCCCATACCTAGGATCTTTAATGCTATCAGCGTTACATTTAATGGATCCAGGCTTATACTGCCATCTGGACTAGTTCCTGAGAGAAGGGAAGATGCTATTATGAATGACAATGCTAATGCGTCAGTTTCATTGATAGACGAGAATATCTGAGATAGATAATATTGAGTGAGCTTTGTCACAAGTAAATCATTAGTTAAGTTGATTACCTCAGGATAGACCTCCATATAGACGTCAGATAACCCGTCTCTTATAATCAGGGCTTTGGGAACTAACCCTCGGATACCCTGCAACTCCCCTTGGACATCATACCTAAGTACAACGTATTTTTCCTCTCCATTAACTATGAACCCTAATCTCATATAAGCGGTCTCTGGAAGTTTATCAGGTAGAATAGCCCTTAAGTTGCACCTAGTTAAGTCAAGCGTTGAGAGACTTATACAGTCGGAGCTTTTAAGTGCGTTGCTTATCATTAGCGACAGCTTTAAATTATTTTCCTCTAGTCTTCTATTTTCATCTACTAACTTCTTAAATGATGGATTAGATTTGTAAAGGGCATACCAATACCATTCAGGGGAGTTAAATTCCTCATCCAATAGCACACTTATATTGCTATAATATAATGTAGCTGTATTATTTGATATTAGTAAAATCCTATTATCACTAATAGCTGCTTTAAATTCATAGATTTCCAATGTATATCCTGCATCATATGCTATTTTTAAGGATCCCTCCTCATATATCCCAGCTATACAAGAATCGTTGAGTGTGCCGTTTAACGCTATTATATAATTTGATCCTAGACCGTCTAACCGTGGATTTAATATTAATTTAGCTACTCCTGTTCCAGAGGCTACACATGATTTGCTGGTTAATGTGAAATTGACCTGAGCTATGTTATCGACTAGTGTATTTATTTTCATCGCTTCTGCTTTTTCTAATGCTCTTTCCAGTTTTACTGGATAATTCTCGAATAACTTATATGCATAGTCCATGACGTTTAATGCATTTAGATAAATTAGACTACTATAGTATCCAGATGCATTCACATAGGCATCCTTTGATACACTATAATCAATTGATTTCAATATTATATCCTTCCCGTATAGATTTATTCTAGATCCCTCAGTTAACTCGACCTCTTTAAAGTACCCTTGATTATATGCATACGGCCCGCTTAATGCTATGCCTATTATTAAAATAGACAATCCTAAATGTATTATCGAGTGGCCAGCCAGCCTAGACTTCAACTTTATAAGTTGAAGTAGCGCTAGAAAACCGCTAACCAAAGACATCGGTATTAACATTGAAATTAACATGTTTATATACAGCGGGCTTAGAGGGCTCCATATTATTATTCCCATTAATGATAGTAGCGATAAAATCAGGCTAACTGTGATAGTTGCTAGAATTAATAACTTGAGTCTGTTCAGTGTTGCGGCAAAGTACATTATAAGTCCTATTAATATCAATATTACACCTGGAGCCAACATAGGCGTATAGAGGGATACCGCTGGATCCCAGCTTAGAGGAGTAACATTAAAACCTAGTGACACGCCAATAACCCCTGTAGCTAGGCTGGCAAACAAGGCTGAAGCCATATACATTAATGTTACATACGATATAAACACGCTAAGACCTCTAATAGTTTTAGGTGTACCACCCCCAGCCTTGTATAGGCTAGAAATAGCTGAGGAAGCTAAGATTACTAGTGGAACGCCAATTACTAATCCCGTTTGAGCGGCTGGATCAGAGAATCCATGTAGAGGGGATACTCCAGCCCTAGTAACATATATTGCAAAGAGCACGGACACACCTGAGAGCAATAGTGCTGCATTACCCGCGTTAGCGCTCAAACCCCTAGAGTGGAAGTATGATGTTAGGAATAGCCATGGTATTATCTGGGCAGTCTCTACAGGATCCCAGGCCCAGTATCCTCCCCAGCCTAGAGTTTCATAACTCCATAATCCTCCTAAAAGAAGTGCTAACGTCAATGTTGACCATCCAAGGTAAACGAGTCTCTTATCCATCCATCTCCATAAGGCGGCGAATGAAGCGGTTAGTATTATGGCATAGGCTGTAAATGTAGCTATTGGATGTGGATACACCCAAAAACTCTTTAATAAAGGATTAAGTCCTAAGCCCTCAAGCGCTCCCCCTGGCGTTTTGTTAAAGGCTTTATTTATATATGCTAGAATTAACCCAATCATAGTTACGATGGATGTCGAGTATTTGACAGGCCATTTATGTAACCTGTGATACAGTACATAAAGTATTGAAGAGACGCTTGCAAGTAACAATAAGCTGCCTGACCCATTAGCCCATGAAGACGCTAACTTATAATACCATGGAAGCCCGCTCGATGAAGACCTATAAACAGGATATAAACTGTAATCCTGAACTAAAAAACTATATGTAAATAGAATCCAGGACAATATAACACCTACATGCCCATATAGTAATAAACGCGATCCAAGCTTATTAGAAAGCCTAGCCACTAATATGCTAGAAGCTATCATTGTGCCCGCTGCAATTGCCAATATACCAGTCAAGTGTAAGCTTTGCATAATCATCCCAACTACCAACTCCTCAAATATCATCTCCAGCTCGACTAAGCTCTAGGTCAACCCTTTTATGCAGCAATTAATGTTTCTTGATTGAATAAACACCATTCCTCATAGAAGAAGTTGTTTTTAAATATATAAATATATGTTAGTGTTTTTTACCAATAATATCTGGCACCCTGGAATTGTGAGGGCATGACTTTATAATTTAAAGGGTATTAACATGGATAAGCGGGGGTGCATGACGAGTTGAAGGTTAACAGGAGAGAGTTTCTAAAGCTACTCGGCACCGTGGGTATAGTGGGAGCTGTCGGAGGAGCCTTACCCCCAGTTGTAAAATACATCACGCCGCCAATACCAAAAGAGCAACCATATCCTAGGTCTAAACTAGTATGGGAGGACGGCAGCCCCGTTAGAGCCAGTGAACTTGAAGTCAACGTAATGTATAAATTCTATTATCCTGCCAAGGATGATACTCCAAACATGCTATTGAATCTTGGAGATGAAAATGGAAATCCCATCGAGATCCCCCCCGCTAGGCTACCCAAAATGATGGATCCAATAGAAGAACCTCCAATTATATTTAAAATAGAAGATAATAAAGTCACTATAGGAGAGATTCCCGGTAGAGGAGGCTTCTACGAGTTTCCAGGCGGTGTAGGGCCTAACAGGTCTATTATAGCATACAGTGGCATATGCCAGCACTTCAAGTGTGCTATACCAGCACTAGCATTCTATAAACCAGGCAAAGCTCCCCCACTAGCTGCATCTAATATAGCAGGTAAAGGCGGTGTGGTATTCTGTTCATGCCACGGTTCGATATACGACCCCTATAGAGGAGCCATAGTACTACGGGCACCAGCGCCAAGGCCTCTCCCAGTAGTCATCTTAGAGTGGGATCCAACTACTGACGAGCTCACTGCAATTGGAATGGCGGGCCCAACAATAATGGGTATGTTCTGCAACACGTGTGTCGAACCTGATAAGCTTGTTGGGGATAAAACCGTTGTCACCCGTGTACCCGGATTCTAATGCTATAATGAATAGTGCATGAGTTGCTAGGTGGAGGTGATTAGCATGCCTAAGGGTAGAGGGCTCATAGGTAGATTGTGGGATTGGATTTATGAGAGGTCAGGACTCGATCACTTACCCTTTTTCAGAGTGCCTTATAGCTACATGAAGCTTGAATTCTGGCTTGGGGCCCTCGTTGCATCATCATTTATGCTATTAGTCATAACAGGTCTACTGTTACTATTCTACTATAACCCTGCCGATCCTGTAGGGTCAAATAAAGCCCTTATAGAGGAGAAGCCTTTCGGCAGGCTTCTTCTGACAACTCATTTATATGCTGCCCATGCCATGATATTATCTGCAATAATACACTTCTTCAGGAACTTCCTTGTAGGGGCCTATAAGAAGCCGAGAGAGTTAGTGTGGATAGTGGGTATCATAACTGGCCTCATAATGATTCAGACGGCATTCTTCGGTTACAGCATGGTGGGGGACAAGATAGCCCAGGAGGCGGTTGCTATTGGAAGCGGGCTTGTCGCTGACAGCTTTGGCACTTACTGGGGTAAGGTGCTTGTAGCACTAGCCTTCGGCATAGAGGAGGAGACACGTTACTTCAGGCTATTAGCTATACACATAATAATGGCTGGGCTGTTAGGACTGCTATTCGCTCTCCACTTTGGCCTATTCGAGCAACATGGACCCCAGCCTGACCACAGAGAAACCAGGTGGAGGCGTAGGCCGGAGAAGATAAGCCAGGATAGGAAGGACCTAGCTCCATGGTTCCCCGTCAACTTACTGTACATACTGGTAGTAACGCTAGGAATATGGGGGATAATCATTCTTGCAAATGCCGTCTCACAAGCAGCAGGATTCGTTCACCAGCTACTTTATCCCCTGCCAATATTCGAGGATTCCCCAATAGCTGAGAAGGCTAGGCCCATGCCTCCATGGTTCCTTGTCTATGCATTCAAGATATTCCAGTTAGACTTCCTATACTTACCGTATGAGGGCCACGCTGCACTGTTAATATTCATTTTAGCCATGGTGCTCCCACCACTAATACTAGCCATATTCCCCTTCGTTGATAAGAGCGAGTACACAAATCCATTGCACAGGCCTTGGATAACCATAGTAGGAGGCCTTGTACTGATATACCTAATCCAGCTCACTATATGGGGTGCCCTGTCTATAGGGTATTCTAGCCTCTATAGTGTAGCGATAATATTCCTACTACCAGCTATAATAGTTATAGAAGGCGTTTTAATCATGAGTAATGTAGTCAAGGGAAGAAAGATAACACCTCTGCAATTCGGCTTGCTAATGGCAGTTATACTCATAGGATTCATAGCCCCATTCCTCCCAGTACTGTTAGGCGAATCAACCGAAGCTAGCTGGGCTGATGCAGCTACTGCAATAATAGGCGTGGCAGGAGCTATAGCATACCTTGGCATACTGGGAGCATTAATGCCTGAGGAGAGCGAGAGCACTGCGGTAGGCTCTTCCCCTACCGCTTCTACCAGTAACAGGGGATCAAGTGAAGAACGGGGTGATCCATCACTATTCTTTATGATCACAGGCATACTTGAATTCGCATTAATAGTGTTCTCAGGTGTATTCCTAGGCCTAGTTATAGACCCCATAGCTAACCCCGCGGGAGCTACAGCATTATGGGCTCTAGTCTTCCTAGGAGGCTACGGCCTAGTACATATACTATATAGAGTGTTAACCCTGGATAAGATACCCTATAAGGGGCCTAGCGAGGCTATACCCCACCTACTAGTATTAATCGCATTCCTCATAGCACTACCAATAATAATATAAAGATTATTTTCATAATTATATATACTAATTATTTTCTTTATTCTCTTCCTTTAGCTTTAACGGGTGCCTCAACCGCTACCATATCCCCATTATCAAAGTACAGTTTAAGTGTTATAGTGGATCCTTCCTCCAACCTGGCATTCATTATCATTATATGGTATCCCCCATGTTTCAGCTCCACATAACCTCCAGGTTCTATACATATCTTATCTACTGGCTGCATTCTCGCTACGCCACGCTCATCTACAACAGTCTTGTGGATCTCAACCTTAGCATCTGCATATCCTGCTAGCTCAGCTTTAACAAGACACACTCTCTCAGGATACCCGTTTATTATCTTCATAAAAGCGCCTCCACCAGTTGGTAGCGCTATTGCTTTCGCATTCACGACAGTAATTGTATTATTATATTCCCTCCCCAAACCGAGGGATCCCGAGGCATATACTATACCAACAGCTACTATCACAACAGCCAGTACCACGATAAGATAATATATGCGTTTCAAGAGGCCGCCACCATACTAATCAAGCATGTATTTTAATCTTTAAAATTTATCCTTATATACAGCCAGTCTTATTATCTTAAAAATAATAATTTAATTTTAATGATTAGATGCTAACGTCTCCACCTTCTTACAAGCCAGAACACTGATCCTGCTACCGCTGCCACAACTAAGCCAGTTATGCCGATAAATGCTATCTCAGGGAAGTATCCATAGCCTAGTTCTGCCCAGTTCATTCTCCTAATAGTTGGTCCGTGACAGTTTAAACAGCTTAATGCATCCTCCGCTGGCTTTACGCCATGGTCTACCTGCATAAACCTAATTAGCGTAACGTACTTTCCTGGCTCCCATTTAATCCCTGTAGCTTCCGCACCCTTCAATGTAGCCAATGTAACGTTGCCAGTAGTGAATGCTATGCCTGCTTTTATAGGCACTAGAGTCTTATTAGCTATAGAGTAGGGTACTACTGCTCTATGTAGCTTGAAGGGGTAGATCTTAGAGTCTGGGTCATCCTTGCTGCCTACTGGCTTAACATAGTATATCACTCCTAGGCTCTCGCCATTAACCGGGGTTAACTCAAACTCGGAGTTCTTTATGGGTTCGACCTTCTCTGGGAAGACGTAAACCTCCCTCTTGCCATTGTACCAGGCATAAACCGGGGTTACGTTGCCAGCTAAATACCACTTATCAGTAGCCTTTGTATCCAGGTCTGGGATACTGAACTTCCACCTGTTCATCTCAGGATGGAAAGTTGCAGCACTCCAATCCCTCCATAGAGCTGTGGGATAATCTCCGTGAGCTATGTATGGTATATGGCACGTCTGGCAAGCCACTTTATCGTGGAACGTGTTTATAAATGCACCCTTAACTCCTCCATGCGGCTCTGGCGTGTGGCAATCCTCGCATGTCAAGCTGATACCCTCCTCCCTACTCCACGAGTCAGCCGCTTTCACTGGGAATCCATGGTCATCGCCTGGATGACAATCTATGCATGACAGGCCTTTGGCCATATGAATGTCAAATGATTCGTCAACCTTTCCTAGGAGGTCTGGGCTTAGATTAGGCCTCTTAAGATGAGGACCTCCCCCGCTAAATGCATGGCATGCGAGGCAGTTGTCTTTATTGGTTTTATCCGTTATACTCTTAGCTATAGTCCATATATCAATGTTTATCTTATACCTTAACTTGCCGTTTTCATCCTTGTATACGTCCTTTAACCCCTTCTTTATAGCTATAGGGCCTGACATGTAGACTTTTGGATCCGCATGGCATGCTAGACAGTCTATATTATTTAATTGCTCCTTGGTCTCCTCAAAGCTTGGGGGTAGACCCATTCCTACTCCATGACACATAGAACAGCCTGTTAGTCCTATGAATTTTCCTTCAAGCTCCTTGTACTCCTCGGGAGCCTTCTTTAATACTGGCTTCCCTATCCAGTTGACAGGTTTCTGGCCTCTCCAGAATATTGCGCCGCAGAAGTCGTTGTAGGCGAATCTGCCTCCAAATAGTATGAGCTCCCTCCCTGCTATATCATTTATTTGACTAGCCATTTGATAGTGATATGAGTGGAAGACCTCGTATACCTCATCTTCATGACATGATATACAGGTCTTTGAGCCCTCGTACTCTGTTATATTAGCCTCCTTAAAGAACTCTGTATGGTCAACCTTCTTTATCTCTACTGGCTCATATTCGACCTCTTCCCTCTCGCCAGCTATGACGACTATTGATGTCAGTAGCAGTACTGTTATGACTATTAATGATACTAGCAGCTTCCAACGCATTTTTCATATCACCATATATTATAATATAATTCTAGGATTTATTATCTAGCCAAATATTTTGAATCTATCAAACTTATATCATAGTATTATATTAGACTTATAAAAATCCTGTGTCAACATAGAGGTAGTCTATGACGATGCTTTCCAAAAGGTATATAGCGGGTCTAGGCCTCTACAAATTAAATATTCCTGTTTGATGAGCCTCATATATAACGTATAGCCCAGCTATCAGTAGAACCATTCCTTGTAGTCTCAGCAGAGATGATGAGAGCCTGGCTATTTTTGTTGATAAACTCTTAGACGCATACGCAGCTACTATATACGGGGATGAGTAGCCTAGGGCGAATGCTATAGAGGCTAATATCACGCTTAAAGGATTAGAGGACGCCATAGATAGTGCTAGTATCATGAATGGTAGAGAACATTGGAGACCTAATATCGGGAATAGGGTTCTAGACATCCTACTTGATGTTATTAATGGCTCCTTACCCATAACATTATATGCACCCCATGATGCCACAAAAGAGCCTGCTACGACTAGGGCTATAGAGTATGGATTCACACTCCTCACAAGAAACGATGCTATGTATAGGAGTGTGAGTACAAAGCCAAAAGTGAGCGTAGCTCCAGTGACTGTGGTAAGCACTTGCACAACCCTAGATAGACTAGGCCTTGTAGAACGGCCTTCTACAGAGGCGAATGCAGCTATCATGGGCACGCTGCAAGGGGCAAATGCTGCTAGTATGCCAAGGGCTAATGATTTTAGCGGGTCACTTATTAGGGAGTTTCTAGACTCATCTTGGCCTCCTGCTTCAACCCTTACTGGCTTAGAAAAAGACGAATCAATGAATTTGATGAGGCTATCATATTGTGATGTTCCCTTTAGTATGGCATCACTAAAGAGACCAACTTGCCTTCCCACCTCTACTCCACTCCTATAAGCTATTAATGTAGGAGTTCCCGGAACCTGATAGTCTTGCAGTAACTTTAATCCATAACCTCTATCCCTATAAAATATCTCATCTATATGCACTCTAACTATAAGGATATCACCTCTCTCTTTAGCGACCTGGTCTATATATGGCCGCAAAACTTTGCATCCAGGGCAATTCTTTTGCTCCCAGAATAGGAGCACCTTTTCATTGGACTTAATTATCTCCTCTAGACTCTGATCTGGGCTCTTCACATTTATAATATTGCTTGATGCTTCACTTACATAAGTCTTATTATTAGTCTTAGCTATCGCTAACTCTAGTGCTAATACAATTATTGTTATGACTAGAGCAATCTTTAGTAGCCTTGCCAATGTTATGGGCTTTCCTGCTTTCTCACCAGAGAGCCTCAACCGCTTCTTATTCATAATCATCTCCATTATCCCCCTCCTTTCAAGACCTCATAAATCTTATCCCATAACACGACTGCTGTATCATAGACTCTATTCCAGTCCGGATGTATTATATATACTAGTTTGCCGTTCCTATCAGTTATTAGGAATCCCCCAAAGTGATTTACTAGTTTCGTTTTATTATCGAATTCCACATATATATCGTACGCCTTATATATCTCCTGCATCTTATCTACGCTGTCCAATACCCATATCCACTCAACATCGTCAAGCATGTCACCAGCAACTCTACTCTGGTAATCCAATGCCATAGAATAAGTACCTGTCCATGGATCTACATCTAAAGTTATGAATACTATGTCGTTTGATACCCCCTCTTTAACCGCCTGCTCCATGGCATAGATCATCATCTGGGATTCTAAATGACATATATCTGGGCACCTCACATATTGCGGTGTTATAACATTCACCTTGCCCTTCACCGGGATCTCTATCATCCCTGCCGTAGAATTAACAGTGAAGCTCTGGAGAGGCTTATTCCATATAGACACGCCTATCCCATTTATATTCTCGTAGGGCATCGACTGCTCCACTTTAGGCTTAACAATTAACTGGCCCACGGTGAATGCCACACCAATAGATATAGCCAGACCTACAACCAACGCTAATACTACAGCCTTAACTGGTATAGGCAACACTTAGACACCTGTATTGCATCATCTAGGACTGGGAGGTTATTACTTTAACCTTATAACAAGCTAGCAGAGGCATCTAGTTCATCGCCTCAAATACATTATTTTACGCTATAAAACAACTGTCAGACTCCAGGTTCTCCTCATAGCAGCATATGCTCGGCCTTGCCGGGTTACATCACACAGCCCATCCTATATTATAGGCTCGGAGTACTTATTAGATAATACAATGGAGGGGAGGGTGTAAGATTAATGTCCAGCATCAGAGAAGAGGATCTACGCTTCAGGGAGGTTGCAGAGGCATTTAAAAGCATGGAGTCTATAACAGCTAGGACACAGTTAATGCTAATCCTAGTAAGACTATTGAAGAAGACTCCTCCAAGCGTCATAGACAAGGTCGTATACATAATCCAAGGCAAGCTGGGGCCAGAGTGGAAGGATATACCCGAACTAGGAGTAGGGGAGAAGTTGTTAGAGAAGGCTATAGCCATGGCGTATAAGACGAGTGAGTCCACAGTTGACAGGCTATACAAGCAGATAGGAGACCTAGGCACGGTGGCCGAGAGGCTGGCAAACCAGTACAGATCCATGGTAAAACAGAAGGGCATAGGCCTACTAGCATTCATGGGCGAGGAAGAAAGGCCTCTGACAGTAGCTAGGGTGTATGATACGCTTATGAGGGTTGCATATGCTCAAGGCGAGGGTAGTAGGGATGTTAAACTTAAATTACTAGCTGGATTGCTCGCCGATGCCGAGCCTCTAGAGGCTAAGTATATAGTAAGGTTCATAGAGGGTAGGATACGGGTGGGTATAGGAGACGCCACGGTCTTAGACGCATTAGCCGTGGCTTATGGGGGCTCCGCGCAGGCTAGGAATATTATAGAGAGAGCATACAACCTGAGGGCTGACTTAGGGGAGATCGCGAGACTACTTGTACTAGAGGGTGTAGAGTCCCTCAAAAAGATAACGCCGACGATAGGGATACCTATTAGGCCCATGCTCGCTGAGAGGGGCCGTGACCCGGGTGAGATACTGAGGAAGGTTGGAGGCAAAGCACTAGTCGAGTACAAGTATGACGGGGAGAGAGCCCAGATACACAAGGATGGTAACAGGGTCATCATATTCTCTAGGAGACTGGAGGATATAACGCGGATGTACCCTGACGTCGTAGAGATGGTTAGGAGAAGTGTCAAGAGTAACGCAGCCATAATTGAGGGGGAAATAGTGGCTATAGACCCCGAGACGATGGAGCTCAAACCGTTCCAAGAGCTCATGCATAGGAAGAGGAAACACGATATACATAGGATCATGAGGGAGGTGCCAGTTGCTGTATTCCTATTCGACGCACTATACAACGAGGGAGAAGACCTTACAAGCAAGCCACTACTAGTAAGACGAGAAGCCCTTGAAAAGGCTGTAGAAACACAAGAGACATTCAAGCTGGCAGACTCCATAGTGACAGGTGATCCGGATGAGTTATGGAAGTTCTTCCTAAAAGCCACAGAGGAGGGAGCCGAGGGGGTCATGGTTAAAGCGATACACGACAAGAGCTACTACGTAGCAGGGGTGAGGGGCTGGCTCTGGGTCAAGCTAAAGAAGGACTATAAGAGCGAGATGATAGACACGGTGGACCTAGTAGTTGTAGGGGCATTCTATGGCAGGGGCAAGAGAGGGGGTAAGCTAAGTAGCTTGTTGATGGCCGCTTACGACCCGAAGACTGATACGTTCAAGACCGTATGTAAGGTGGCAACGGGATTCACAGATGAAGAGCTTGAAAGGATGCAGGAGATGCTCAAGCCTCTGATAATAAAGAATAAGCATCCAAGGGTAGATTCAAGGATCGAACCAGACGTATGGATAACACCAGAGGTGGTAGCTGAGATTCTAGGAGCAGAGCTCACATTATCACCACTACACACTTGCTGTCTGGGTATGCAGAGGCCTGGAGTAGGCATATCAATACGATTCCCAAGATTCGTAAGGTGGAGGCCTGACAAGAGACCTGAGGATGCTACAACACAAGAGGAGCTCTACGAGATGTACATAAAACAACTAAAGAAGCTTGAGGAGCCTCAAACAGTTTAAACAAACCAGAGAATCAAATATCAATATACCATGGATTATTAATATATAATTTAAATTTATAATTTACTTGAATTTAATAATATGAGTGGACGCTACATATACGTTACTAATATATTCTTAGCATATACATTAAGAAAACTATTTATACCGGAACCTTCTGATTACATTATTATGATAGTTAGTAATGGGTGATGTATTTGAAAAAACCGCAAATCATATATTCTACAATATTAATATCAATAATGGTGCTTCAAATCCTAGCGTTAGCATTCCCTGTAGCACAAGCTACACCTTACAACATAATAGGTGTGCCTCTCGACGGCGAATCAAAGAGCAGGCCAACACCAAGTAAAGAGAAAGTTACTACACCCAAACCGATAGTTTCTATGATAAGTGAGGGTATGTCTAAGATAAGTCCGAAGCTCTTGGACCCGAAATATATAGAGGATACAATGGTAAAGTATAAGGAGCTCTCTATAAACAGGTATAGTGATGGCACCATAGGAATTATAGTTAAGCTTACCGATACAAATACTCTGGATGAGCTACAAAGCCTTATAGAGAACAGCTATTTCGTTGATAAGGTTACCATAGATAGAGTATACGAGGGATTTGGAGCGGTACTCCTAAAGGCTAAGCTAACCCCCGAGGAGGCAACTAGGTTCTCTATGATGCTAGCCAACCAAGATTACGTCTCATTTATAGACTTGGACGACGTCGCCAGCATAAACCTATTCGACTCACACTACATACTAGGCACGTTAGCAATCCACAGCATGCTGGGATTAAATGGTAGCGGCGTGAAAGTAGCAGTACTAGATACTGGTATAGAGGAGGCCCATCCAGAATTAAACAATTCCGTCATAGCATGGGCTGACTTCATAAATGGGCTACCGGACCCATACGATGATAATGGACATGGAACACTTGTCTCAGGGATAATAGGAGCTAGAGGAGTATTCCCATGGCTAAATGGGGAAGGAATGTGGCATGCATTCAACTTCGACGACTCCTCAGAATTCAATTACCCCGGCGTAGCCAACCTAACTTACGCTATAAACGTGGCAGGCTATAATGGACAAAACGTGACTGTGAATTTCACCAGGATGTACTGGATAGAGTCTAACTTCGACTATGCATACTTCATGTATAGATTCGATACTGAAGCCACATTCACAACGCTAGCAAGCTATACCGGAACAGACTTTGCCCCATTCGAGGAGTCATTCAACCTCACTGTACCAGCTGGAGCAACAACACTCTATCTAAGCTTCATATATGAGCCTGATTTCCTTGTGCAGCTTGGAGGCTTCTGGCTTGACGACATAGAGGTATTCAACGCCACTGATCCGACAGACGTCCTATTCATTGATGACGTTGAATCACCAGCACCACCACCTGAAGTCATAAACTCATACTTGTGGAGTAGGACAACAACAAGGCTAAAGGGAATGGCCCCAGCAGTAGACTTAATGGGAGCCAAGGTATGTACAGGTGGAGGAAGCTGTCCATTCAGCGCTATACTAAGCGGGATAGAATGGGCCACGCTAGGCCCTGATTATATACCAAACACTGGGGATGAGGCCGACATAATAAGCATGAGTCTTGGAGGACCAGCATTCAGCTATGATATCCTAATGCAGGCCATAGACTGGGCTTATGGTATGGGTGTAGTCCCTGTAATAGCTGCTGGTAATTCTGGGCCTGGCTATGGAACTGTGGAGAGCCCAGCTGCTGCACATGGAGCAATAGCAGTTGGAGCAGCTACTAAGACAAACACCATAGCATCATTCAGCAGTTGGGGACCTAGCCCCGTAGACTACACGTTAAAACCTGAAATAGTAGCGTTCGGCAGACATGTAGTGTCAACAGTAGCAGCTGAACCTTTCGGCTATCCGCCGGGCACATACTTAATAGCTATAGCTAGTGGGACAAGCTTCAGCACTCCCATGGTCAGTGGCATATCAGCTCTCATAAAACAAGCTCGTCCAGCATGGGGGCCAGAGGAGGTTAGATCCGCTCTCATATCAACAGCTACCGTCCACCTAAATCCATCATCATGGTCTAGTTTCACTATGAATCCGTATATAGAGGGTGGAGGCCTAGTTAACCCGTGGAGGGCTGTAATGACTGACTTCCTCCCTGTACCAGCAAAGATAGACTTCTACGCTATACTTCCAGGAACTACCTTAACCAGTTTAGTTGATCTAGTAAGCTATCCAGGACCCCATACTGTTAATGTCGTCTCAGTCGAGTTATATGACATTGATGGGAACGACTGGAGTACATGGTTTGCATCACCAAGTCCCGGAGATTCGTTCACGACAAACTCGACTATGAATGTTACAATAAATGTGCCAGTAACAGCACAACCTAATCTATACTGGGGTAGGATCCTTCTAGACGTAAACGGACAGCCATACCAGGTCATCCTAGGATTCAAGGTACTACAACTAGTCACTATATCAGGCTTCGTATATGACATAGACACAGGATTACCAGTCGCCAACGCCACTATAAATGTCACCGATCCAACCCTATCAACAGTATACTTCTCCAACACAAGTGACGCCACAGGATACTTCGAGGTGAAAGCTCCAGCAGACTTCTACGTGAGGCTAACAGCAGAGCATCCTGACTATTACCTATATATAACCCCGGTGATGCAATTCTCATTCGACACAACATATAACATTTACATGACTCCTGTCTCCGGGTTCAACCCACTACAAGTCCTAGTAGTCAAGGATTCAGTATATGGATCATGGGAAGGCGATCCATCACTAGACCCAACACCATTACTAAATATAGCTAGCTCTCTAGGGATAACCACAAGACTGTGGAACACAACCATACAAGGTCTAGCAGCAGGTGCTGTACTAAGCGGTGACTTCCCAGCTGTAGCATGGCTTGCTGGAGGAGTATGGTTCCCAGTAGCTGACGACATAGACATGTATGCTCTAGTAACATACTCCGTATCCTACGGAGGCGGCGTCTTCCTAGAAGGTGGAGATATAGGATGGTGGCATGTCTCTGACGATCTAATGACCTTTGTCGCACACGCAATATTCGACGCTGATATGGGACCCGGAACTTATGACGTTGACGTTGTACTATCACATCCCGTAACCTATAATGTACCACCTATGTTCACCATAGATAGCAGTGGGCTTGGATGGCCTGATAGCGTGATACCAGTTATGGGTGGATTCAGTGTAGCCGATTGGGCAGATCCATTCCTAGAGTCAGCTATAGTCGTCTATGAGCCGATGATGGCTGGAGAATCAAAGACTGTGTACATGGCGTATCCATACCTCAGCATGAGTCCATCTGTAAGAGACCAGTTCGTGAGAAACATATTAGTATGGTTACTAGACGCAGGGCCACCTGTATATACTGGGACAAACGTTACCGTGATCATATCAACATCATCGCCGCTAAGCGTTGTCGCATACTGGACCCCATTCGATGATCCGCCATTCCAGCAGGTGACTTATAACGTGTACCTAAACGGCACCCTACTAGCATCTGGTCTAACGACGACAAGCTTCAACCTAACACCATACGTGACTATAGGCAACATTTACAAGTTCACCGTTGAGGCCGTAGACCTAGTGGGTCAGGCCACTAACGTCTCAACGTTCTTCGTAGTCCTACCACCGACTGTCACTGGAGGAGCATTCACCTACCTAAGAAACGGCACCTTCACAGAGTTCCTACCTATAGGGCAGGGAACATACCTGACAACAACAGTATCACAAGGCCCCGCAAGCCTGCAACTATTACAGCTAACTAGCACACCACTACCTCTACCGCCAACAGACTTCTACATGGCACTAGACCTAGACACACTCGACCTAAAGGTATTCAACACGAGTGGTATAGAGCAGATAGTGATAGAGTACCACTTCAACCCAACAAGCATGCCACCAGATGTAGTGCCATACTGGTTTAACGGAACAATGTGGCTGCCAGTATCAGACTTCATAGCAGACTTCGATAACGGTGTAGTATGGATATTCATAGATAACACCACATCACCGTCACTAGCAGACCTAACCGGAACACCTATAACAATATTCAGTGGAGTGCTAAACGCTAGACTAGCAGTAGGAGGAGTAGGATC
>WAQN01000079.1 GCA_015520195.1 Desulfurococcales archaeon | reverse complement strand
CTTCATGATTTTTCCTTTATTATCCGTGTTATTTGGATTCGGTATTTTTGTTGTATCTTTTTAATTGTGTCCTTTGGTATTATAGCTCTTTGCCCCTGTTCTGTCTCTATATAGGCTAATTGTCTTTTAATCCTAACTACGGCCTTAACCAATTCTTGCTTCCCCGTCGTGATTTTATTGAGTGTGCTTTTGTAATATTTTACTTATTATACCTGGATTTTTGACCTTATCTATCTCATTCGGAGATACGTATTCTGGGAGACTATATCTTGTGTGTGTTAGTTCTGCTATTTGATTCTTAGCCTTTAACCCGCTTAACACTCTTCTAAGCCTATCCTCTCCCACTATCCCTGCAAATATAGCCTTAAACTCTCTCCATGATAGTGGTCTTTTTGCCTCTTTTAATGCTATTAATACTAGCTGCTCTACTTCGTCGTCGATAAGTGCCGTTGTTATGCTTATATCCATACCTATATCCACCTTCCTCTGTATTTTCTCGAATTCCTTTAGTATCTTTTCTCTGATCCTCCTCACGGCGTCCATTGTAGCCGTGTTCTGGGCTATGCTCATATTATATCACCTCAGGTATACACTCCCCTTATACTATATAGTTGTCATTTTATCTATATAAAGGAATCCTATAGTTAAGGATAGGGTTTATATTAATTACTCTGAGCTTATATTAACACTGTTTAATAGCAAAGAGATATCATGGTAATACACTAGTCTATAGCAGGTACTCTACAGTCAATACCATGTCTACCTATACTTAGCTCAGAGATAGGCCTAATATTTTTACTTGGTGGTAGAGTAATGGAGGGTTCCCTCGATGGCAAGGTAAGCAGGATACTCGATTCTGAGATAAGTAAGATAATAGAGGAGATAGTATACATAGATAGGAGATTAGCTGAGCTCGGTGATGGTGATGAAGATGAGGCTGAGAGAATACTACTAGCTATACTTCGGAGGCATTTAATTAATGATTTAATGGAGATCGCTGGGTTCGTAGATGAATACAGCCTGGATACTAATGCTGTGGATAACGGGATAACGAGTAATGCGAGTATAGGTGAGGAGATACGGCTAGGAGCGTGATGTGGATACGATCTCTACCTTATCTCTAACCTGCTTTACCACCATCTTCATACTACCACTAACGCTCATGACTCCCACTATGAAGGGCAACACTATTATATTAAGAGAGGTACTAGCATTACTCTTGATCTCCAGGCTCTTAGCCTTGATCCTCTCAAGCTTAGGTGGTTTAACTATTATGGCATTGCCCGGTTCATCGGCCTCAAAGCGTATAGTTACTAGGTCTCCGCTAATCACCTTGCCATCGGCTTCATCCCTAATTTCCTTTATCCTATCACCTAATACATCGACCTCATACCTGGAACCCTCTCTATAAACTTTTATGAATTCATCCTCGTGGATCTCGACATAAGGTAGCTCATCGAAGCCAGCCTTAACTTTAACTTCTCCAGGCTTAACTTCTAAATGGGATCGTGAGGCACCTATAACTAGTATATGAGGGGCCTCATACCTCCTTCCAGCCACCTCCACCTTAGTATTATCTATGAGCACTTCAATTTGAGTCTTAGGCTTCAACATACTTTACCCCACCACATATACAGGGGCTAATTATCCATCTAATGATAGGTAGAGATTAAAGCTATTATCCTTGAATCTTTGTAGAGATATTAGTGGCTATACACTAAGAACGGTGCTCCATATGGCGAGAGGACTAAGAGAAGAAGACTTACCTGAAGACGTTATAGAAGACTTAATGGAGGCATCTAAGAAGAGAAAGCTGGAAAGGAGGATGAAGGAGAAACTGCCTTCGTCAAGAGATGTAGTTGAGGCTGTGGTAGAGGCGGCCTCAATGGCTACAGGCTTAAGTCCAGATGAATTCCCAGACTTAGTCTACAAGATACTGGAGGAGAAGGGGTTCTCAACGAGATATGTCAACGAGAGGAGGATCTGGTCTACATATGAGAATCTCGTGAGGCGGGCTGTTATAAAGGATGTACTGGGAGTGGTTAATTGGTGACCCTATGCCAGGTATGTGAGGAGGCTAGAGCCAGGTATTCATGTCCAAAATGTGGTAGAAGAGTTTGCGTCTCCCACTATAACATCAGTTTAGGCGTATGTAGTGTGTGTAGCGAAGCGTTATGCAGCTTCTGCAAAGCTAATCTAGCTATATCTAGATGCATGTTATGCGGTAAACTTGGATGCGATGAATGCTTGATACAAGTGGATAACGTAAGGAGAGTATGTATCCAGTGTATAGACAAATATAGAAAAACGAATATAATAACTCATATAAGATTCATGAATACGATAAGATTAACACGTCTAATAATTAAATCACCTGAGCCAACGGATAATACTTAAATTAACACCGGAATCTAGTACACCTTGGAGCTTGGGTGATTAAAGAATTGAGCGTAGCTCCGACTATAGCGGTTATAGAGGGGATAATGGAGAGATCGCCTAAAGAGGGGTACATGGCATCAGTGGTGTTAGGAGTACTCGAAGCCATAAAGGAGATCTTGAACGATATAGAGTCTGCAAGGAGAAAGATAGAGTGTATTGCAGCATCTAAGGATACATGCAAACAGTCACTCTGCGACCCAAAGTGCGGCGGGTTACTCAAAATAGAGTCAGGTAACGGGGTAGTCATAGTTAAACACAAAAATAATCCATTCTCTATAAGGATTTCTGATGGGAGGGTTGAGATAATTAATAGGAGGGCAAAGGTAACTCTAGATAGGAATACCCTAAATATAGTGCTACAGTCTAGTGAAGGCGGCGAGAGCATAGATATAGACTTAAGCGAGTTTGAGAGTGTGTACAAAAACGTATATACAATAAAATACGCGTTAAAGACTATAATAGGACCGCTGAGAAAGGCCATATACACGCTTAATAGCTGTGCCAAGGCACAGGCACTTGTATGCTAGGCCTTGTATAGTATCCAGCTTAAAAAGAATCCAGGAGTCCCGTGCTGATGTGGGTGGAATCTTAGCCCATAGAGGCCCTTACTCCCCCTACTAATCCATTGTAGCGGTTCTGCTAATTCAAAGCCCAAGTCAATAGCGTATTTGACTAGATACTCGTTTTCTAGGTAGGTTAGCGTACATGTAGAATAGATAAGCCTTCCCCCCTTCTTTAGGAGCCTCCAAGCCTCATTTATGAACTGCCTTTGATATAAAGAATAACTTATTACATCGCTAAGTCTAAGTTCATCTAATATCTTAGGAATAACACCTAGATTACTACAAGGAGGATCTACAACTACAGCGTCAACACGCCCACGCAGCTTAGGCATATCCCTGCTTAAATACCTTGAATCCCCTGAAACCACGTTAACCCAGTTTAGCCCTAACCTTTTAAGAACCAGGCGGAGTCTCTCAACCTTACTTTTCCTGTCTACAGCTAGAATGCTTGTATCAGGTCCAGCTAACTGCGCTATGTGGCTAACCTTACCTCCGGGTGCCGCAGTCATGTCGACTATAAGCTCACCTGGCTTCGGGTCTAGTATACGTGCTACATACATAGATGGTAGGCTTTGCCCATACACTAGTCCCTCCTCATACCCCGGAAGATTCTGTGCCCTGATCGCCTTGTAAATTGATTCCTCGACCTTAACAGCGATTCCTCTACTAAAAAGTCTGCCATGGCGTAGAGAGGTGACAGCCTTTCCAGAAGCTACAGGGGTGCCATTGGGTGCAACTATCGTCACTAGATCTCCTGACTCGACGTTCTTAGCGGATAGCACGCCGGGCATGTATAAGTCGCTTCCCAGCATCACTGCTTCAGAGGCCCTCTTATCAGCTACTACTATTTTATCGTGAACCTCAATGCT
>WAQN01000078.1 GCA_015520195.1 Desulfurococcales archaeon | reverse complement strand
AAACAACCTTGTAGGACTCCTAGGCCGTTTAGGCCTTAGCCTGTGGGAGTAGTGACTTTTAACTCCAAGTATAGTCCTCTTATAGAACTGCTTCAGCTTCACTGGGTCGCCACTCACTACTATCTTCTCCGCATTAACTACATGGATCCTATAACCCTCTAGGAGCTTCTTTGCTACAATGCTAGCTAGTCTGCCCAGTATCATCCCTGAGCCGTCAACCACCAGTTCTCTCTCCTCTCCCCTCATAGCCCACACCTACACCATAATAATACTAAATTATAATCCTAGTTCTCTTCGCAGTTGGATTTTCATCCATAGCAGCCTCTAGAGTTATAGCCCTCGAGCCAGAGGCTTTAATTTTTAAGAGAGCCTTCTCCGAGAATCCCAAGGCCGCTATGGTGACCTTCTTCTCCAGTATACCTGAACCTAGAACCTTGCCTGGGACTAGGATCATTTCCCCCTCTACTGCATGTCTGTTTATCTTGCTTAGATTAACGGCTGGCCTAGTCCTGGTTGGCTTCTCAAGTAGCTCTGCTACCCTAAGCCATGCGGCTGCCCCTGTATCCCTAGCTTTCTTCCTCAGCCTCACTATGAGTTTCCTTGTCAAGATGCTTGTAGGCCCAGTTCTTCTCAAACCGTAACACCCCGGGTCTTTTCAAGTGCCTTCTCGATATTTATAGCTCTAGCCTCTAGGGCCTTCGACGCCTCTAGGATTATCCGTTCGGGTCTCATAGCCCCTGTCGACTCTACTGTTAATAGCAGTCTATTCTTATCGTACCATAGCCTCACCTGGCCCTCGCATTTGGTTTCGGAGCAGTAGAGTAGTCCGCTCGTATTTATATTCCTTCTATACTCTACCCTCTTCTCCCCCTTCTTCACGGCCTCTACTACTTCTGGATAGGCATCTAAGCACTTCAAGCATTCGTCACTTACATCGCTTGCCAGTATATCTACCACTGGCGTGTATTGGAGAATTGATGTACTGGCAGGGCTCCATTTAGAATGTTCCCTGCCCCGTCCTAGCCTTGCATAAGCCACTACATGTATCCTCTGGCCTGGAGCCAGGTATGCTATAGGAGTCTCAGGATATACAGGTTTAACTAGGGGGTCTGAGATGACTAGGTCACTTGCTTTCACATACTTGCCCTGGCTTTCATCTAGGCTAACCTCCTCCTGGAGTATTATCTCCACGAAGCATTGAGGATCGGGTGGCTCTCTGCCCTTACATTCCTCAGGGCTCTTATACTTATACAATGCATCGTCCGACGATAACACTATCAACCCTAGTCTATGGGCTATTATCTCATCATAAATACTGGTATTATTGTCGTAGAAGTAGGCAAAGTCAACGGCCATCGTTGGGACATCCGAGAGGGAGAGCCTCCTTATAGCATTAGCTAATGCTAAGTCAAAGCCCTCCATATACACTGTTATCCTCCTGGAATCCAGGCTTAGAACCTCTACCCTCCTACCATCCCCACTCAATAACGGTATCCCCCAGCATGTTACATAGGAATCCTATACTCTCCTACCCCTTCTTCCACCTGGCCTTCTAGTTGTATCATGGGGTATGGGAGTGACGTCCTCTATCCTTCCTATTATGAATCCCGACCTAGCTAAGGCCCTTATAGCTGCCTGAGCTCCAGGCCCCGGAGTCCTTGGCCCATGGCCCCCTGGGGCTCTAACCTTTATATGAACCGCTGCTATACCCCTACTCATAGCTTGTTGTGCAGCCCTACTAGCAGCGATCATAGCTGCATAGGGGGCAGGCTTTTCCCTGTCAGCTCTAACAACCATCCCACCCGATACTCTCGCGACTGTCTCAGCTCCTGTAAGGTCTGTTATATGTACTATCGTGTTGTTGAAGCTACTGTATATATGTACTATACCCCACTTCAAGTCTCTGCCCATGAACGCCATGTAGCCGTCACCCCGTCTCCTCTATAGCCTGTCTCTCCTTAAATGGGCTTCCAGGAGCATAGTCGACCAGATCCTCCTCGTCCCTTGATACCAGGTAGCCGGGTGATGTAACCCTTCTACCCCCAATCGCTATGTGGCCATGTATTATTAATTGTCTAGCTTGATAAATCGTCCTAGCCAGTCCCTTCTTATACACTATAGTCTGAAGTCTCCTCTCCAAGACATGCTCTCCCGTGAGCCCCAGGATATCGTCTAGAGTAGCATTCTTCTCCACTAAACCCATCCTGTAGAGCCTGTCTAAGAGGCTCCTCATAGCCTTTCCCCTAACCTCCTCTGGCAATGCTAGCAGAGCTCTTGCCCTATGCCTCAGCCTTCTAGCCATAGTCTCAGCCCTCCACAACTCTTTCTTATTCTTCAAGCCATACTGTCCCACTAGCTCTATCTCCCTCTCTAGCCTCTCCTTAATCCAAGGATGCTTAGGCCCCTCCCACTTCTTCCTAGGCTTCCTTGGGTCACCCAAACTCATCTACCTCCAAGAGAGTTTATCTCCTCTTTTTAGCGACGCCTATGGTCATTCCTAGGCGTCCTGTGGTATGCGTCCTCTGTCCCCTAACTTTCAGTCCAGCTTTATGTCTTACCCCTCTCCACGAGTTGATCTTAATTTCCCTATCGATATCTCTCCTTGCATGGAATAATAGATCTGCCCCTATCAGGTGCCTATCTTCCCCCGTTTCATAGTCCTTCCTTCTGTTATATATCCAAGGGGGGAAGCCTAGCTTATCGAAGTTCTTTATAGCTTCTTCAACCCTCTTTATCTCCGAGTCAGTTAGGAATCCTATCCTCTTCTCAGGGTCTAAGCCAAGCATCCTTATAATAGCCATTGCCGTGGAATATCCTATTCCCTTTATCTCGGATAACCCGTATGGGAGCTTCAGCTTCCCATCTATATCTGTCCCGGCTATCCTTACTATGTATCTAAACTGTGGCTCCTGGGCCAATATCTCCACCCTTACCCTCCATAGCCTAGGCTAGGTTGCGTGTGGCTTTAATAAAGAGTATGTTAAGAGGGGTCAACAGAGGGTTCTGGCTAGGTGCCGCTTTGTGCTCTGAGCTCCTTAACCTTCTCAACTATCTCCCTAACTAGGGGTTCAGCCTCTCCGGGTTCTAGTATAGCTGCACTGGCTGCCTGGACCTCTATGCCAGCCATTTCTCCTAGCTTCTTCTTGCTTGGTACATAGACGTATGGTATCTTCTTTTCGTCGCAGAGTATGGGTAGATGTGCTACTATCTCGGGTGGGTCAACGTCCTCTGCAATGATGACTAGCTTTGCCAACCCTCTCTCACAGGCCTTAGTAGTCTCGTTGGTCCCTTTCTTAATCCTGCCAGTCTCTCTAGCCTTGGCTACAGCTTCATATACCTTATCCACTAAATCCGAGGGAACCTCGAATTTAACATAGAAAGGCTTAGACACGCCTCATCCTCCTCCCCGTATCCGTATGGGTCGTCGGTGATAGAGTGTTTAATGCAGGGTATTTAAATATAGTTAAACCTGAAATAGTGGGAATGGTGGTGGAATAATGGGATGCCTGGAGAAGCTTGGTCCCGGCAGTGATGCCCCTAATATAGTTAATGTAGTAGTAGAAATCCCTATGAATAGCAGTGTTAAATACGAGCTGGATAAAGAGTCATGTATGATTAAAGTGGACAGATTCCTCTACACGAGCATGTACTATCCATTTAACTATGGATTCATACCTGGAACCTTAGAGGAAGACGGGGATCCCGTAGATGTACTTGTTATAAGCAGAGAACCTCTAGTTCCAGGGTCAGTGATTGAAGTAAAGCCTATAGCAGAACTAGAGATGGAGGATGAGGAAGGACCTGACAGTAAGATAGTCGCTGTACCCAAGGCAAAGCTAGATCCCTACTATAAAGACTGGAACGATGTCAACGATATACCGGATCACATAAAGGAAAAGATAAGACACTTCTTCGAGCACTATAAGGAATTAGAGCCTGGTAAATGGGTTAAGGTTAGAGACTGGAAGCCAGCATCTAACGCCTTGGAAAGGATAAAGAGGGCTATGGAGAGGTTTAAGGATGAATCTTAGCGTTAGGTCATCCCTGGCATTGACTGGACTAGCATTATTTCTAGCAGCAACCACTCTCGGAGGTATTATTTCATACGCAGAGGAGACGTATATCTATAGGGTCAACCTATACACATATCGAGGAGGATCTCTGATAAGATACAACATGCTGGTATTAGTATTCTATCCCTCAAAGGGGGAGATCAGCGTCAGCAGTGGGCTAGTTAAGCCTAACCTAGACGAGAGAGACGCTTTAATAAAGGTATTCAACTTGAAGCCTGACAATGCCGTGGGCAGGGAGACACATATATATGCCGTGGAGGGTGTGGGAGTACCTTACATTTGTAGAGACCTCCCTCTCTTCGAGGTTAAAGGCGTAGATATAGATGGGACTTCAATTATTATAGCTCGTGATAAAACGTCTATACCTGTTAAATTCGAGGGTAATGTCAGGGTAAGAGGCCTAGTAATCCATATAGAACTGGAATTGGCTGCCGCCGCAAAACCTATATGTGGAAACCCCATATCAGGGGACACCTTAAGGTATACAATAGGTATAATGGCATTATTATTGACTATAACAGCACTATATACGTTTATAATATGGAGAAAAACACTAGTAGAGAGATGGAGTCTAACCCCCTATTAATATTGATTTTAACTCCTTAGCTAGAAATAACATTATATTGGAGGTGTACCCTGGTTTGAATATAAAGCATGTATCTGACCTTCTACTGAATCTCCTCAATCTCATGTCACCTAGTGAAGCGAAGCGTTTGTTTGAAGGTGTAAGGGAGGCTATAGAGACAGGCGGTGATGTATCGAGAATCTATCACAGAGTATCACTACTAGAGCATGATTACTATGCTGGTAATCTAAAAGTTAAGGGTTACCATGGCTATTATAAGGAGTATAGAGGCGCTAAACTATTCAACCTACCCCCTCCTAAACGAAAATCTGGCAAAGATGTACTCGAAGCTTTAAGGAATAGGAGGAGTAGGAGAAGCTATTCTGAGAAACCACTAACTCTAGAAGATCTATCAACCATCCTGTATTACACCTTAGGTGTAACCGGAAGAGCATGGTGGGGTGGACCTAAGAGGGCATATCCAAGTGCTGGAGCGTTACAGCCTGTTGAAGGATATATAGAGGCTAAAAATATAGCAGAACTGCCTAGCGGCCTATACCATTACAATCCCGGTAGACACGCACTCGAACTATTAAGAGAGGGGGACTACTCCAGAGAACTCGGTAGTATAGCGTTAGATCAAGACCATGTAGCCCAGGCTCCAGCAGTGCTAATACTTACAACCGTATATACTAGGACTGCATCGAAATATGGGCATAGAAGTTATAGATATGTCCACTGGGATGTGGGATTCGCTGGAGAAAACGTATACATCGTTGCTGAAGCCTTAAACCTAGCCACTGTAGCTGTTGGAGCATTCTACGATCTAGACCTATGCAGATTCCTTAATATAGACTGTGTAACAGAGATACCCATGTTATTATTCCCACTAGGATATAGAACCAAATGGGACTGACAACGCAGAAAACTCATTATAGTATTATTTTACTTATTACCCGATAATCAAAATCAGCTATATACACCGTTTAAAGCCGTGTAATGACTCTTGAAGAGGCGCACATCTTCTGATATTAGCTATGTGCCTATAATGTTAATCTATGGGTAACGGTACTGTATTGGCCGCTATTCTATTATTGCATAATTCTTTTATGGCGTGTGAGTATGTCTTTACCGCTATTTCTAGGCTTTTAACTGATACATGTTCCTGCGTTGTGTGTGCTAGGCGTGAGTCTCCAGGGCCATAGGCTGATATGCTGTGTGTATGTTTGCCTAGTATGTTCATGTCACTTGTCCCAGTCTTTATGGCAAGGCTTGGCTTGATCCCTTGTACTAGTAATCCCCTCATCAGGCTTCTTGGCACTGGACTTGAAGGTTTCACTCTTATAGGATCCTCGGCTGCAACTATCTTAGCATTACATCCAGGCCTATGAGCTATTCCTAATACATTGCCCCTCAATGTAGAGGGGTTGACGCCTGGAGGTATCCTAATATCTATGTATGCTTCTGCACTTGAAGGCAGAACATTCCATGAATCACCTCCACAGATACGTGTTACGGCTATAGATAAACCATCTGGCCCTCTGCCGGTCTCCAACTTTTTTATGTCACTTATAACACCGTATAGCAGGTCTAGAGCTGAATCCCCCAGCCAAGGCGCTGATGAATGCCCGCCTCTACCCTTACACTCAATAAGCACCTTCATGCTGCCCCTATAACCTATAGCCACCTTTGTATCATTTGTAGGCTCTCCTACCACTATTAGTGGGGGTACATGGCCTGTATTAACTAGGTTCCATGCACCCCTACTATCCTCCTCCTCCCCCGTTAACGCGGCTAAGGCTATAGGGCACCTAACTTCCCTTATGCTGGTTGATGCGTAAGAGAGCGATGTAAGCATAGCTGCTAGGGGGCCTTTAGCATCTACAGCCCCTCTACCCCATACTAGCTCCCCGTTAAACCTAGGCTCTATATACCCTTTAACGGTGTCTATATGCCCCACCAGGAGTATACCCGCACTTCTATCGCTCCACTCAGGAGTTATGTAGACGCTATTTGTATTGTCAAGCCACGCGTTTAAGCCCAACTCTACTGCTATCTCAGCTAGCGTTTTAGAAGCCTCCAGCTCCCTGCCACTAGGACTATATACAGATACGAGTCTATAGAGTATACTAGCAGCCATGCTCCCCGCAGATGCACTCCCTAAGCCCATCAACCACTACCTCCATATCCTCATGACCTATCATGTACGGAGGTAGGAAGCGTACAACGGTAACGCCAGCTTTTAAAGCTAATATCCCTTTCTCTTGTAGACAGTTAAGCACACGTGAAGGAGGGAACCTTAAATCAACGCCTAACATCAATCCTCTACCTCTAATCTCCCTAACAGGCCTTAACTGTTGCACCTTCTTTATCAGCATATCCATGAATGATGAACCAGCCATGTTAGCTTTAGTGACTGCATCATCGCTTAGAAGAGTTTCTATAGAGGCCTTAACAGCAGCTAGTGCAAGCGGGTTGCCGCCGAACGTTGATCCATGCCTTCCCCCTTTAAGGCTATTTAGGTACTCTCTGTGTGAGAAAACGGCTCCAACAGGAAATCCTGATCCAATAGATTTACCAGCCACTAGTATATCAGGCTTAACGTTATAGTAGCTATAAGCCCACAAAGCCCCTGTCCTGCCAAAGCCTGTTTGAACCTCATCTACTATGAAGAGGCCATCTACAGCTTTGATCCTCTCATAGAGGACCTTGACTAGATCACTGCTTAATGGTATTACCCCTCCTTCGCCTTGAATCGGCTCTATTATCACCGCGGCAGTATTACTATCGACAACATTCTCTGCGTCGCTAACATCCTTAATAAATACTACTTCACTCATGACTGGGAAGCCATTTCTATACTTAGGATTCCAGGTTACACTTAAAGAGCCAAGGGTTCTTCCATGGAAAGACCCTTTTAAAGCCACAATTTTCCTCCTACCAGTATATGCCCATGTAGTCTTCAAGGCGGCCTCCACAGCCTCACTTCCACTGTTAAATAACATAACGCTATCCATACCCTTAGGGGTTATCTTATCTAGAGCATCGAGGGCTTCATCTTGTATAGGGCATCTAAACGACAAGCTACATGTCGCCAGTCTCGATGCTTGAGCGCTTAATTCATCCTTTAACCTAGGATGGGAGTGGCCTAGAAATGCCACTCCATGACCTGTATGTAGGTCTATATACCTTCTATCATTTGAATCCCAGACGTACTGCATGTATCCCTTTACCAGCACTAAACCCCTATCCTCATAGAACCTGAATAGTTCTACCATAGCTAACCCTCACATACACGTAGCTAGCTGTCGATAACAGGCTTATAAATAGAATGTTGCGACTTGTTGTGACTAGGAGTTTCAATTCGACATCCTATTAGTTAACGGCTCCCACACTTGATGCATCTATATAAGCCGTCCTCCTTAGTTAAGAACCCCTTTATAACCAACCTATTGAGTGCTTCACTCCAGTAGAATCCGAACTGGCCTGGCTCGACTCCGAACCACTCCTTGAATAGGTCCTTTAGGTAGGCTTCATCTATTGATCTCCCCTTAACCCTATCATCCTCCCTGAATATTCTCATAATGAACTGGGATACATCCTCAAGCCGTGTCCATGGATACTGGAACCACGTCCAGTCTTTTACTTCTATATAGTAGTAGTCAGGTCTGAACTTTGCTACACTACTTATCCACTGCAATGCTGCTGTTTTAACTTCAGACGGCTTCCACTCTCTCTCAATAAATGTTTTGGCTAATTCGAGTGTGTCTCCTGTATCGACTATGTCGTCTACAACAAGGATCTTCTTATCCTTGACATCTACAATATACGGGTATTTGAGTATTGCACGCTCAGCTGCCAATGCAGCCTCAACCCAGTGCTGGCTCTGTACAGCCAGTAGGTCGTTTATATCCATGAAATCGCATATTAACCTTGCTGGAACAAAACCCCCCCGAGATACTGCGACTACTAGATCAGGAATCCAGCTGCTCTCCTCTATCTTCCTAGCCAGGCCCCTACTCCACTCTACTATTTCATCCCAGCTGACAAGCTTCACAGGCACTCTCGCCAAAGCGTGCCTCACCATATTCAATAATCTACCCACAGAATAAATCAGTTTCTCACACAACTACAGGGAGAAGATAGAGCTCCTAGATATGATCAAGGCTATAGTTAATAATAGTTTTGGCGTCTCCATGTTAGAAACACTCACCTCCCAGGGCCTCCTTGAAGTAGAATGCTAGGTTACCATATCTGATCAGTACATAGATACATTAGAATACATGGTGTTAAGGATATGGATGGGAATAAGACCGTTATATCATGCCCTTGGTGCTCGTCAGATAACATAGCATGGAGTCATGAGACAGGTTATATACTATGTCAGTCTTGCGGCGCTATAATAGAAGGGATAGTGGAGGAGACATCAGAGGATTCCGAGTTATATGGTCATGGAATATGGTATTTGAATGGGAAGCCGCCCAAACCCTCTAGGGCCATAGAACGGCTTACACTAAGAGCCCTAAGAAGAGGTAAAATAGTTTCGAGAAGGAATGGCTCGTTATCCATAGATTCCCCAGCTAATAGGAGGGCTAGGATGCTTGTAAAGACTATTGATGGCCTAGAGGACGCACTTAGAGAGGTAGAGTTAGATCCAATACTCAAAGCTAGAACCTATAGATCGAGAGTTGCAATAGCATATTACGCACTACTACGGGTTAATGGTATAAGTAAGCATAAGGCTATAGAACTAGTTGCATCGAAGATAGGCGTTAGTAGAAGAACCTTAGAAGCTACTATATCTAAATATAGTATAAGGATAAGAAGCCTAGAAGATAAGCTCAGGCAATAGAATGACTAATCATTAATCTATCCACTTCTATCGATTATCTTACTTATAACATTGTATAGATCTGGATCTTCCTTCTTTATTCTGTCTAAAGACCAGGGCATCCACCCTCCATCCTTAACTCTTTTAAGCACGTTTCTTATCCATGACTTATAAATTTTAGAACAATCTCCATAATTCCTACAACTATTATCTATAAACTCCTCTATAGCCAACTCTGCTTCACTTACATCCAGGCCCTTTACGTTGACTAGGTACCTCGATATAACGTATAATATTAATCTAGCTCTCCCATCAGGGACTCCAGATTTCATTACAGTTTCAACCCATCTGTAAACTATAGCTTTTGATTTGCGTCTACCCAAGCTATCCGTACACATGGACTCATCTGGGCACATGGATTTCAGATAATCCTCCACAGCCTTATTGCACTCCTCTACCCCCTTACTGCATTCTTCTACTACGTGGCTCCATCCTACTACTCTATCACCCATCATATCTCACCCTAGGCTTGCTTCAATGTCACCTTTTTCTTTTATTTATGAATTCGTACATTAATCTTTTTGATTCCGGAGTTAACACTAGCCTGATCAAAGCGTCTAAGGTGCTCTTCAGCTTATCTTCATAGCTTCTCATTACGATCCTCTTTATCTCAGCTATAGTATTAGACGGTATCCTGGACATTGATTCGGCTAGTACAAGCGCGGTATCGAAAGCCTCTTTCACAGAATCAGCTATATAATCAACCAGCCCTATTCTATAAGCGTCATCTACAGAAAGCCTATGCCCTGTCAGTGCAAGGTATTTTACAGCCTTAGGACCCACAACGCTGAGTCCCAAAGTGAGTAGTATAGGGGGGACTAACCCGATATAAGCTTCAGGATACGAAATCCAGGCTCCCCTTAAGCCTATGACTACATCGGCTAGAAATAAGAGCTCAGCTCCCCCGCCAACAGCAATCCCGTTAAGGATTACTATCACTGGCTTACCACAATACCCTAGTATTCTAATTACCTTCTCTACCTTAGAGAAGAACCTCTTAGCATCGTCAACAGACTTGAAATCATACATAGCCTTTATGTCGTCTCCTGCACTAAACGCTCTACCCTCACCAGTGAGTATAACAGCCTTGTACCCTCCATTACAGGCCATCTCAAGGTGATCACCTAGCTTGACCCATATCTCCTCGTTCAATGCATTCAATTTTTCCGGTCTATTCAACTTAATCACATATATATTATTCGTTTCTTCTGTAACTAAGCTTTCAGCCAATATACCCACCTCTCTAATACCAATCGCTTACCCATTATCCTCCAGGCTGGCTTACACTATTAACTATCATGTTATAGACTAAGTTTAATCCGTCATTTATAGTTAGAAGAGGTCCACAGCCTCTCTCCTCGACGAGCCTGCTATCGATATTGCTCGACGTTGCTATAACAGCTATAAGGCTTCCCTCATCCTTGACTCTCAAGCACTCTTCAACATCACTTATATCGGATATGAGGAAGACCTTCTCTCCAGTCACCTGGCCCCTAAATCCCTCAGCTATTATGATATCTACTCGGCCAGCTAGTAGTTCTAGAGCCTCAATAATCTTCTCTAGGCTAGCATTCCTCACTAGAATCAGTGAGGTCTCCCTACCATACGCCACGGCTATTTTAGCCCCTGAAAGATACATCCTCTCTGTATCTTTTGATTCATCTATATCAGGAAATCCATGATGGATATGCTTTATAACGGCAACACTTAATCCCGTTCTACTTAACTTCTCCACTAGGCTAGATATAAAACTAGTCTTTCCAACACCACTCCTAGCGGAGACGACACTTATAATCTTAAGTCCACTATTATCCAACGCCGGATCACACCATGCATAAGGATCTAGTGTGTTTGCAAGAGTAATTAGGATAATTAGGCTATATTAATATACGAGCTATCTCCTCGATGCTAGAATTAGAATGTGGTGTATCATTATGAGTAGCTGGGTTATCTTATCAACTCATAGCCTGGATCCCGATTCACTTAGCCTCTTATTACAAGAAGGCGCCAGGGTGATTACTCCTCCTAGTAAAAGACTGTTTAACAGGAGGTCGTGGATACTGGAAAATGTGAGTGAGGCTTCCATATTAATAGCTGGATTCACGCGGATAGATAAACCTATTATCGATGGATCACCTAGGTTAGAGCTCATAGTGTCTAGGAGTAGTGGCGTAGATCATATAGACGTTGAGTATGCCGAGAATAAAGGTATATGCGTCGCAAACCAACCCGAAGCTATAGCTGAAGCGGTGGCAGAGCACATTGTAGGCCTTGTTGTATCATCGCTTAGAAGGATAACTAAGGGGCATCTATACGTAGTTGAAGGTGGGTGGTATGAAAATGGTTTCCTCAGAGGCGTTACACTCAGGGGGAAGACTCTAGGAGTTGTAGGTATGGGTAGGATAGGTAGCCTAGCATCACTACATTTGAGGATGCTAGGCGTAAATAAGGTACTATACTGGAGTAGGTCGAGGAAGAGGGAGGTGGAGCAACTATTAAAGGCTGAACCCGCAAGCCTAGATAGGATCTTTAGAGAGTCGGACGTGATAGTCGTAACATTGCCTATAACCAGAGAGACTAAGGGAATCATAGGCTACGAGCTCCTATCTAAGATGAAGGAGAATGCATTAATAGTTAACGTAGGTAGAGGGGGTGTTATAGACGAAGATAGCTTGGCAAGGGTGCTTAGGGAGAGAAGTGATATACTAGCTGCCCTAGATGTCTACGAGAAAGAGCCACTACCACCCGACGATAAACTAGTAAAAATAGCAAAAGAAACAGGTAGGCTAGTATTGACTCCACATAACGCTGGAGGAACGGATTTATCTATGAAGCTCACATCATTACTCGCCGTTAAACAGGTAATACACTATATTAATACTGGTGAGGTATGGAACCCAGTGACAAGTACATGCAGAGAAGCAAGAGACATCGCTGGGTTATGGGCCGATTTCTAGTCAGATGGACTAGGATTCCTCATCGACGCCTCAGTAGTCCGGGTTCACCTCGTCATCCATTAGTCATAGATGGGTAACAGTAGATTGTTAAATCTATTAAATCTATCTAGCAACTTAGGATAATGGTAATTTCTTACTGTATAGCTCTTTTAAGATCCCTGTTAATCACCCAGTCTTAAGTGACTATAATAGATCATTATTACATAGATATGCGGACATACTGACTAGCTTCACAGTTTTAAATGGTTGTCATGTTTTCGTTAGAGAGGCCTTTCATCCTATCAAGTCACGGGGTATTTAGGACCCGTAGATCACGCTAGACATGTGATATGATTAAAAATAGAAACCATTAGGAGGGATCATCGGAAACAGCTTCTTTCAAGTAGTTTTAACGTTTATGGATTTACTCATGGATATTAACCCCGGATCATTGTTTAGAATACTTACGGAGTGAATAGGGGTTGGAGAAACCGCCTAGAGACGTTGAAGCTGATATATGGACTCACGTCGTCGAGTTAGCTACTAGACTGCGTAGGATAGCATTGGCAGTTATAGCTCTGACATTTATCCTGTCTTCGATCCCGTTAAGCATTAACCCCTATGTTCCTTTAATAAAGGTATTCCCGAACATGATAATAGGTCATGTAACCCCGGATAAGATAAGTTTTATGGGTAAGACCTATAATGTCGAGCTAGCCCAGTTTAATCCATTTGCAGGTTTTAATGTCTTACTGAAGTCAGCTATACTACTAGGCGTACTGGGTGCTAGTCCTATAATAGCTAGGGAGATATTTGAATATATAAAGCCAGCCCTCTACCCCCACGAGGAAAGGATAATTAAGAGGCTCTCTATAGTATCGGTAGCTCTGTTTATGGGTGGTGCATTGTTAGCGTACTTTGTGGTAGTCCCACTAGCTCTTAGGATAATGTTCTTAACTTCAATAGTAATCGTGGGTGATAAGGAGTTAGTTGCGTTTGCCGATGTTGAAAGACTATTTACTCTTATAATACAGTTAATAATAGCCACAGGTATCATGTTCGAGATACCACTAATAGTGTATATAGTAGTATCCAATGGCATAATAGAGCCGGAGAGATTCAAAGGTGACACAATGAAATATATCTTCCTTGTATCCATGATTATAGGTGCAATAATAAGCCCGGACCCCACGGGCCTAGGCATGATGATGATAGGAGTCCCCTATTATCTACTATTCTATGCAGCAGTTAAACTTGGCGAAAGGAACTATTATAGAAAGAAGGGGTTCACAAAAGAACTCCGCAGAGGAAAAGAAGAGGAAATCACAGTACCAGCCAGAAGCTAGCTGAACTACGCCATGAAAACGACACCCAACGGTTGATACCATCATGTTAAACGTTTAGTAAAGAGATATTTAACATGTTTAACAGAAATTTAATGCCAATGATTATACGGCTTTGATAATGCAAATTAACTGAACCGAGCCTCTCGACTACAACACTCTCTAAGAATGCTATACCATTTTCAAGGACTTGTATGATGCTGGCTAGTGCTGGAATCAGAAGCCAGTTTTAAGTCGTAGCTTTTATTGAGAGTTCGGAGGTCTCTAACGCAATATAAACTTTAAACTTATATGAATTCTCTAGTTATTAAACACCTCAAGTATCCGGCCAAGTATTAGACTTCTAGACTTAAAGTAGTTACAGGTCTAGCCATGGTTAGCGTTATACTGGTTAGCTGGCGAAGTATAGGTAATAGCCTGATTCGTCATCGACTAATTTATAAACTATTTAATTAAGGGTTTCCTCCTCTGGATTATATACTTAGTGGTTAACGGAGGGCTAGATTGAAATGGAGATGGTTAGATTTGCCCGTGTAAAGGTATTTGCAGAGGGTATGGGTAGGGTTAAGATAATAAGAGGTGTCCCTGTTTTAGTTGTTAAGCGTGGGGATGAGTTCAAGGCATATGTAGCTGTATGCCCGCACAAGTGGTATGTTCTCTGTGAAAGAGCTGTGAAAGATGGCTTCATTATATGTCCTGGCCATGGAGAGAGATTTAAGGTGGATACAGGAGAGCCCACTGTGGGAAAAGCTAAGTCTAACTTGATCGAGCTAAAGACTGCTATAAAAGGCAATGACGTGTATATAGAGGCGCCTCAGAGGAGTATACTTGAGGAACTCGTCAAGGCTACAACCTGAGCTATAGAACTTTATTAAGGGCATCAAGCAGACCTGGTACCCATAGATTAGGGGTATGCGGGTGCAGGCATGGTAACTCCAGTAGCATATGGTACGATAACTATTAGGTCGTATGCTAGTAGTGCTAATTTAGGACCAGGATTTGATGCTCTAGGAGTGGCGCTGGATGCATTCTACGATGAAGTAACACTAGTGTTAGATAAGGGGAAGGGTAATGTAGTGGTTGAAGAAGTGAAAGGCCCTTATGCAGAGGATGCGGGTGGAGGCGCCACGGCGGTAAGTGCCATTAGGAAGTTCATGGAGCTTCTAGAGGTCAATAATGTCGATGTATCCATGAGCATCTATAAGGGGATCCCGCCTGGCAGGGGTTTAGGGAGCAGTGGTGCCTCTGCCGCCGCGGCAGTAAAGGCTATGAGTATAGCATACGGTGTTGGCGACATTGAGATACTTGTAAAGTCAGCTGGTTACGGGGAAGTAGAGTCGGCTGGCACACCGCACTATGATAATGTGTCAGCTAGTCTCCTTGGAGGCCTAGTAGTTGTAGCTCAGTCCAGTGGAGGTATACGCGTGGCGTCAATACCGCTCGACGCGTGGTTCACTATAATTGTTCCTATGGATCCTGTCCCTCCAGGGAAGACTGGTGTTATGAGGAGTGTGCTACCCAGGATGGTTCCCTTAGAGAAAGCTGTGTCTAACTGGTCGCGGCTAGCTATGCTTGTTGCATCAGCATATAGAGGTGATATTGAGTTGTTGGGTGAAATGATGAGCCAAGACAGCATAATTGAACCAGCTAGGTCGAGATTCATACCATGTTATACGCAGCTGAGGAGATCACTGCTAAGTAGAGGTGAGGCTTTAGGGTTCACTATAAGTGGTGCTGGACCTTCAATGATAGCGTTAGCTAGGGATAAAAGCCATGCTGAGGAGCTAGCTGTTTTAGCCTTAGAATCATGTGACTGGAAGAGGGAACCCATAATCAAGGCCACACATACAGCGCCAGCAGCTCATAGGATCTAAACTACCATATTCCAAGCAGTCTCTCAGCCTCACATACTATTCTAGAGGCGATTATCCAGGCCGCCAGAGATTCCCCTCCTAGTATGCTGTATTTGCAGCATGATAATTCAAGAGTCTCCTTTCGGAAATCACCCTTTGGAAATGCTCCCACGCCAATAGGGTATCCTGTGTCTAGGGCCTTCTTCACTATATGACTAGGATTAGTCTGCTCTCCCTTTTCCCATAGGAGTATTAGTCCTCCATGATCTTTTACGAATTCTCTGAGGGTTGAGTGGGACTTGTATATAAGACTCTCGCCTTCGGGAGGAACCCTCTCTAGTCTAAGTAACTGGGCCATTAATCCTTTGAACCTATCAAGGTGTCTTGGGAGCCTAGTTTGTGGTTTAACCTCGAATACCCTTCCATCATATACCTGGATAAACACGTCTATTAAACTCCTCTTAGCTAGAGGAGAGTCGAGGATGTTCAGCAGTGTTATGTGAGGAATATCAGGTCTACCTCTTTTCCATTTCTCCTCAAGCCTGCTCATTGCATTGTAGTGGAGTGTTTTATCAAGTATGACACGGCTTACAGGGATCCTATGCATCCTAGCCGACTCAACAATTTGTCTGTGCTTTGCTATATGCTTAGGCGCTATTTCTATGGATGATTCAAGCAATATTATTTTCAGCTTTGACCGTGTCACCCTCTCCTCCTCTCCGAGGCTAGTAAAAGGGTTCTTATGAACCCCAATCCGATGAGTGCTATAGTTAGGGCTATAATCATCTTGTAGTCAAGGTGTCTTATCTCGATTGATATTATCTCTCTGAGCACTGCTATCATAGCTGCTTCCACGACTATCCTAAGGGGGAATCTTCTAGTTGTTATAGCTGTCAGGAGGGTTCTTAGGATATCTATGGAGAGTATCAGGAGTAAGGCTATATCGAGTATTTGCAATATTGACTCCTTCTCTACAACTTCGCTATGCACAGTGTTATATACCATCAATATTAGCTTAATTGAGGATATTGCAACTAGTAGTATTAGAACGAATGCAAGCACTGCCTCAAGTAGTTCTATGGCTAACTGAAACGCTTTATCGATCCTGCTCATAGCATTGGATCCCCTGCCATATATTCCGTGGAGGAGTAAATCCATCCGCCAAGCCCCTTTGCGTGATTCTTTTAAGTCTAGTGTCCCTCAAGATTATAATAATGTTAATATATTGATGGATATAGACTAGTTATAAATAGTTGGAGGGGGCATAACCAGTGGAAGTGAGGATTGAAGCAGTCGATATAGAGGTTCCTGAGGGGACTAATGTAATAATTGGTAGAAGCCATTTTATAAAGACCGTAGAAGATTTATATGAGGCCTTAGTCACAAGCTGTCCCTCAATAAAATTCGGTATAGCGTTCTGCGAGGCATCTGCCAAGAGGCTTATAAGGAAAGACGGGAATAACGATGAACTAATAGCTAAGGCAGTTGAAGCCTGTAGTAGGATTGCCGCTGGCCACGTATTTGTAGTCTATATACGGGATGGATGGCCTATAAACGTGTTAAACGCTATAAAGAACGTCCAGGAGGTTGTAGCTATAGACGCTGCAACCGCTAATCCCGTTAAAGTTATAGTAGCGGATCTGGGAGAACAGAGGGCTCTGCTAGGTGTAGCTGATGGGTTCAAGCCGTTAGGAGTGGAAGGAGACGATGATGTTAGGGAGCGTGTCGATTTCCTAAGGAAGATAGGGTATAAGAGGAGCTAGTGTTTTAATGGTTAAGTAGGTAACCTAGAATACCCTTTCAAACTCTTTTTTCTGTATGTAGGCTGCCGCGTTTAGTAATAGTAGTCTTAGGGCTTTAGCGGGGACGTGGTAGTGTGTAACTATTACATCGTCCCTGGTGCCTTCACTATATGCTGATGATACCCTGACCATGTACAACTCGTCTGGTATTCTAGAGGCTATATCATCCCAGTTCCTCATAACAGCCTCTGGGGTTATTATTATCTCCTTCGGCTTACTACTTATGTGCGTCTTGATATAGACTCTGAGTGGCTCCCTCCACTTGAATGGTTTGAAACTGGATTCGAACTCCTCCGAGGATGCAATCTCGTCTAGGTCTTTTAGTAGCAGCCACCTCCATTCATCCTCGTCTACGTCTATGAAGCCTACTATTCTATACTTATCATATTCCTCCTTTCTCATCTCCCTGATTTTCGAGTCTACAGTCTTCTCAGCTAACTCTAGAATGTCTGCCAGCTCGAACACTGTAAGAGCTGTTCCCTCGACCATCCTAGCTATCTTTAATGCTAGATCCTGAACCCACGGCTTCACTGGCGGGTATCTGAGCACCTCTCTGGCAAGTGGAGTCAGCTTCTTATAAGCTGTATACACCTTTATCTGCCCATTCTTTAGATTCTCCACGAATTCTATAGCACCCTCTATGTCTAGGTACCTCTCTATAACTTGTCTAACGGCTTCTTGGATTAATATAGAGTCCTCATCTGCATCGATGCTTCCTATTTTGCCTAAGTCCAGCTGTATCTCTCTCATGACTTGGTAGAGATAGGGGCTCTTTTCCACAGCCTTCTCTACCAGCTTGTCTATATCACTCGGATCGACGTTTTTCAACGCCTCTATAGGATTGAATCCTTCGGCAGCTATACTGAAGCCGAAGAAGGATGATCTATAGTAGACATTTAATCCTACATTCTTTGATGCAAGATGCGTTAGGATTATAGCTAAGGCTTCTGAGGCTCCACTGCCTAAGGGGGCCGTTATTATGTGTTCTCCATCATGATATTCATAAATTATAGTATCCTCTGATGGTATAGGTACGCCTAGTTCCTCGTACTCTCGTCTCAAAGCTTCTATAGCCTTCTCCCCCTCTGGGTCAAGTTTTACATCGTTGACGGGCTTACCCCGTAGTATTTCCATGAATTCTACTGCAACTCTCCTATCTCTTCTAGGCCCTTCACCACGCCATAGCGGTATCTCTGCTATTGCATCTGTAGGCTCAACTTCTACCTTAGACATGTTGTCGTCTATCCTCTTGATCTCCCATGCCCTGCCAGCCAACCTGATTATATCTCCCGTTCTAAGGTGCCTGTATACGAAGACTGAATCGATGTACCCTATAATCATGTCTCCATGCTTTACTGTGAATAGGTCTCTATCAGGTATTGTCGAGAAGAATTCCGAGAAGTCGCGTGACCACCACATCTTAGCTCCTTTGTCGTTCCTGAACTTCCATATCTTATAGAATGTAGAGCCTATCTTTATTATGTTACCATCTATCCTTATCAGCTTATTCTTCTCCATGTACGATAATAGATTTTCGAATTCATCCCGGGAGAGGCTTCTCACAGGTAGTGATGATATGACCTTGTATGCGTATTCTTTAGGCACTCCTCCCTTCTCCATAGCCATGCCTATTATCTCTTTAGCTATTACATCATACGGGATTCTGCTTATAGTTACTGGCTCTATCTCACCTTTCAATGCTAGGCTTGCTTCAGCAACTGATTCAGCATAGTCTATAACGCCTAGGCTAATTATTGAGCCGATAGATGTTCCGTGTATCGTGTGGCCGCTTCTGCCGACTCTCTGAAGTAGGCTAGCTACCCTGCCAGGTGCCCTTATCTGGATAACCTTCTTTATAGCACCTACATCTATTCCAACCTCCAGAGTTTTAGTACATACAATAGCTGACAGCGTGCCTCTTCTCAGTTTCTCTTCTGCATCCTCTCTTATCTGCGCTGATACACTTGAATGATGGACGAATATATCCTTCACATTTAGGTATTCTAGTGAATCCTTTACCTTCTCAGCAATATACCTGCTATTCACGAAGACCAGGCTTGGCTTATCTATCTCGCTGACCACGTTCTTCGCTATTTCCAGCCATGGGTCCTCCGCGTTTTCAGACACATATATTATACCTAGTCTGGGCTGCTTCTCTCTGCGCGCATCCACCAATACTGATCTACGCGAGCTACTGCCTGATATTATTTTTAGTGCTTTATCTGGATCCCCTATCGTAGCTGAGAGCCCTATACGCTGTAAATCGCGTCCAGCTAGCTGTGATAACCTCTCAAGTTGTACTGCTAATTGTGCTCCTCTCTTGCTTGCCATGAATTCGTGTACCTCATCTATTATGACCCACTGTAGGTTTTCATAGTACTTTCTGAACTTTGATGCCCAGTCTAGGTCTATCTCTAGGCTCTCAGGCGTTATTATCAGTATATGGGGTGCCTTCTTCAGCCTCATATTCCTCTCAGAGGATGAAGTGTCTCCATGCTTCCTTGCAACCTTAAAGCCTAGTTTAGAAGCCCACCATGATATCCTAAGATATAAATCGTTGATAAGAGCCTTCATAGGCGTTATATATAGTACAGTGACAGGCTCTACAGGCCTCTCTAGCATCATTGATAGAACTGGTAGTAGGCCAGCCTCCGTCTTACCCTCTCCAGTGGGGGCCATAATCAATGTATTGGCCCCGGAGAGTATGGATGGGAACGCCTTAACCTGAACTCCGGTTAGACTACTCCACCCCCTAGACTCGATGAGCTTCTTCAGTCGGGGGTGCAGCATGTCCACGGCTTCTCTTGTCTCCCATACGATCCCCATTATTCATCCCTTTCCACATAACTATCTCGTGCTATACTGCTGCTAGACCTCTACATATTCCACATGTGGTTACCCCCTAAACAGTTGTAGGTCAGTCTTATTAATCCTACGGTTTCGTTAATTAGTGGTGATAAGGTTGGCGCGGGTCTACTACACGTGCATAGTTTGCGGTAGGAAGTTCCCACACGGACAAGGTATAGTTATGAGTAAAGCTGGGTATACAATGCATTTTCATAGCCGGGACTGTGCGTATAGATTCATGAAACTCCTACTAGAGAGGCTTGATGATTCATGCGTTCAGGGGCCCTTGAGGGAGCTTATAAACGAAATGGAGAAAGCCCTAGAGGAGAAGAAAAAGAAAACAGTAAAGGTGATATAAGGCATGCCAGAGGTAACCCTAAGGTTCTACTCTATACTCAGGGATGCCTTCGGATCCGGTGAGGTGAAGATCAACGTTGAAGGAGACTATACTATTAGGAGGATAGTAGAGGAGTTGTCTAAGACCAATCAAAGGCTCAAGGCTGCGCTAGACGCCATTGGATGGGAGCTTATGGTTGTAGTAGACGGTAAGCCTTCGGATCTGGATGATAAAGTAGGTGACGCTAAAACCATCCATCTAATGCCTCCGCCAGCAGGTGGGAGTAGGATAATTAGGGTTGGTGTACTGGGGAAGGAGCGCAGAATAGATTTTAATAAATTAATAGAAGAGCTGGGTAAGACCTCTAGAAGAGTAGGGGCAGTTGGCCTCTTCGTAGGAGTAGTTAGAGGTGTAAACCAGGGTGAGGAAGTCTTATCCCTAGACTATGAGCATGCAGGAGAGATCGCAGATGATGTATTGAGGAGGATCGCTGAAGAAGAGGCTGAGAGACACGACTTAGAGGGGGTAGCAATATATCATTATACAGGAACCCTTAATCCCGGGGAGCTAACGATAGTGGTGGCCGTTGCAGGAGAGTCTAGGAAGAACATATACCCTGCGCTGGAGTCGCTTGTTGAACGGGTTAAGCATGAAGCTCCTATATGGAAGCTTGAGTACAGAGGAGGGGGTAAGAGGGTCTATATACTAGGTGATAAGTATATAGATGCCTCGCTCACCCAGGAAAGGAAAGTCACCCACGGATGATCCTATCCGCCCTGATTTTCTTAAGTATATTTCTAGCTTTCTCCATGGCCTCATCTATGCTATCAGCTGCTACATTAACGGTTATCTTAGATCCCTTCACTCTAAGCTTAAACCTCCTCTCTCCATGTAATAGGTACTCCTCAACTACCTCCAGTTCATACGACAACTATACCCACCCGTAATATACTGGGTGTTATTTGAAGGCTTATAATATTGTTAGAGCATCTCCAAGTCTAGGTGGGTGTCCTAGTTGGACGATGCAAGTGCACCCTATATCAGGATCGAGCCTCCCGGTCCAAAAGCACGGGAACTGATCAAACTTGATGAAGAGAACATAATGCAGTCCTTCACGAGGTGGTATCCCTTAGTGGTAAAAACCGCTTACGGATCCATAGTGGAGGATGTAGATGGCAACAGGTATATAGACTTCAATTCTGGCCTCGTAGTAGTTAATGTAGGCCATAGGCACCCGAAAGTTGTTGAGGCTATAAAGAAGCAGGTAGACAAGCTAATACACTACTCCCTGACAGACTTCTATTACGAGGAAGCCGCTAGAGCAGCGCTAAGATTAAAGAAGATAGCCCCAATAGGAGACGGTAAAGTATTCTTCACTAATAGTGGGGCTGAGAGCATAGAGGCCGCAATCAAGATCTCAAGAGGCTATTACAAGTCATCTAGACCCTATATATTGTCATTCATAGGAGGGTTCCACGGTAGAACCTATGGAGCTATGTCTGTCTCAGCTAGCAAACCAGTGCATAGACGAGGCTTCTCACCACTACTACCGGGAATTATCCACATACCATACCCAAACCCGTATAGATGCCCTTTTGCCGCAGAAACACCAAGCGAGTGTAGTGACGGTGTTATAGGGTTCATGGAGGAGTACATATTTAAACACGTAGTTGATCCCGTAGAGGTCTCAGCTATCATCTTTGAACCCATACAGGGAGAGGGAGGCTACGTCGTCCCCCCAGACGACTTCTTTTGGAAACTGGAAAAACTGGTAAAACCACATGGCATATTAATGGTTGACGACGAAATCCAAGCGGGATTCGGAAGGACTGGCAAGTGGTTTGCGATAGAACACTGGGGGGTTGAACCCGATCTAGTAGCTATGGCTAAGGGTATAGCATCTGGCCTCCCACTAGGAGCAGTTGTGGGCAAAAGGCATCTAATGACACTTCCACGTGGTAGTCATGCTAACACGTTCGGAGGAAACCCTGTGGCGCTAGCAGCGTTCAATGCTGTAGTCGACATAATAATATCGGAGAACCTATTGGAAAAGGCTCTGAGAGACGGAGAATATATAATGAGGAGGTTAAACGAGCTAGCCGAAGAAGTAGAGCTCATAGGAGACATACGCGGGAAGGGGTTAATGATAGGAGTGGAGCTAGTCAAGGATAGAGATACAAAGGAGCCCGCAGTAAACGAGACGTCAGCCGTCATACAGGAATCCTTCAAGAAAGGTTTACTAGTAGTTGCAGCTGGGTATTCGACGATCAGAATAGCCCCACCTCTAACCATAGAGAGGGACTTGATAGACAAAGGCTTAGAAATACTTGAAGAATCTTTAAAAGCGGTGGGCAGAGTAAATAACCGGTAAAATACTCTAAATTAATAATTATTTATTAATTTTTGGAATAGGAAACCTCAGTGTTCCAGTAGATTTTAATCCATGTAACTATAGATACATCAGCGGTTCTGGATTTAAGGGTGCCTTAGAATGGTTTCACGTAGGATCGCGTCTATGAAACCCAGTGTTACGAAGGCCATGTCTAGTCTTGCATCTGAATATAAGAGGATGGGTTTAGACTATTATTCCCTCCATGCTGGGCAACCAGGATTTCCTCCCGCAAAGGAAGCTGTGGAGTATGTGGCGAGAAGGTTAATGGAGGATTATGATAGGAGTTTATTTGCATATACACCTAGTGAGGGTCTACTTAGTCTTAGGGAGGCTATAGCTGATGATTTAGAGGAGCTTGGTAGGCCAAGGCCTGATCCTTATAGAGGCATCGTGGTGACGTCTGGAGGCATGGAAGCTGTATTTTCTGTCATCTCAGCCTTGACAGAACCTGGGGATCCCGTAGGCGTAGTTATACCCGCCTATTTCCAGTACTTCAATATACTCTCGTTCCTGTCTGTAAGGATTATAAAATATAATACGTATCCTAGTCTTGTAGTCGGAGAAGATGGGTGGCATTATCTCTTCTCAAACTCGAAAGTCGTGCTTATAAGTAACCCAGATAATCCGACTAGTAGAACCCTGGACTGGGATGAGGCTAGACTCTTAGCGGATCTTGCATGTGATTACAGAACATATCTAGTCCATGACATAGCCTACTACACGCTATACTATGAGGATGGGCCTACATGGCCAGAAAGGTATTGCTGGGATTACGTTACAACGGTAGGGAGCTATAGTAAAGACCCCGGAATACCCGGCTGGAGGTTAGGTTACATTGCAGGCCCCCCTGATATAGTCCAGGATGCTAAGAAGGTTAGAGAGATAGCAAGCTATAATCCACCTACACCCTCACAGATACTAGTAGAATATTATTTAAAGAATAAGTTAAGGGGAAAACATCTACCCTCTATATTACGAGAATACGCTAGAAGGAGAGATGCCTTAATCAAAGCCCTCAAGGCACACCTCCCCGATGTGAAATTCAAGGTGCCTAAGGCGGGAATGTTCATCTATGCAGACTTCTCCAGCTATATAACCAATGGGACAAGCGAGGACCTAGCATGGCTACTAGCTAAGCAAAAAAGAGTGTTCACAGTACCAGGGACAGTATTCGGGGAAGGAGGAGAGAAACACCTACGCTTAAGCTTCTCCTTCGAACCTCCCAGTAGGATAAGCCACGCTGTGTCACGAATAAGAGATGCTCTCGAAGCTAAGACTTAAGCATATACATCAACTTTCTCCTCTCATAATCAGGAACCTTAACTACTACACCCTCCCTAATAAGCTCAGCTAGAGCCCTTCTAAGAGGCCTTAAATCCCCTTTGACGGATATATGGGATAATAAATCCTCAAACGAGCATGGTTGGCACTCACTCAAGACTTCTAAAATCAGCTTCTTTAACTCGCTCAAACCATTAACCACCCGTGTGTCTTCAAGACGATCTCCCCGGGGAAATATAATTTAGTAATTATATTATAATAATCTTGTTGTCCTGGTATAGATCTAGATTATCTGGCTAAGTCCTGTGGTAAAGATATAATTTCCTTCAAATTATAGATTCACCCGGTGATCAATGGTAGATAAAAGAAAGCTAGAGGTTAGGCTTGAGGTTGCAGCTATAATAGTAGGGGTTATTGCCGCGTTATTGAGTTTTTATGTATCATATAAATTTAGTTTAACTCGGTACATGTTCTTCGGAATTATATGGATTATAATTGTGATCGCTATATTAAGGACTTCTATCATAATTCAGGGAGGCGGGAAATAGTGCTTTTACTAGAACTTTAACATGAGGTGTGATTCAAGCTCAGTATTAATAATAGTTAATTTCTCTATTCTACTTAAATTAGGCGGGTAGTGGTGTAGTGGGTTATGCCTGCCAATTTAACCGCTGAGGCTAAGGCTAAGCTGGCTAAGTACAGTGAGGCTAGAACAATTGAGGAGAAGATCCAGGCCTTGGAGGAGTTCATATCAGCCGTTCCAAAGCATAAGGGTACTGAGAACCTGCTTTTATGGGCTAGGAGGAGACTGGCAGAGCTCAAAGAGGAGAAGGAGGAGAGGAGGAGGAAAAGAGCTGGAGGTGGGGGTCCTAGGATTTTCGTTGAAAGGGCTGGCGCTGGCCAGGTGGTATTAATAGGCCCTCCTAATTCTGGTAAGAGCAGTCTACTCGCTAGGTTAACAAATGCTAGGCCTGAGATCGCTCCTTACCCGTTTACAACTCAAACGCCTATACCTGGAATGCTGCAATACGAGGATATACAGTTCCAGCTCGTTGATACTCCTCCATTACTACTCGATCAACCAGATTCTCCTGTTAACAATAGAATCCTAGGTTTAGCTAGAAATGCTAATGCACTATTAATAGTGGTGGGGCTAGATGAGCCAGACCCTGGTTACACGTTATCCAGGATTATGGAGTTACTTGAGGACAGGGGTATTGTGGTGACTAGGAGGAGAGGTCTTGTCAGGATACTAAAGAGCAGGGAGATCAACGGGGTGAAGATACAGGGTAGCGGACGTATGATAGACTTTACCGAGGATGACTTAAGGAGGCTACTTGCATCCTATAGGATATATAATGCTATAGTGGAGATAGAAGGTGACGTGAGCCTAGATGACGTTGAGAAGGCGATATACCAGGCTAGAATGTATAAGCCGGCGATTATAGTATTGAACAAGTCAGATCTTCCAGAGGCTAGGATGAAGGTGTCGAAGATAGGAGAGCTCGCTGGAGATGATACGCCACTCGTCATAGCCTCGGCTAAGACGGGTGAGGGGCTAAATGATATTGGAGGCATTATATTCAAGATCCTAGGCATTATCAGAGTATACACGAAGCAGCCTAATAAGGAGCCTGATCCCAACCCCCTTATAGTACCTAAAGGGACTACTGTAATTGAAGCTGCAAGGAGGATACATAAGGATCTGGCAAGGAACTTTAAATACGCTAAAATATGGGGGCCAAGCGCTAGGTATCCTGGTCAGAGGGTTGGCGGAGAACATATACTGGAGGATGGTGATTTAATCGAGATACATACGAGGTGAGCCTCTTATTGATTCACGGTATAACGCCTCAAGAGGTCTTCTACGCGCTAATATTAACGGGCTACGTTATAATAGTCGTCTACGGTGGGAGAAAACTCTATAGTTACGTACGCGGTAAGGGGAAATCGCATGAAGTAGCAGTATACTATACCAGGAAGTATATACACGTGTTTGCAGGGGGTGTGATAGCTGTTCTCACACCTTTCCTCTTCACAACGCCATTGCTACCATTTCTCATGGCTCTGGCATTAACGGGTTTTCTCTACTTTATGCGGAAGACTGGGAGATTGATGTGGTGGTTTCAGGTTAAAGAGAACGCGTATGAAGTAAACTTCACTATAGCATGGGGTGTTAGCCTCATTATACTATGGATGGCTACAGGAGACCCTAATATAGCGGTATTGCCAGGCATATTCATAGCGTTTGGGGACGCCGTGACAGGTGTGGTAAGGAATATGCTATTCGAGAAAAGAACTAAACACTGGGCTGGTAACATCGCTATGGCCACAGTATCTGTACCCCTGGGATTCTTATATGCAGGTTCTATAGGCGCATTTGCTGGCCTAATAGCATCTGCCATAGAGAAGTTCGAGTTCCCCCCGCTAGATGATAACATCCTAGTAGCTATTTCAACAATGATAATACTCTTATTAGCAGCATGACGCAAAACACTTGAATACAGGCTTTAATTCCCTTTATTAAGGGAAGGGGGGGATGTGCCTGATGGCTAGAGAGGCTGTATTTACAGACGCAGCACCTAGGCCAGTCGGTCCTTATAGTCAAGCAATCGTTGTAGATGGCTGGATCTTTATAGCTGGACAGATACCCTTAGATCCTAAGAGTGGGGAGCTGGTTGAAGGAGAGTTTAGAGTCCAGGTTAGAAGGGCACTCGATAATTTAAAGGCTATAGTTGAGGCTGCTGGGGGATCTATGGACGACCTAGTTAAGGTAACTGTATATTTAAAAGATATCACTAAGTTTGATGAGTTCAATCAGGTCTATAAGGAATACTTTAAGTCCTCGTACCCTGCAAGGGTTGTCGTCGAAGTAAGTGATCTACCAAAAGGGGCTGAGGTAGAGGTAGAGGCTATTGGATACATCGGGAAGGGAGATAGTTGACTACATATACACGGAGTCGCGCAGGGCAAGGAAGATAGTAGGTAGACTTGCCAGGAGAACCCCTCTAGACCCGAGCACGACGTTCAGCAGGATTGCAGGTACTAGGATCTACTTGAAATACGAGAATCTACAAAAGACTGGCAGCTTTAAGGTTAGAGGAGCATTATATAAGGTTAGTAAGCTGAAAGAAGCATACCCAGGCTTCGTAGCAGCGTCAGCAGGAAACCACGCTCAAGGAGTAGCCTTTGCAGCATCAGCGTTTAATAGAAGAGCTGTCATAGTCATGCCTGAAACGGCTAGCATATCCAAGATAGAGGCTACACGCTCCTATGGTGCAGAAGTCGTACTACATGGGAGGATCTATGATGAGGCGGAGGAGGAGGCGTTAAGGATAGCGCGTGAGAAAGGCTATGCATTCATCCATCCATTCAACGATCCCGACGTGATAGCAGGTCAGGGTACTATAGGGTTTGAAATACTAGAGGACTTACCTACGGTAAGGAATATAGTAGTTGGTGTTGGTGGTGGAGGGCTCATATCAGGTATAGCTGTAGTAGCAAAAAGGCTAAGATCCAATGTTAGAGTAATAGGAGTTGAACCAGAAAATGCACCGAAGATGACTGTATCACTCAGAGAGGGTAGACCAGTCGTAGTTGAGGTAAAGCCTACTATAGCAGATGGACTGGCAGTTAAAAAACCAGGGGATCTAACTTTCTCGCTTATAAAGGAGCTAGCGGATGAATTAGTCACAGTCAAAGAAGAAGATATAGCCAAGGCGATATACCTCCTCCTCGAGAGAGGCAAGGTTCTAGCTGAGGGGGCAGGTGCAGCGCCATTAGCAGCAATCATAAGTGGCAGCTTGAGTCTTGAGGGTGATACAGCTATAGTCATATCCGGGGGTAACATAGATTTAACACACATATACAAGTTACTGTTGTGGGGGCTAACTGGTAATGGAAGGATTGCAACTATACACGGATACGTACCAGATGTTCCCGGAACTCTAGCAAAGATAACTAGTGTAATAGCAAGGAATAGGGGGAACATAGTAGAGGTGCTACATGATAGAGCAGATATAAACACTCCAGCATGGCATACAGCGCTCAGGATATCCATAGAGATACCATCTAAGGAGGCTATAGACGCTATATTAAGGGATCTGAGAAAGATGGGGTATAATTTTGAAATTGTAGGGTGACTTTAATAATTCATCCATTAACAAGGGCATCCTCAATGCGGGCCTTGTCATCATGGGGAGTATGCTCCCTCTAGACCCGGGTTCCCAAATGCCTTAGCGGCTGTCATCGGATTCCCGTAAGATAGTATTGGAGCTTCGGGGTTTATTAGTTAATGATGGCATGTACTCTAATAACGTTGGATAACACAGATAAATGGAGGGAGTAGTAGGGTTTGAATTACAACATATACTTAATAACTAGTTCTATAATAGCATTCACTGTAACACTAGCCTTTCTTAGAGCCTGGATAGAGTGGGCAAGGAATAGAGGGTTTATGGGTAGAGATATGAATAAGCCTGGGAATGTGATGGTGCCAGAGGCTGGTGGTATATGGGCTGTTATAGGTGTTGCATTTGGACTACTAGTCTTTGAAGCGTTCTATAGGTATATCGAGGATAAATACTATAATGTAGTGGAGTTATACGGGCTTGTGGCAGTACTTTTCATGTCTGGTTTCCTAGGATTCATAGATGATATACTTGGCTGGAAGAAAGGGCTAAAGCCTAGGTATAGAGTTATATTCATGGCGCCGATATCACTGCCTCTAGTCGTTATGAGGGCTGGAGTGTCTAGGGTAGATCTGCCCCTGATCGGCGTGGTGGACTTCGGCGTTCTGTACCCTCTGCTTTTGGTCCCTATAGGCATAGTTGGGGCTTCAAATGCTTTTAACATGATTGCGGGTTATAATGGTCTAGAAGCTGGTATGGGAGCACTACTACTAGTCTTTATATCCATATTCTCATACTATAAAGGGCTAGACTTTATATTCTATGCATCGATCATAGGAATAGCTGGCATACTAGCCTTCCTATTATACAACTGGTACCCTGCCAGGGTCTTTCCGGGTAATACATTCACATATGCGTTTGGATCGTACTATGCAAGCCTAGTTATAATAGGCAACTTCGAGAAATTCGGTATAACATTATTTGCATTATACTTTCTTGAGCTCCTACTATATATAAGGGGGAAGCTAAACAACGTGCATAAAGAGAACTTCGCTCGCGTATCTAGTGATGGAACGCTTAAGCCACCCTACGATAAGTATTACAGTATAACTCACATAGCACTAGGAGTGCTTAACTCTATAAGGGGGAGAGCTACAGAAAAGAGGGTAGTACTATTCATATTATCAATACAGGCCCTCATAGGCTTAGTATCTCTAGTAGCGTATCTATTCTGAGTAAACCAGCTATCCTCAGTCACTTCCCAGATACGAGTCTAAGTCGTGATAGCATGCGCTTAAACTCAACCCTAACAATACAAATACAGCATGAGGGTGCTGGTATCCTAAATAATCCATGCCCATGTGGTAGTGTTAGGTCTCCTAGGGGTGATGATAGAGTTACGCTCTTTACCGGATAGAATAGTTTCACCTCCACGATGGAATCAGTTGGAGAGGGGTTCTGCACGATGAATTCTAGGTAGCCAGGACCAGCATCTACCAGGACGGGGCTAGAGGTTCCCGACCTAATGTGGCCATACCCTATAGATGGTGCATTAACTGGTCTCCAAGCTATGGTCTGCTCGATTAGGGTCCTGTAGGCCTGCACCGTATCACCTAGAGTCAGAGTGATTCTATCACTAAACTCTACAACAAGTTTCCCCTGGGATGCCTCAACGCTTACACCGTTAGGTGATGAAAGGGCTAGTGATCCTTGTAGTGTCGAGACAACTATAGCATTCGAAGATGCATGAAGGGTTGACCTAACCCTGCCAAGTCTTTTGAAGATTAATGGATATAGTAATTTTATATCATAATCATAGAAATTATGCCTTACAACGATAACATTACTCCTGCTTTCAGTACTTATAGTCAGAGAGTTTCCAGTACTACACCCCATTATATCCCCTATGACAGATGAGTACCCTACTAAACCCTTTGATGAATATTTGGTTAATGTCTGCCCAGGGTCAATAATGAATGGCCCTAGTTTTATGTGCTCAGTAGTACCTATCGGTTTAGGCTTAACGCAGGAATCTGTGCTTTGAGAGTTTAAAGGCTGCGCATCAATTTTTCCCCAAATCTCGTCTTCAAATACTATGCATCTAGGTAGCGGTGATGTAGACCTTACCGGTGACAAGGGTCTCCAACCCAAGATGTTCATGTAATATTCATTCTTTGCACTCAACCACCTACCTAGTTCTTCAAGTTGACTCCATGGCATTAGGCTATACATGGGTGCCGTACTATTATTTGATAGCTCCAGGGGCTCCTCGGCTATGAACCCTCCATTATTTACCTCGACCTCATAGAGCCCGTTGCAATGCCAGTTTAACCCAGGTACGTCATTGATCACTAGTTTATCTATGTCTAGCCATTTTAATACCCCAGGCGAACCCGGGTATGATAAGATATCTCTCTTATTTATCAGATGTTTAAGTAATCTGGGCCATTCCGGTACTCCTCTACCCCAATACTTCATTAACGATCTCCTCTACATCACCGGGCCCGGCTTTCTTGAATACAGCTAATAGCCTATCTCCAGGTTCATAGTCCACACTACCTCCTAATCTTGAGAGTGCGGAGGCCGTGGATTCAGTGGCCTTTGCGCCTAACATTAATATTGATACTCTATACCATTGCTCGTCCGACTTGTGTGATATCGTTATCCTGACTAAACCGCTGGTGCTGGTTGCAGTAAGCCTATCCTCTTCTAATATCTCACCGCCTAGTGTTGCATATGACGCCTTGTGTTGTGATATTATGAAGCCCGATTTCCTAAGTGAATTAACTATGTTGTCTAGCATCATGATGCACCATGGGATTTTGTGGTGGCTGAAGGTCTATATGAGTGACGGGTTAAATGAACAGGCTCTCTTGAATATGGGATACATATTTTATCCATACTAATCTATAAACCCTCATCTATATATGAAAATATAATGCGGGTGCCAGGAGAGTGGCTGATTATCCAACCAGCCTGCCAATAGAAGAACCCAGAACGCTCTTCAAAGCCCCACTAAGCATGCCTTCGCCAGGGGCTTCTGGAGTTACAGGCTTTTGGAGGACTATGAAGCCTGTAATTAATGAAGATAAATGTATAAAATGTATCCTATGCTGGCTCTACTGTCCTGAGGATACGATAATTAGAAGGGATGATGACAGCGTATACGTTGACTATGAGTATTGTAAGGGCTGTGGAATCTGCGCAGATGTGTGCCCTGTCAACGCGATTGAAATGGTGCGAGAGGTGGTGTAAAGGTGGCTGTTAAAGTCTTAACGGGCAATCATGCTGTGGCAGAGGCTGTTAGGCTATCCCGGGTCAAGGTAGTATCAGCCTATCCTATAACTCCCCAGACCACTATAGTGGAGAAGCTATCCGAGTACATTGAGAAGAGAGTCATGGATGCAGAGATGATCAGGGTGGAAAGCGAGCACAGCGCTCTCGCAGCGGCGATGGGAGCAGCGGCGGCTGGCGTGAGAGCCTTTACAGCTACATCCAGCCATGGGCTACTATATATGCATGAAGTTGTGTGGTGGGTTGCTGGTGCTAGGATCCCACTAGTTATGGCTGTAGTTACCAGGGCCATCGGCCCACCCTGGAATATACATGTTGACCACCAGGATATCATGGATCAACGGGACACTGGATGGATCATAGCTATGGCGGAGGATAATCAGGAGGTTCTAGACCTAGTTATCCAGGCTTTCAGGATAAGCGAGGATCCTAGGGTATACCTCCCAGTGATGGTTGGGCTGGACGGCTTCATATTATCTCATACATCAGCGCCAGTTGATGTCCCAGATGATACTGAGGTGGACTCTTGGCTCCCTCCTAGAAGGCAGCCTTATGTGATATCCCCCGAGACAGGATTAGTGATGGGGAATATAGCGCCTGACGAGGAGTACTTCCTAATGAGATATTCTATGCATAAGGCCATGGAAAAAGCTAGAGATGTGATAAAAAAGGTTGATATTGATTATGGAGAAACGTTTGGCAGATCCTATGGGGGACTCATAGAGTGCTTCATGTGCAATGATGCAGACTACTTCATACTCTTAACTGGAAGCTGGGCTGGAGAAGCAAAAATTGCTGCTAAAAAGGCCAGAGAGATTGGATACAGGATCGGAGTTGCAAGAATACGATTCATAAGACCATGGCCACGGGAAGAGCTACTCGAACTATCATCTAGAGCTAAGGGGGTCTTAGTTTTCGATAGGTCAATATCATTTGGAAGCACTGGACAGTTATTTTCAGATACAGCTTCAACTTTAGGTATAGGCTCCACTAGCATGATCGGAGTGATAGCGGGCCTTGGAGGCGTTGATGTAACAGCTGAGGACTTCCTATCTGTATCATTGAAATTCATAGAGCGCGTAGAAGAGGAGGGTAGAGTTTATGAACCAGTATATTGGCACTTGCCTGAGAGAGTTCGGGATAAGATAGTGAAGCCAGTAATGCCCTTAAGTAGGGGTGATTCATGATGGCTGTGAGATTGAAAGAACTTCCTAGGAGGAGGTATGGGCAACCCGGTAACGCAGCATGTCCCGGTTGCCCAGAGACTATGGGGCTTAGATATCTGAAGATGGCGTTAGGCGATGATGCAGTACTAGTGGTTCCAGCCAGTTGTATAAGTGTTATTCAGGGCATCTATCCTAGGTCGGGGATAAACTTCCCCATACTTAATACCGTCTTTGCAGCAGCTGCCAGCACAGCTGCTGGTATGAGTGCTGGGTTCAGACTGAGGGGTATGGATAACGTAAAGGTGGTTGTCTACGCTGGCGATGGTGGTACAGCTGACATAGGACTCCAGGCAATAAGCGGCGCAGCAGAGAGAAACGACGATATACTCTACATATGCGTTGACAATGAGGCTTATATGAACACTGGGATACAGAGGAGCAGTGCCACACCCTATGGTGCCTGGACTACGACAACCGTTACTGGTAAGACGGAGCAGAAGAAGAATGTACCGCTGATACTGATATCACATGGAGTGCCCTACGTTGCAACAGCGAGTGTAGGCTATCCCCTAGATTTCATCGAGAAGGTTAGAAAGGCATCTCAAATTAAGGGATTCAAGTACATCCACCTCCTGGCACCCTGCCCTATAGGATGGAGGTTTGACCCATCATTAACAGCTAAAATGGCACAGCTGGCAGTAAAAACCGGGTTCTTCCCCCTATACGAATACTATAAGGGCAAATTAACCATAAGCCCTCCTAGTAGGCCATTCAGAGACCCTAAGAGGCGAACACCACTCATAGAGTACTTAAAACTCCAAGGTAGATATAGGCATATATTAAATGACCCTAACGCCTTGAAGAGGATAGAAGAGTATATAGACGAGCAGTGGAGGTGGCTAAACCTCTTAGAGAGCACCAATGGACACTAATGAATCACTCCCTAAGCTAATAGCTACCGTAGTCCCTTAAGCCTTCTACTCTACCAGTGATATAAGCCACATCTACTAGTTCTCGATAGCCTAGAGTAAATAACTCCAGGATAATGTGAGGCTATAAGTAGCCTTAACTTAAGAGGTCATCATTAATATTATTATATTTATGAAGTATATGGGCTCCTCTATTCAATACCACCCTATTATTCTCATATTTGAATCCTAGACTATATTATATATTTAAACCACGAGAGACAGGGTAAATGAGAGTGCCTAGAATTGGTTAAGGAAACTAAAGGAGAAGAGGTTGATTGGTATACTTTAAGTAAGAAGCTCCATAAGTTCTATGGGGGCAAGATAGAGACGATCCCTAAGGTTCCAATAAGGAGATTAAAGGACTTCGCCATATGGTATACGCCTGGCGTAGCTGAACCTTCTAGGATAGCAGCGAAGGACCCGGATGAGAGCTTCGAGTACACCAACAGATGGAACACGATAGCCGTTGTCAGTGACGGCACACGCGTTCTTGGGCTGGGTAAGATAGGCCCTGAAGGAGCATATCCTGTCATGGAGGGTAAAGCCCTCCTGTTCAAGTATTTAGGCGGAGTCGACGCTATACCACTAGTCCATAGGAATCGTGAGATCGAGGCATTTCTCTCGCTTTTAGAAGCTATTGAACCCAGCTTTGGGGGTATAAATCTAGAGGATATAGAGAGCCCCAAGTGCTTCCAGCTACTCGACGAGGCTAGGAGTAGACTGGAAATACCTGTGTGGCATGATGACCAGCAGGGGACAGCAGCCGCTACTCTTGCTGGGTTGATTAACGCCTTCAAGATAGTCGGCAAGGACATGAGGAAGTCTAGAATAGTGCTTCTAGGAGCCGGAGCAGCTAATATAGCACTCTACAGGCTACTTAAGGCATGGGGCATCCCTCCAAGTAACATCGTGGTATTAGACAGTAGAGGCGTACTACACCCGGATAGAAGCGATATTGATAGGCTTATGATAAGTAACCCATGGAAGTATAAAATAGCAGTTGAGACAGGAGGGGGAGGCCTAAATCCTGGGGCTCCTCTAAGCGAGGCCATGAAGGGGGCAGACGCTCTAGTAGCGGCCAGTAAGCCTGGGCCAGGAGTTGTTAAGAAGGAGTGGATCACGGCTATGGAGAGGGATGCAATAGTGTTCGCTGAGGCTAATCCTGTTCCAGAGATATGGCCTTGGGAGGCTAAGGAGGGTGGTGCACGTATAGTAGCGACTGGGAGAAGCGATTTCCCCAACCAAGTTAATAATAGCCTCGTTTTCCCGTCAGTCTTCAGGGGAGTATTAGACGTTAGGGCTAGGACTATAACTGATGAGATGGCTATAGCTGCTGCCGAGGAGATAGCCAGGTATGCGGAGGATAAGGGTCTACATGAGGATTATATACTGCCTACAATGGATGAATGGGACCTCTATCCTAGGGTTGCAGCTGCCGTAGCAGTTAAGGCTGTTGAGCAGGGTGTTGCCCGTAGGACTACCACTTATAGGGAGGAGGTTGAGAGAGCTAGCCTCATAATAAAGTCTACCCGGGAGAAGTTCAAACTAGTATGGGAGAGCGGGTTAATACCCAAACCCCCGGTAGACTATGAGTGAGGTGGCATGTATTGTATGAGCCTGGCCTGTACATAAGGAGCCCTAATGAGAGGGATGTAGATAAACTTGCAGTCCTAATATTCAGGTTTTACTCGTTTAACGAGGAATTCGACCCTGCATGGAGCCTGGCCTCAAACGCTGAGGAAGTGTCTAGAGAACTCGCACTGGAATATATAAAGGATGGCGGTGGAGTAGTTTTGATAGCAGACTATGATGGCCAGGTTGTAGGGTATCTACGAGCAGTAGTTAGGGAGAATAGAATACTTGCGTGGAGCAAGATTGGGGTCATCCAGGAGTTATACGTGCTACCACCCTATAGGGGGAGAGGGATAGCTAAAAGACTTGTAGAAGAAGCGGGTAGGAAGCTCAGAGAGTTGGGAGTAAGGCACATTGCAGCTGAGTTTCCAGCACTCAACTACGTAGCCGAGAACTTCTATAAAGAGGGAGGATTTAGACCTTACCTTAATGTTTATGTGCGTGACGTAGAGGTGTGATGTACTATGGGTAGCATAGTGATTAGGAAGGCTAGAGAGGCGGATTACGAAGAGATAGCAGTCATGATAGCAAGGCTTAAGACTTTAAATGAGGAGTTGGACCCTCACTTCAAAGTCGTCGATAATCTGGGTGAAGAGGCAGAAAAATACGCCTCAAGACTTGTTAATAGCGATAAACACATAGTGCTCGTCGCGGAGGACACATCAACAAGCCAACTAGTAGGAGTCATTGTAGCAGAGCTCCAAGACAGGATATTCTATAAGCCCCGAATAAAGGCTCTAATAACAGACCTCTACGTGAAGCCAAGATACAGGAGAAGGCGGCTAGGTACTCTATTAATAGAGAAGCTAGCAGAGGAGGCGGCTAGGAGGGGAGCTGGCATATTATCTGCTATATACCCATCTAACAATGCAATAGCAGAGAGATTCTATGAGGAGCATGGATTCAGCAAATTACAGGTGGAGAGATTCAAAAAATTATGATTTTTTACCAATAAAATTAACATATTATTCTTTATAGAGATCTATGCCTAATATTATTAGAGAATAACCTATAACGGCAGAGAGCAGGCTAGGAAGAAGACCATAACTTATGATACTATATAAACTAAAAGCGAAAAAACCTATGCCAGATGCTACTAGCATGTAAACAAGTATAACCCTCGATCCCTCTGGGCCCCTATTAGGCAAGGTATTCCCCAAATATCCCACCTAAATAAACCCACGGTGTTTAAATAGATACATGAGTGAACTAGTTAGTTATGCAGGCGAGTCCAATATGGGTAGGGTAATTGAGATCGCTCATGGATGGGGTGAAGTAAGTGGAGGAAAAGCACGTTTACCAAATATTGAGATTGATGTAGATAGCGTTGACGTCAACTTCGTTCTCTCTGCGTTTAGTGCATGTATAGCTAAGAAAATATCATTGATGCTAGAGTTGGATTGGGTTAAGGTAGATATTAGATCATATATAGACTTGGAAGACTTAATGAAGTATTTGGATCTAAAAATTAGAAGACTAATAATAGAGATATACTTGAAAACTAGAATTGATAAAAATAAAGTTATAGAAGCGGCAAAGGAGTGCCCAACAATCGCATTAATAGAGGATAAAGTAAAGGAGTTTAGAGTATTCATCCAGGCCCAATCCTAGTCTATATAAAACTTGATATTAAATAAGATTGACAGTAATCCTAGAAACTGGAAGAGAATGTTCCATGCAAAGTCGTCGTATTCTACACTAAGCAGTCTAACCCTTCTACCTCTAAAATAGACGCCGCCTGGGTTAAGAGCGTCTAGGAATAGGTGTGATAAACCGCCTATAAACACTCCAGGGAACACTATTAAAATGCTATCTAGTACATTACTATTAATTATTAAAATTGAATAAATTAAAGATAATACGATTGAGAGAAAGAGCACGCCTGAGAGGCTATGGAATAATTTAGTCCTCCTTACATGCCCTCCCCTCCTCTCATGGGATAATAGGTCTATGAGGTACTGCTCTAAGACTACAAGCCCTAAGCCTCCAAGTAGACAGAGCCCCCTACATGAGGATAAGGTAAATACAATAGATGAAACCCCAACACCGAAAACTATGTGGGTCTCAAGCTTCACTATTTCATCCTTGTAAATCTACTACTAAAATTCTAGCGGTATTTAACTTAAATGCAACCATTATGTGAGAATCGAATTTTAAGCCCACATACTTGCCTAATATTTTGCTAGTTTCCTTGAATGATGGCATCTAGCGTATCTTTAAATCTCCATATTAATATTCCTTCTAGTCGGGGGTGGATTCCATGCGCTTGTTATATGTCGTATTAGATGGAGCTCCCGATGGTTTCAGTGATAAGACTGCTCTCTCCATAGCCTATAAACCTAACATGGATATGCTCGCATCGAGAAGTTTATGTGGTTTGGCCTATATTTTGGGTGAGGGGGTGGCACCTGAAAGCGATGCGGCTGTTATGTCACTTCTAGGTTACGATCCAGAAGTCTATTATACTGGCAGGGGTCCTCTAGAAGCGCTTGGCGCTGGACTTGAATTTAAGGATGGATGGGTAGCTCTTAGAGCTAATTTCGCCACTATAGATCCGAGTACACTTAGGATCGTTGATAGAAGGGTTGGGAGGAGTCTCAGCTCTATCGAGGCTAGAAGACTTGGAGAGGCTATAGATGGATTAAAACTAGATGGTGGAAGGGCCACTGCAAAGTTCAAGGCTACTATAGGTCACAGAGGTGTCTTATTAATTAGTCATGAGGATTATAGGTTAAGCGGCAACATATCTAATACTGACCCGGCATATGAGAGGAGGGGACGTATAAGCGTTGCACTTGAGAGCTACGATCCGTATGTGAAAAAGGCTGTTCCATTGGATGAATCTATTGAAGCTAAAATCGCTGCTGAGCTAGTGAATGAATATACTGCAAAGGCGATAGAGATACTTAGGGAGCATGAAGTTAATAGAGATAGGGTCTCTAGAGGACTTCCGCCAGCTAATGCTGTCCTACTACGAGATGCTGGAGATAGACTTCCGCCAGCTAAGCCTATAAGAGAGGTCTATGGCTTAAACTTTGCCAGCATAGTGGAGATGGTGGTTGAAAGGGGTATAGCCAGGGCACTAGGTATACATGATCTACCAGTGGATGTGGAAGGGAGGCCTAGGTCAGAGATAATCCACCAGGAGGCTATTATGGCTCATAGAGCCCTAGAACAATACGATGCAGTGTATGTACATCTAAAAGGTCCAGATGAACCTGGCCACGATGGGGATCTAGAGGGCAAAGTTAAAGCTATAGAGGAAATAGACAAGCACTTCTTTGGGGAAGTGTTGAATAGGATAGACCATGATGATACACTTATACTAGTAACATCGGATCACGCAACACCCTGGTTTAAGAGGGCCCATAGCGGGGATCCAGTGCCAGTAATGCTATCTCACGGCTCATTCAGACATGTGAATAGGAAGTTCAGGGAGGTTGATTGCAGAAATGGAGAGCTTGGGGTCATAGACAAAGGATATAAGATATTGAAGATAACAATTGATATAATGAATAAAATAGGTAGATAAGAAATTTAGGATAAAGCTAATCAATGCAGAACTAGCTTCATTTTCCGTGATGGGTGAGGAGAGAATAGAGAGGAAGACGAGGTGGATACCCTATAGGCCTGGTAGAGGGCCTGCTGTGAGGAAGATCCTTAAGGTAGTAGAGGCCACGAGGCTTGTATATAGGGTCTCAGCCATAAGCCTGTTATTAGCTGTGTTAGGCGTCACACTCTACGTATATGTGTATCCCTCCAATATAATACTCTTCGAAGCATTCGTCTGGATGATAGAAGCTATATCATTCACTGGCATAGCGGTTGCATTAAAGATAGCCTCATCGAGAACTCAGTTGTATGGAGCTAGATACGAGATCCTAAGGATAGAAGCGCTTGCAGCACTAATAGTCTCGGTCATAGCACTGATTATTACGGGATTCATTGTATACAAGTCTCTAGTTAAGCCAGGAGGCTATACACCCCTAGTATTATCATCCTATCCCCTTCTCAGTGCGTTCATCTCCTATTTACTAGAGAAGAGCCTCCACAGGGAGTTAGGAGACCTTGAAATAAAGATAACTTCTCTAAAGGTGGTTGCGGATAAGTTGGGATATGATGTATTAATTGAACTAGCAGGCGGGATAGCTATAATACTATCTAATATAATTGAAAGTAGCATAATCGAGAAGATGATAGTAATAGTAACTGCTATATATGTATCATATGGACTTTTGGGAATATCAAATAACAACCTACTCTACCTGATAGGACCAGGCCCTTCACATCATAGAGCAGAGATACGAAGAAAGATAATTCGAGAACTAAACCAGGCTGGATACAAGCCTAGAAGGATAAGAGTAGAGGTTTATGGTACGTTCGCCGAGGCTGAAGTATGGATAGAGCTGGATTCTAGTATAAGCCTCTCTAGAGCGCATAATGAAGCTGTCAACATAGCTAAGAGGCTAGTACACAATATACCAGAGCTACTCAGGGTATTGGTGATAACTGTCCCTACTAAGAAAAGAAAAATATACTTAAAGAGGGGTAGTGAGAAGGCGAATAAAGGTACACTATCCAGTAGTAAGACGCAGAGAAAGCAGTAATTTGGTGCAAGCCTACCGCATTATCTTGATAGTAAATTAGCAATACTAGTCTGCTGCATGTAGTTCTTCTACATCTATATCCTCTATCATTACCTTAGAGAGACTAGATAACGTCACAACTCCGGCAAGACTTCCATCCTCATAAACGACTGGAGCACAACAAACTCCTCCTAGTAACATGACTCCAAGAGCTTTAGAGAGGCTCCAGTTCACACTTAGTATAGGATAATCACCTGCAACAAGGTCCCTTGCCTTTAACCCCCCAGATTTTGAAGTTAAAGCTCTTAATATATTCTTGGTGGTAACTACGCCAATAAACTTCCCACCATCCACAACTGCTATTATCTCATAAGGAGAATCTATTATAATAGAAACTAAGTTTCCTACATCCTCGTCGGGCTTAACTATAGATAAATCATGTCTTATAACATCAAAAGCCTCCAATGTGCCACTTAAATCCTCCCTTAACCTCAAGAATAAGCACCCCCATATTAATATAATGATATTCACCTGGGCCTATAAGAAGCTATTATATATAATAATAGTTAATAGGATCCCGCATATGAGTAATTAACATCCTATTAGCATGCCTGATATAGTATACACTATAATATTTTATAT
>WAQN01000077.1 GCA_015520195.1 Desulfurococcales archaeon | reverse complement strand
AACATAATCCTATTATAAAATTAATAATTATTAATAAATTTACTGTAATAATTATCGCTGTGAGAATTGATGTCAACATATATATGGGCTGCTCCTCAAATGTATATATGGTGGAATAGTTAATGCCCAATATTGATGAGCTAAAGAGAGAGATTATAGCGCTTATAGATGATAATTATAGTAACTGGAGGAAGGCGGCGTTTTACTCGGACCCTGTTGTTGTTAACTTAATGGATAAATTGCAGGTTAAATGGGAGTCTAACGAGAGGAGGGGATATCCGATCGACTATGCCACCCCAGAAGAGTTAGAGCTCCTTCACAGAATAGCTAAGAGATACGCCTACATGAGTGAGGATGAAGCACGTTCCCTCGTATTCTCTAGACAGAGTGGGGAGACTTCATCATCCGAATCTAGGGATGAAGGGAGTAGTTTGTCAAGGTTATTAAAGAGGTTGATAGGCAAGTAGCTATTCTTTCTTCTTCCTCTTTGGATATATTGCTTCGTGTGGGGCTTTATCAAATACCTCTAAATACTTTCTCAGGACTTTGGGTATTACCACTGTACCGTCTGGCTCCTGGTAGTTTTCTAGGATAGCCGTTATTGTCCTAGTAGATGCTATTGCCGTGCTATTTAAGGTGTGAACGTATTCTCTAGCCATCCCCTTCCTCCTTATTAACCTAATATTCAGCCTATACGCTTGCCAATCCGTGCAATTGCTTGCACTAACCATTTCCCTAAACATACCTTGGGCTGGCATCCATACTTCAAGGTCGTATTTTTTGGTTGCACATGCTCCTAGGTCGCCTGATGCAATGTTGACTATTCTGTAGGGTAATCCTAGTTCCTGGAATAATTCCTTGGCATTATTGATTAACTCATAATGGAGTTTCTTGCTGTCCTCTGGAGTGGAGTATATGAATTGCTCTACCTTGTGAAACTGGTGTACCCTAAAGATGCCCTTTAAATCTCTATTCCCTGCTCCAGCTTCTTTTCTAAAACACGGACTTACCCCTAATAGTTTTAATGGGAGTTCATCGTCATATAATTCCTCATTATAGTATAGCGCCGCTAGTGGATGCTCTGCTGTGGCTATGAGGTATAGATCTTCATCCTCTATTTTATATATAGCATCCTTGAATGTCTCTATATCTATAACTCTCCCCATGACCTTGTAACGAAGCATGTATGGTGGTATGGTTAGTCTATACCCTTTAGATGTTAATTTATCTATGGCGTAGAGTAGCAGTGCAAAATCAAGCCATACAAGATCCTCGAATAGATAGTAGAATCTAGAGCCAGCAACTTCCCCAGCCTTGATTGTATCGCCTAGGCCAAGAACGTTCTCAAGCATATCTGCATGTCCTACTGGCTTCCACTCTATTACTTTATAGTTCATTGATAGCCCATATCGCTCTGTCTGGTCTAGGAAAGCATTTAAGTGCCCGCTCCATACTTTTGGCTCACCCCAGGCTTCGATTGGTAGTGATGCTGATTCATCGCCGACTGGCACATCATCGTCTACTATATTAGGCAATGAATATAATATAGTCTCTCTCTCTGCCTCGAGTCTTTTTAGATCGGTTTCCAGCTTCTCTAACTCCTTTAATAGGTTACGAGCTTCATTGACTAGCTTCATCCTCTCTTCTTTTGATTTTGCCTTACCTATAGATCGGCTTATAATATTATGTCTATGCCTGATTTCATTAACTTTTGTTAGCATTTTTCTCCATTTAAGGTCTACATTATATGCTTTATCTACTATTGATGGATCCATCAATCTCTTTTTAACATGCTCTTTCAGCTTGTCGGGATTGTTGCGTAGCAATTCAAGTATAGTCCAGGTCATGGGCTTAATTCACCACCATCTAGCCCCGGTATATTAGGCAATGCCCTCTATATCTTAAAACGTTTATATAAAGAATGAGTAAACCCATATATTTAATTCTAAAAACAAATACATTATATAAATTATCCAATCCATTTATAGATGTATACTATAACTGAAACGAATGATATAGTCCTACTATCCTCCCTAACTATCGGACACCCAACGGAGATAGCAGCTGGCTCGAAGCTCTTCGGCTCGGCTGGAAGCACTATCTGCGGCCTTAGATTACCGTCTATTGTAGAATAAGCTATTACAGCTGGCATAACGAGTCCCGCTTTCTCCATGAAACCGCAGCCTTCATCTAGGATTGTTATATTAGGGTCAGATAAATAAGTGAGCCCGTAAAGTCCTAACTTGTATAGTAGTGTATTTAATACACGTGTCCTATTCTCTTCTGGTACCCCTACAAACCCAGGGAAGTGTATCCATCTCATGTTAGCGTCATCGACTACTTCAGTGGAGTAAGCTGTGAATAGTGCTGAAGGAGCAAAGGGGTCTATTTTATATGAGATTTTTAGCATCTGGAAGGATTTAGCGAAATCTGCTGATCCATGGGTTACTATGCCAAAGAATAATCCCCTTGCTGGATCTGGTCTTTGTATGCCTGGTTCAGGGAATATTATCATTGTGCTTTGGTTCTTGTCTAATTGTCCTCTAAATACCTCATAGAATACTACATACGTGTTGTTAGGCTCGGCACCTATCTTCCTTAATAGGTAGTTGGCGTCGCCCTCTGTGCCTGTCAGTATCTGTGCCAGTAGCCTGATGTGAGTTTCATTAGCTGTTGCCCCGTCAGCCATTGTCTTTCTACCCGTATAGACCGTTATCCAATAGCCATAGTCCCACCAGCTAACAATGAGTGCGTCCTCTCTAGTAGAGTTTTTTATGTACTCTAATGCGTTTATCCACGCCTTGTTTAAGGGGACTTTAATCGTCGTCCCTTCTTGACCGGGGAAGAGGAATGGGCCTAGCCCTGAGGTCAGTATCTGTGGTGCTCTATACTGGTTTGTTGTGTAAGCAGAGTAGCCATAGTATCCCGTACTTATGAGGACTGTTAGTGTTATAAAGCCTGCCGCTAGTATTTTTATGGCGTTTCTCTCTATGACTTTGCCCCGTCTCTCTATTATACCGCTAGCTATTAGTCCTACGCTAACTCCAGCTGATACGCTAACAAAATATGATGCCATCTGAGTGAAATATGCAAGTTGTTTATTATTGTATACTAGGAGAAGTGACATGATGTACATTAGTATTATTAGGAGGTCTCTTCTGGGGTTAATGGCTCTTGGCGTGGCGATCCTAGTCGCGATGTAATATATGGCGCCTGCTAGTGTTATTATCAGGGGGATCCCGTAGTTATCGAATATAGTGCTCCACGTTACTGGCTGGTGCTCTTGAACACTCTCGGCTAGGGGGCTTAGCTGTCTTATGCCTAACGCCATTAATATTCTTCCACTTACCCTTATGAGGCCCGATGACAGTGTTATTATGCCTAATACTATGAATACTGAGAGTGTCCATGCATACTTTAACTTAGTATATGAACCGTATAAGGGGAGTGGTCTCTTAGTCGCCTCTAGGATAATAGCGTATATGGCTATTGCAGCTATGAGGGATACTCCTATGTCCTTATAGTAGTATGAGATGCCGACTACAGGGTTAGGAGCTGTCGCTAGTAATGTCCCGGCTATAGCTGAGGCATATACTCTTAACCTACCCTCAGAAGGCTTGGATATCAAGGGGTCTAGTAGTATAAGGGCTGCCAGGGATACTATTGCTACATCATATCCTCCCCAGAAGAACCCTATCAGGCCTCCAGTAACTCCAGCTAATAAACCCTTTATAAGAGCCTTTCTCTCGTCACTCTCCTTTAGCGACTTAATTATTAGTATATAGAAGAGTGTTAGGAGTGGTATTGCGATACCAGTCTTCTCAACGAAGTTCACCGTCGTCCTAACTATAGCTCCAGGGTATAATGCGAATATAGAGGCTGTGACTACACCACCCAGCCTGGACCCTGTCAGCTCTACGACTAGCATATATGATAGAAGAATAGCTAGTACTCCAGCAAAGACGGGGAATAAGGCTAGCCACTCTTTTAATGTTAATCCAAGTGACTCCCCTATAGGATATGTAGCTGCGGCCAGCCATGAGACTCCTATCTTCTCCCCTTTCAAGAAGTCCCTCCCGTTGGGCCACCAGAACGAGTCAACATGTCTGAGTCCGTCAAAAGCGAATAACCCGTTTTCATGGAAATATTCGGCCAGCCAATACGCTATCCATGGGTCGTTAGCGTCCATTTCTAACCCATAGTTTAATGCAGGGAGGAGTCTTATGTACCCGCCTATGAGTGCTAGAGCTATAACTAACACGGCTGATATCCATTTTGAATTGTTAACGGTAAAGTCAACAAGCTTTTGTGTGAAGCCTCCTAGCTCGGAGCCTCCTTTTTTGGGTTTTTTCCCACGGTTCCTCCTTACCTGTCTTTTACTGGAAGCTATACATCCTCACCTGGGCTTTAAACATCTCCAAACCCATACTAAGGCTCTACGCTTTTTTATAAGTATATGCCAGGACCCTCCTGATAGCTTAATTTTTCTCTTATGATAGTTAGGGATTGTGGGGAAGGGTTGTGAGTAGAAGGATTAAAGTGGTGGTGATGGGGGCTGGAGGAAGGGATTTCCATAATTTTAATGTGTTCTTCAGGAACAATTACGATTATAATGTTATTGCATTCACTGCGACGCAGATACCAGGTATAGAGGGTAGAAGGTACCCGGCTAGCCTTGCAGGGCCGTTATATCCGAATGGTATACCTATAATCCCTGAACAGGATCTCCCCAAAGTCATCGAAAAGTATGGCGTAGACCTGGTAGTCCTGTCTTATAGTGATTTAACATACGGCGAGGTCGGAAGTAAGATCTCCATTGCTCTCTCTTCAGGGGCATCATTTATGATACTAGGCCCCAGGGACACTATGATACCCGCCTCTAAACCCGTGATCGCTGTTACAGCTGTCAAGACTGGAGCTGGTAAGAGTAGCCTGTCTAGGGCTATTATAAAGGAGCTCATATCTAGGGGGTTCAATGTGGCTCCTGTACGTCATCCAATGGCATATAAGGACTTGGAGAAGATGGCTGTACAGAGGTTCTCTTCGATAGAGGATCTAGATAGGCTGGAGGTAACCGTCGAAGAGAGGGAGGAGTATGAACATTATATTAGAATGGGGCTTACAGTCTATGCTGGTGTTGATTACGGGAAGGTTCTGTCCCTAGTCGAGCGAGAGGCCGATATAATACTATGGGATGGCGGTAACAACGATTGGCCATTCATCCAGCCAGATTACATGGTCACCGTGGCTGATGCTATGAGGCCTGGCATGGAGGTGTCAGCCTTTCCTGGAGAGGTTAACGTAAGGATGGCTGATGTAGTAGTCATCAATAAAGCCGATCAAGCTGATAAGAGTACTGTAGATGAGATGAAACAAAGGATCAAGAGCATAAATCCTCATGCAAAGATATCGATTGCTAGGAGTGTTGTAACCGTCGATGATCCCAAGCTTATAGAAGGCAAGAGAGTCGTGGTTGTAGAAGACTCTCCAACCGTAACACATGGCGGAGCACCTTACGGGGCAGGAATGGTAGCTGCCAAAATGTACAGAGCCAAGGAGATAATTGATCCACGTCCCTATGCTAAAGGCATAATACTTGACATGTATAAGGAATATCCACATATGGATAGGATAGTGCCTAGCACTGGATATACAGAGGATCAGGTTAGGGACCTCGAAGAGACGTTAAATGCCATACCAGCAGACGCTATAGTTTCAGGAACACCTATAGACTTGAGTAGGATAATTCACGTTAACAAGCCAATAGTGAGAGTTAGATACGACGTGGAGATAATCGAGGGGCCAAGTGTAGAGGATATTGTTGATTCGTTCTTAGAGAGGGCTTCATATAAGATTAGACAATCTCATAAATAACCTAACTTTAATTAATATACCACCTATCAGTCGTTACTATGGAGATGGTGATATGGGCTATGACCACTGCTAAGAGGATATTCGAGTCTAAAATGTTAAGTGAAAAATACGGAGTTCTAGGCAAGGTGGCTGGAAGATATATTAAGGCGGGCTATAGTATACGTGGCGTTGACTTAGAGGAGAGGAGTTTTATTGCAGCCAGGAGAGGAGAGAAACTATTAGTCAAAGTCATCTGGAACGTCAACAAAATAGATGACTCTATGCTGGATGAGTTGAAGAACAAGGCTAAAACGCTAAATGCAAAGCCCCTCCTAATAGTATATGGTGCTAAGCCTAGAGTAAGCGCCATTCGGAGCATTATAGATTCTATAAAGGCTAGGGAGATCTCTTTCAGACGGATAAAGCCTTAGGCCTCTCTAGTGCTCGGCTTCTAGCCTCAAAGCATTTCTCCTATATGGGCATTGGTCCCAGTACTTCTCACACTTATAGACTAAATCCCTTACTATGAATCTATCGAGGGCCTTACACCTAGCCATGTAATACCCTTCACCCTCTATTACCTCAAAGAATTCGCATTGAGACTTTGGCTTATAATGGAGAGCATGGATCTTGATGTATGGAGGCCTCTTCCTGTTATGCAAAGCCATCCCCACCCGGGATACCCCATAATCAGCTTAGCTTTGTTTTAATCGTATATAGGGAGAGGCTCCTCTGGGATTATATACATGCTTCACAGCTTCTCTATCAGTTGTGAAAGCGTTTCTTTGACTTCACGTAGCTTACTTTCTAGCTCTTTAACCTTAACCCTGAGCTCCTCTACTTCCTCCATGCTTTGAGTTAGTAGTGCAATTTTTATTTTGCCCCTCTTTAGCATTTCATAAGTCTCTATTACAAGCTTTCCAGCCTTAGTCTTGCCTTGGAGGTGGTTCCTTATTGTGGACTCGGTTCTCCCGAGCTCTTCGGCTATCTTCGATATAGGGTATCCAGCCTTCTCCCTTGCAAGGGCACCTGCTGCTACCGCTAGGCTATCTAGCCATGTCGTGAATTCTCTTGGCTCTAGTATCTCCTGGAAGATATCTGATCTCAACATAGTAGCTATCACGAGAGCTAACTCCAACTCCCTAACCTCTTTTGCACCTATAGGTCTTAGTGGAACATGTGATAAGTCTACCTCTACCGTGGGTACCTCTATCTTCTTGGACATTAGTATCACCACATACTTATATAATAATAATGTGCAAGTTAAAATATGTTATTGTAATTATAGCCTGTGGCCAGGGGTCCTCGGCCTAAAGCTTCCTCATCTCCTCGGTAGAGGCCGGTTATCTATTCATGTCATCCCTATTGCATATTCCTGTGAGCACTGCTAATAAATTAGCTATGTAGGGTCTATATCCTGCTGATAAGGGCATATAAGATGTTATGGAGTATGATAGGATGTTCCTTATCTTATCGGCTACTCTACACGACTCTTCAACAGCTAAAATATATCTACCCTCTCTTATTGAGGTCCTCACCAGAGATGAGTCCTTTATTATATTCATTAGAATTATTTTCCATTGTACAGCATTAGATGCTAGGTTCTCATTATTTAACGCCTTGGCCCTTTCTATAACATTATCTAGTTTCTTAATGCTTCTTGCCAACTCTCCTATTATGGCATCTAATACTTCTACATCAGCATTGATTATACCCGTTTCTCGGCACCTCCACGACTTACATCAAACTGCACTATACACTAACTCTACGGCTAACCCAGTAATACTACATCAATGCGAAAACCTAGTATTTTAAGGTATCAGGTTCCTGTGTTGAAGATGGATCAGTGTTAACCCCCCGGTTGACATTGTATTGGTATTTAAATAATCCATGATGGTTAAACTATATAGGCTCTAACAAGAACTGGGTTTACCTAGGCGTGTTTAAGGGGGTAGCGTAATGTCTGAGAAAGGCTTTGATGAAAGGCAGAGTATAACTAAGAGCCTATCCGTTATCTATGAGGACCCGGATATCGTGGTGTATACTGCTCCTAACGAGGATGAATTAAAAGATATACTCATTAACTTATTGTCTAAAAATAAACGAATGACTATTAGAGAGCTCCATGAATACTTATCTGGACTAGCCAGCGAGGATAAGATCAGGCTAGCATTGAATGATCTAGTACGTAAGAACGTCGTAGTCGTTGATCGGCATGGCTACTTCTATTTGGCAGAAGAGTTAGGAGAGTACGAAGAAGATTACTACAGCGAATATGGAGACTACGACTATGACTCCTTTTGATCCTTTTAATAGTAAATTATAATACTAATATAATTGTATTAATCTTGAATTATAATTCTCACTTCTATACGTCATTAGTTCAATTATATGTTTACATAATAATGCCTTTACCATATGATAGTAGTTTCTCCGAGTACCTATTATTAGA
>WAQN01000076.1 GCA_015520195.1 Desulfurococcales archaeon | reverse complement strand
GCTCGGAGATGTGTATAAGAGACAGTTACCAGCCTCAGTATAAATAGTCACAGTATAAGCAACACCAGCAGCTGGATTAATACCAGAAACATCTGCCTGTATAGTAACTTTTTCACCAGGATCTATAACTATTGGGTATCCCCCTGTTACATTAGCATCAGGTATATTGACATCTGCTATCTCTATTTTGTATATTTGCGCTGTGCTACCACCAACATTCTGTACTATTAAATGTAATGTTTTATCTGAAGTGTTTATGTAGCTGTCTGGGAATACTTTTAGGCTTTCTGTTTTGCCGAATCCTCCCCATAGTCCCATGATCCAGCCTGCCACTGCTATCGCTATAGCTATAGCCACAGCCACTATAATCACAGTAGCAATAACAGGACTAATACCCCGCCTCGTTTTCCGGGTCACTATTCATTCACCCCACATTTTCTATTCTCTTTATACGGGTCGTTTTATATTTGTGGTATTTCATTGTTTTATTATTTTTGTAGCGTTTTTAATGGTTGTGTTCTGCTTTTTTGTTTTTATTGGTTGTTGTGTTTATATTTGTTGTTTCTGTGGCTGGTTTTTTGGTTGTTCGTTGTGTTTTTAGGGTTTGCCTTGTATTACCTTGGTATTATTCTGTTGTTATCGTTGTCTTTATTGTTATTGTTTTTTGTTTTGCTCCTTGTCTTGTTATTGTTGCTATGTCTATTCCGTCTCCTGTCATTGCATCTCTCTCTATGCTTGCCTTTACTGCTCTTATTGCTAGTTGTTCTGCTTTGTCCACGTTTATTTCTGGGTTGTATTCTGCCTCTAGTACTCCTAGGGCTATCGTAGCCCCGCTCCCTGCGGCTATGTATGCGTCCTCGGTGACGGAGCCTAGGGGATCTAAAGCGTATAGTATGGGTGTTTCATCCTCTACCCCGCCTAGTATGGCTTCAACGTAGAATGGGAGGGGCTTGTAGGCGTATAGTATGGTTGATAGCCTCTTAGCAATAGACCTCACACTAAGCCTAGAGCCGCTCGTGGCCTGGTAGTATTTGAGCTCCGCCTCAAGAAGCCTGTAGAGCCCACCCATATCACCATACAAACCGGCAAAGGCTATGGCAACCCTATCCTCGAAGACGTAAACCTTCCTAATAGCCCTGCTAACGATGAATCCGCCATAACTCATCCTCCTATCAGTAGCCAGGACAACCCCATCCCTAGCCCTAACGCCAACAGCAGTGGCGCCAAAGTACATAGACAACACAACACACCCAAGATACCCCATAGGACGCCTACAGCCTTAAAATATAGATGCTAGCATGGCTGGAGGATGGGAAAACCAGTGTAAACCGGGGAGTAAACAATGTACAAATAAACACAAGAACATGAGAACCAGACAGCCAATAGGAAAACGACTACCCAAAGAATCCCATCCCAGACAACACGCACTCCCACCACAGCCTCCAAATACCTACAACTAATAAACTCTCCTTGCCTAATTGAAAAATGCCTAAAAGACCTATTAATGCCACCACAAATAGGCATAAATGCGGTGCATGGAATAATGAGGATAACCCTAATCCTCCCAACAAGGCCATACAAGACTAGGAAAAAGCTAAGGACAGGAGAGAAAGAATACACAACCCACAGGATAACAATACCCGTGGAAGCCGCCAAGAAGCTAGGCCTAAGAGAGGGGACCACAGCACTCATAGTAACCCTAGAGGAGGCTAGATGGTACCACCTCCTAGACTGGAATAACCCGGAAGTCGCAGAGGAGCTGTGAAAAAAGCTAACCAGAGAACAGCAACTCAAAGTATGCCAGGCAGGACTAGCCGTTCACCCGAACCGTGTCTTCATTTATAAAATTGTATCATATTGTATCAGGCACGGCTGGGTTCATCACGGCTTCTCCATCCCCCTTCCCCCGCCTACGGGAGCTGGGCTCCCTTCGGCGAAGAGGGGTTCACCCACTAGTCCCCCTCGCCTAGCTCATCGAGTTCATCCCTACTATATTAATAATTCTTACAGAAATACTTATAAGCTTTCTATGGATACTTATGGCTATAAAGTATGGCTTCTACGTGGCATAGAAAGACATAGTTTGATACAGAAAATTACACTTTAACGTATCTGCCCCCTAGAATACTAGTGGAGTGTAGCCCTCGGCTATGAGCTTACTGATCCGCTGGCCCACGTACTCCGTCTTAACCCTCTCCTCCAGTCTCTCAAGGTAGCCCTCCTTCTCAGCTATCCTCCTACACGCTATAGGCTGCTTCTTGACCCTACCGAGCTCCATCACAGCATTAAGTATGTCCTCGTTACCCTCAGCTATGAGCCTCTCCACAGGACCAAAGAATACGACCTCAACGTCGTCAACCCACCCATACCTGACGGCGTTAACAGCCCACATCAACCCCGTAAGAGCCTTCCCCACATTATCACTAGAAATTATAACCAAAACCCTAGGCACAGTAGAACACCTCAAACAAACCATGCCACACCCAAAACTTAAAACCATTAACACCATAAAACACACATACACCCGTAAGCAGGCTAAAAACAAGTAAACTAATTAGGGGAAAGCCAGCATGACATCACTAAACACCCAGTAAACCCAGGAGCGCCGCCACCATCCTAGAAGGAAAGAAGGAAAAGTACGGAGAGGAAAAAGATAGAACGGAATGCTCCCTGGCCAGCCAGAATATAAACATCCCTAGGAATATTAATCTATAATGGGAGGAGACTTGAATATACCAGAAGAAATTCTAAAGGCAATAAAGCAGGTGGTTATGGAGGAGGCTGAAAAGCTGGGGGTGGGGGTGGAGAAGATCATACTATTCGGTTCAAGGGCAAGGGGGGACTACAAGGAAGAAAGCGACTACGACATACTAATTGTCGTTGAGGGAAGGATAGATAGGAGGAGGAAGATAGAGCTGAATACCAGGATAGGCTCTAGGCTTATAGAAATACTAGAAACCCCGGTCGACGTCGTGACGGTCTCGGAGAGCTACTGGAGGAAGTACCATGGAGTGCCTGGAACCATACTCTACCCAGCCAGCAGGGAGGGAGTAGTAATTGCATAGAGAAATAGCATGTAGATGGCTCAAGAAGGCAGGAGAAGACCTCATAGTGGCCAGAGATGAGCTAGGCAACATAATATGGGCCAGCACATACCACAGCCAGCAGGCGGCAGAGAAGGCGCTGAAAGCACTACTAACAGCCATAGGAGTACAACCACCAAAAACACACAACATACACAGGCTACTACAACTACTAGAGAAGAATGGGTGGATGTAAGCGGAATAAGGGAGCTCTCAGTAGGAAAAACTTACATCATATGCGGTGGAGACGAGGTACCCTGATTTCGAGGAGGAGCCTATAAGAGAGGAGGCGGAGGAAGCCCTAAGGATAGCGAAAAGAACACTGGAATGGGTCAGGGAGCAGATGTCCAGGATAGGGATAGAATGCTGGGAACCCTAAGAATCCCTCCTATACCAACTAGAATATAAACATCCTGGACGATAATTCTACTCATGGTGGAGACTGTGGCTACCAAGAAGATCACAGTAGAGGTGCCAGAAGGGGTTGACGAGGAAACCGTAGAGAGGCTCTGGAAGGCTTTACTCTTCATACTAGCTTCTAGAAAACTCTCCAGCCTCCAAGAGGAGGATGCAGAGGAGCTGGCAAGGGCAATGGAGGAGGCCTTATGGAAAAGACTGCAATCATAGTAGACGCTAACGTAATCCTATCAGCAGCCATAAACCCAAGGGGCTTAACACACAGAAAACTCCTAGCCCTCATCCTAGACCCAGGGATAACACTATACACTCCTAAATACCTAGTGGAGGAGATCGACCCAAAGATCGAGGAAATAGCTGCTAGGAAGGGATTAAAAAGCGCCGAGCTACGAAACGCCATCAACCTCCTACTAGCAATCTTCAACACCGTAGAGGATGAAGAGTATAGGAATCACATTGAACATGCCCTGGAGCTCGTAAACGATCCTAAAGATGCACCATACGTTGCCCTAGCCCTCCACCTCAAAGAAAAACACAGGCAGGTAACAATCCTAACCTACAACACCAACGACTACAAGAAGAAGGAACTAGTGAAAGTGGGAATAAGAGTCGCAACGCCAAGAGAAATTTAAGCAAAAAACACCCAACAGATAAACATCCCTAGGTATAGTTCTACTTATGATGGTAGAGACTATGACTACTAGGAGGATTACTATTGAGGTGGAGGTTCCTGAGGGGGTTGAGTGGGTTGAAGGCGTAGTTAGGGATTTAGCAAACAGGGTGGTGGCATACATACTCCTAGAATCAAAGGCTAGGAGCAGCCTAGGCGAGGAGGAAATCCTAGAAATAACAAGGGAGGCGAGGAGGAGGGTTTGGGAGCGGGTAAAACATGAATACACTAGCGATTGACACCACTAGAGGGGGGATATGGGGGAGATGGCAGGATATAAACATCCTTGAACCATAAATAAACGATGGGAGTGGACTTGAAGATTCCGGAGGAGACCCTCAAATTAATAAAACAGGTGGTACTGGAAGAAGCAGGAAAACTAAGGATAGAAGTAGAGAAGAGAAGATAATACTATTCGGCTCGAGGGCAAGAGAAGATTACAGGGAAGAAAGCGGCTATGATATACTAGTAGTGGTGAAGGATAAGCTGGACTGGAAAACTAAGGTAAAGTTCTACGGGAGAGTACACTATAGATTGGTTAGACTCCTAAACAGGCCCGTAGATCTCCTGGTGTTCCCCAACAAGTGGTTCTGGGAGAATGCTAGGGTAAAGGTTACATTTGAAGCTGATGTGATAGAAACTGGAATCGAAATACCCGTGTAGGTGGCTTGAGAAAGCCCTAAGAGACATCAGGCTGGCAGAAATAGCACTAGGCGAAGACTTCCACGGGGAATCAGCTTATCACAGCCAGCAGGCAGCAGAAAAGGCATTAAAAGCATTAATAACGGCTAAAAACATAAGACCACCTAGGACACACGATATAGACATACTAATCATGATACTCCGCAGGGCAGGAATAGAACCACCATGGGAAGAAGAGCTATCAAACCTAACAACATACGCAATAGGAAACCAGATACCCAGGGCCACCAGCTCTCAGCCCTATACCCAACATACACGCCCAGTACCTAGCGGAGAGGAAGGGGATACCAGTAGAGAAGCAGGAGGCGCTCATAGAAATACTCACAGGAGGCGCAAGAATAAGAGGCTGATCTCAATTAATCAACTAGTAGATAATATAGGGGTCTAGGTATTTCGAAGCCTTAGGCGTTATAGGAGGTGGTCTTCTATATCTTTCTCTCCTGTCGATTAGTCTTTTCTATGTTTTTCAAGTGCCTGTTAAACCATTCTGTGATTTGTTTTAGCCTTTCGATTCTCTGCTTAGGTCTGCCCCGTCTTGATAGATCATGGTTCTCTCCGGGGAATATTGCTATCTTCGCTTCAACACCCCTCCTCTTTAGGGCTGTGAATAGCTGTATAGCCTGCTCCAGTGGGCACCTATAGTCTTCTGACGCATGTATTATCAACAGGGGGGTCTTGACTCTGTCAACATGGAATAATGGGCTCTTTTCTATGTACTTCTCAGGGTCCTCCCATGGTGGCCCTGCTGCATGCTGGTCTTCGGCGAAGTACCAGCCTATGTCGCTTACGCCATAGAATGTTATCCAGTTGCTACAGCTCCTCTGTGTCACGGCGGCCTTGAATCTATCTGTGTGGGTCACTATCCAGTTAGTCATCCACCCACCATAGCTCCCCCCAGTGACTCCTCCCTTCTCTGGGTCAAGCTCTTGGTATTTTGATAGTGCATCGTCAACGACCTTCATGAGGTCCCTGTAGTCGTCCTCTCCGTATTTTCCTCGTATATCGGCGAATTCTTCACTATAACCGTCACTACCCCTTGGGTTAGAATATATCACTGTAAAGCCCTTTGATGCTAGTAGCTGGAGCTCGTGTATGAATGCATAGCCATAGCTAGTCTTGGGTCCTCCGTGTATGTAGAGTATCCATGGCTTACACCGCCTACAGTCTCCTCCCTCACTAGGGCTTCTAAGTACCCAGTAGTCAATCATGTGGCCATTGTTTTCTACTGAATGTGCTTCAGGCTCTATGAGTCTCCTGGACTCCTGGAAGGATCTATTATGCTCTGTCAACTTAGATACAGTACCGTCCTTTAGGAGGTATACCTCTTTTGGCATGGTTGGCTTCATTAGGGTAAAGGCTATCATCCCATCATTATTAATGGAGAACTCGTCTATAACCGAATCACCCATGTCTAGGTGGCTCTCTACACCACCGTTTAAGCCTACCCTATATATAGACACACGTCCTCTTCTATGAACCGGAAAATAGATCTCATCGCCTATCCAGTATAGTTGACGTGTGCATGAAGGACCCCTAACATCACTATTAACGCTATTAATAGTCGAGAGGTCTAGATCGCAGGTTAGGCACTCCACGTTACCCTTTAAATCTGCAATGTAGATTTTGTGGTGTGTGGCAGCACCCCTCTCCCTCCTATGCCCCCTAAAAGCTACTTTAGTCCCATCGGGGGAGACGGCTATTGCTGATATCGTATAACCGTCTATGATAACACTATCCTCCATATTCTTAATGTCTAGCAGCCTGACCCTATGGATCAGGGGATTCAGCATATCATAAGACTCAACATATACCACTTTCCCCTCTAAAGCAGCAAATAGAGTTACATTTCTTTCACCGCTGGTTAGCCTTATCACCTCGCCACCTGGGTAGGTTACAAGGTATAGGTGGTTGAAGCGGTCGAATACCCATCCCTCACCGTTGAACCACAAAGGTATCCGGGTGGATTCAAGAACTACTCTATCCTTATAGTCTACCCATTTATCATCGCTGGCAGGGACCTTAGATAGAGCTATTATACCGCTTGAATCGGGGAGCCATTGTATATTCGCCGCACCCATTGGGAGCCTGGCAAGCCTCCACGGCTCCCCTATACCAGGCTTTACCACGTTTATATAGGACCCCTTCCCGTCATCCCTGGAGTCGGGTTTTTCTATGAACGCTATAAGCCTCCCATCGCTACTCCAAGTTGGACAGAAATTATATGGACCCCTAGTTAAGGGGTAATATTCGCCTGCATCCTCAGCAAGCCAAATGCCCGATACATAGCTATTTCTATCATGATCAGCCCTGGATATTATATAAGCGACTCTAGAGTCGCTAGGCGAGACCTCAGGGTTGGATACGAATGTTATTTCAAGTATATCCTTAAAATCGATATACCTCATCCCCAACACCCATCGGGTATCAAGTATAGTGGGTTGTGGAGGTTCTTAAATCAACTGCTGTCTATACTGGTTAACTACTTACTTGAATATAACTTGTTTAACCATGTATAGTCTACTTAGGCCTTTCCCAGCCCAGAAGGGTTCCTTATATACACCAATATGTAATAAGCCAGTGCTACGAAGAGAATAGATGACAGGATGAAGGGTGCTGTATGCGACAACGCATCATACAGCGTGCCCCCTATGTATGGTGATGGGGTAGAGGCTATACTCCTATAAACATTCGCTGACGCATAATACCTGCCAACTTCCCCTCTCCCCACGATCCCTGCTATAAGAGTATTGTAACCTGGAATCCAAAGTGCTATAGAGAATCCTAGGAGTATCATGGCCGTAAATGCGATTACGGGACTCTCAGGGTTTGATAGAAGCAGTGCACTACCAACCCCTACTATCTCTGATGAGGCCAGCGATATCCTAGGCCCCATTACGTCTACAAGCCTGCCTGTAAGGGGTAATGCTATACTCTGCACCAGGCTCTGTGCACTCAACACCAACCCTACCAGTGATTCCTGGTACCCATTGGTGTATAGGTGAGCGCTTATCATGGGGAACCATAAGCTCCACGCAAACCTATCCATCCCCACGTAGAGGAAGACCTTTCTGACGCTTTCAGGGGGTTTGAGTAGTGTCTTATAACTCCTCACTACACCAGCAAAGGTAGCCTTCTGCCTCTTAAAACCAGCAGGTTCCCTAGATAGGGCCAGAAAAACGAATGAACCCAGCAATGCTAGTATTGAGAGTATCAGGAACGTATCCTTGAAGCCTATAGTCTCAGCGGAATACCCCCCGAGGGTGGGCCCAATAGTCCTGGAGGCGCTGAAGACCGCTGAAGTAACGCCTATACTTGAACCTAGAGTTGATAGCGAGATGCTCTTAGCAAGGAATGACATACGCGCTGGTTGGCCATAGAAGAATGACAGGAGGAATAGCGAGTACGCCGCTATTAGTATAATGTATGATGGTTGCATCGTCAATATAATAAGAGCGAGTGAGAGCATGATGCCAGTTGCGAATGCCATTAACCTAGGACTATAAACATCTATCAAATAACCTATCAAGGGTAATGTAGCCACGCTCACCATGTTAGAGGCTGTTATCGCGACGCCTATATCAGACATAGAGTAACCTAGCCATGACATGTATAGTGTGAATAGTGCCATCATACCTCCTACAGCTGCACCCCTGAACGCATTGAATGCTATGAGCGCTGCTACGTTCCTCTCCACTCCTGCACCTGCCCCATGGAACACACGATAGTATGCAGTTGGCATATATAACGGTAGGCGATATTTATAGG
>WAQN01000075.1 GCA_015520195.1 Desulfurococcales archaeon | reverse complement strand
GTTGAGGAGGCTCGGGGTAGAGTATGAGGTGGTCGACGAGGAGGAGGCGGAGGAGGAGATTGAAGCCTACAAGAGGCTCCTTAAGAAGTGTTATCAAAGCTAGGGCTACTCGAATTAGCCTTGACAGAGTTATTCTTATGAAGCCCAGCTCCCACGGGGTGTAATGTCTGAGCCTGTAGGAAGATTCCTGTATCACTTGGTAAACGATTTAGTGAGAAGAAGACTACTTAGAGTATGTTAGAGTATTATCGGTGTTGATAATCGCACTGAATTATCATGATGGAGTGTATGTTGCATCACACCATGAACACACGCAGCCTGGGTATTTTTAGCGTGAGTCTACGGAGCTAGAGGCTTGTCATCAGATATTGCAAGATCATAATAAAATTTAATTTGAACATAATCTTGTACCTTAGTTGGACCAGGTGGAGGTTATATACTCTAGAGTACAATACTCTAGGGTAGAGCGCGCTAGAGTATATTGCAAGTGAGGATGGCGGAGTTGAAGTGTCCATTTCTGGATAGAGAGCAGGAGTTGAAGGCTTTAGATCCATGGAAAGTTTGAAAGCCTCAAAGCAAGAATCTAATAAAAGGATCTAGTAAACCTCCTCGGATAGCTAATGATCTGGCTTCAGGGTGCTTTTGTTTATAACACTGGAGTCTAATACCGTCTCTTACCAGCGCTTGTTATCATACTCTCGCGTGAAGAGGGTTAGAAGAAATCCAAGTTTATAGATGCTATTCTATTAGGGATCAGGTGGATCCCATCACAGCTGCCAGCGTTGAACCAGTTGCGGCCGTGTAGGCCTTCTCGGCATGTAGCGTATTCTAATCCGAGTCTCCTAGCCTCATCTATAACTGGTTTTAGGAGGTTTTCTCTCATTCTACGCGGAAGGTATAAGTACCCGTTTACTCTAATCCCCTTCTCCCTGTATAACCTGTAGATCCTCTCTCCTACATCTGGGACCCTCCTCATTCTAGCCAGGTTGTCTGGCCTGGCCTTGTATGTTGATGTTACTATGAACCGTGCTCCTGCCCATGCAATAGTTGCTACCAGCTCTTTAAGCTGTTCAGGATCATCGTTTACGTATGGTATGACTGGGTCAACCCTCACCCCTACAGGTACTCCAGCTTTCACTGCCATTCTAACAGCGTTGATCCTTTCAGTTGTCGAGGGTGCATTAGGCTCTATTTGCTTTACCATGACTTCATCTGGTATTGATATAGAGGGGGTAACGGCGACGTTTCCCCTTGCTATCAGATCTAGGTCTCTGGTGGCATATAGTATCCCCTTAGTGGTTATCAGTATCCTTCTACCCCTTGGAATAAGCACTTCGAGGACCTTCCTTGTTATTCTCTGTTCTTCCTCCTCTGGAGGATAGGGGTCGCTACTTGTCCCAATATTGATCGGCAGCCTGGGATCCATGCGTAATAGATCCCTAAGTAGCCTCTCTATGAGTCTTTTCTTTACTGTGCTAGGCTTCTCGCCTATATACGCGGTTGCATAGCAGTATCTGCATCCTATGCTACACCCTGTATAGGGATTTAAGCTGTATTTTACGGGGCAAGTACATAGAGGGCTATTCCAAGGGTCAAATACTTGTGCCACGCTTAGTCTCAGCGGCATTACCTTGTGTCCCTTAAATAATATTCGCTCCAGCAGAGGTTTATACCGATTATGGTTAAACATTGCCTCTCCTAACTTCCTCTAATAGGCTATTATGGAGCCAGCTATGAATCCTATCAATATTCCTGTAAGCGAATTTACTGTAGGAGCTCCTTTTAGGATCAACTCATCTGTCATGGCTGACCCTTGAAACTATAGGCCTCTGGGTTTATCATGAAGGATAAGGATTAAGCTATAGAGGCTTCCTTTATTTAACAGTAGCATATAGTTCCTTCAATTTAGCTTTGTATTTTTCTTTATTTGGAGATTTTCTTCGAGTATTAATAAGATTCTGGGTTTATAGTTTTGATCTGCTATACTCTCATTATTCGATGATTATGTAGTAGACTTTTGAAAGACACTGAGATTATGGAAGAAGTATTAAACCCTAATTAGGAAACAGCTACTAGTACGATTTCTAACTATCGTAGATTATGATTATTAGTCCATTAAGTAAGTATTCCTGCTATGTATTAATCCTCTTGCAATATGTCCTAAAATACCATGAATTTCAAATAAGAATAGTGTTTATTAATGATAATTTGGAGACTGGTGAGAGGCTCTATGACTGGAGGTATTCTGTCAACCTGCTACAAGGCGCCTTCTCGACTATGCTAAACCAGGCAGGAGATATATTAGTCTATAAT
>WAQN01000074.1 GCA_015520195.1 Desulfurococcales archaeon | reverse complement strand
TAAGAGACAGATTAAATTGTTTCTACTACATATATACGCTCCGAGATGCCTGTTAAAATGTACATTTCCACAGTACATGCAGAGTCCTTTGCATAGAGACTTATAGCTTAAATTAAAGTCATGCATAAAATAGATTAACTCTATTATATAAAGCACGCTTATAACTAACATTACTAAAATCGATTTAATACTATAGCGTAATGTATATAATATCATCATAGATAAAATATAGGATGCTGTTGCCATATAAAGGAATCTACGTGACCTCGATAACTCTATCCTCCTCACATAAGCACAACATCGTTCACCGCCTAATTGCATACCTAGCACCAGCTTCCGCCTAGACTAGTATCCTCGCGGCAAATAGAAGTAGCGGTATACCCATTAAATCGACTACTGTGGTCACTAAGGGAATAATTACGTTATCCGGGTCTAATCCTACCCTTGAAAGGCCCACCGTCATTAATGAGGATAGAGGAGTTAATAGTAGTAATAAGAGCAGTATTCCGGCTACTAGCGAGCCTGCCATAACATACGGCTTCACGCCAGTAGTAAGTAGCATTGATAATGCCACTAGCACTAATCCAGGTACTATAGATGCAGACACACCCTCAACTATCCTTTTAGGTATCTCTAAGATAACCCTTTCAGGGCCATATAAGTGGTATACAGTAGCCTGCTTGGCAGATGCAATAGCTATTATAGCACCCGAAAAAGAGAGGAATGCTGGAGTTGCATGTAACAAGCCGTAAGTAGCCAACTCCTTACTAGAGCCCACCAGTATAGCCCCGGTGAATGACCCTAAAAACGCAACCACAATCAATATTATCAGCGTGTTCCCGATCACCCTCCTATTATCGCCATTCCTAAACCACAGATACAATACATAGACTAGGGATACATAGACTATAACAAGCATAAGTAGCCCAGCATCATCTAAATCCATCCCAACTATAAATAGTGTAGCTAAGGCCAATAAGGGAAGGGTGACTATATCACCCATAGCCATTACCAAAGGGGTCATGACATTGTCGGGATCTATCCCCCGAGCGTATACTCTGGCAGCGACAAATGAAGCTAAGGGGATCAAGAGTGTATATGCTAAAATCCCTGATATAACAGATATTAGAAGAAGATACTGAAGCACGAAACCCGTAGTAATGAAAATCATGACCGCTGCTATCATAGATGAAATCAAAGTTAACGCCAGAGTCCTTGGACCCTCAACCCTGAAAATACTCTTATACTCAGGCTTAAATATGCCCAGGTGTAGTAGCGTTGATGCCCTAGAGGCCATACTAGCGGCAACACTCCCCCTTAGAGATGCCAGGCTAGGAAGGAGACCAAGGATTATAGGGTGCTCTATTAAGAACGGCAGTAAAATCCCCATAATGACTATATTAACGGCATTACCCACGTTTGATATAATTAACCCAGCAGTTATTTGAGCAATATCTCTGGAGAGGGGGAGTAACCTCCTAAGTCCATACAGACCCCCCCTCTCCAGCATAGAAGATCACCAGGCACAATACTCAATTAAACAAGCTACTAATTATAAAGCCTTAAACTCTAGTAGTAGGCAGCTAGACAATTAAACACTCTAACAGCATGGCTTAATGTTTAATCTGCTCATAGACTAGTAACAGTACGGCTATATCAATCACAATTATACCATAGGCCTCGCCTACAGCAACAGAAGGCCATCCAACCAAGTAATCCACCACTACATAAACTGGGAATGCCAGGAGACCCAGAAGCGTTATAGCTAAACCTACCCTCCATATAGCCCTCATCAAAAGACCCAGCCCCATAGCAATTATAGCCATATCCATTTGAACGAAGAACCAAGTTGAAACAAAAACATGAGGCCTAGTACCTCCAGGATAAACACCGATCAATGCAAGGAATATACCTGCTATAAAGAGAAAACCAGAACCCACAGCCTCCATCTTATTTGTGGCATATCTATAGGTGCATATCGAGTAGAGTATAATCAATACACCTGTAGCTATCAAACCATAATTATATACCCATGGCATATTAGCCTGGTGAGTTCCTAGATCGCTGAAGGCGTGCTTGAAAAAATCAAACCAAGGGTTTAAACTCCATGAAACACCGATAACGACCCACGCAAAGACCGCGGCGATAATCCCCAATATGCAGCTCTTATTGCCCAACTATACCATCTCCACACGTCTAAAGTAATTTTATCTTCTATAGGTATTCTAATAACTTAGATAGTTTAAGAATATATGTATTTAACCAGTAAACACTGGATTTAAAACGTCTATCCAAGTATAACTAATTATATTTAAATATTTTATATAATATGATAATAGCTAAATTCTTTGTAATTACATCCTCGATCTAGCTAACCGTCGCCTGAACCGTGCCTTCATCTATCAAATCGTATCGGGCATGAGAACGGAGGCTCTCCTCTGATAACCGGGGCTTACCAAAGGATTCATCATCACCACTCATTCATCGGGTTCAAAGCCCAGTAGCGTGTAGATAGGACAACAAGTCTAAGCGCATATCTAATAGCTCTACACGGCGTAGGGATATAGCATTAAACAGGAAGTTATTAGCCTAAGGTTTCCTGTTCTGTTACCTTTCTGCAACATTCCAGTACGTTAGTCGTAATATTCACGTTCAGAACCCGCTCTAATTATGCCACACAGTAACTTAGGATCAACATAATGCTTTATGTAAATTTAATAATGAGTAATTGTAATAGTAGCTCAATAAGAGTTTAGGGAGTGTGCTAGTCTAAGTTACCTTGTCACTTTACCTGCCATGAAGTCCTCATATCCTACATCTAGATCCTGGTCAGGCCTTAGCTGTCCTCTGTTACGCAGTATCTCCCTCGTTAGTATCCAGTATAGCAGGGCTAGGCTTCTCCTACCTTTGTTGTTAGCTGGTATTATGAGGTCTATGTTTTCAACTCTATTGTCTGTGTCGGCGAATGCGACTATTGGTATACCGATCTTAGTAGCTTCTTTTATTGCTTGCTTGTCTGTCCTAGGGTCTGTTACTAGTACCACGTCGGGTTCCATGTAGTACTCTAGGTGTGGGTTGGTGAATATGCCAGGGAGCACCCTGCCTGTTATAGTCTTGCATCCCACCCTCTCACACATCATTCTAGCTGGCTTCTGGCCGTAGAGCCTTACAGAGACAACCACTATCTTCTCTGGATCGAATGATGAGAGAAACTTAGCCGCTATCTTCAGTCTCTCATCGATCTTATTAACATCTAACAGGTAGAACCCATCTGGCAGTATCCTGTATGTGAACTGTCTCATGTATTTAGTTGCTATCTGGGTTCCGAATATAACACCAGCTTTCCTATAAAGCTCTACAGGCACTAGCATCTCCGTCGCTGCCACTACAGCTCACCCCATAGCCTCTTAGCCCTTAGGGTATAATATTTTGATACTTCCTCGATATAAGTGACTGATGTGAGTAGCATGCGCCTGCAACAATACCTGGTGACGCCTAGACTGTCTAGAACCCTCTCCGGATCTTCCCCGTTATTAACTCTCTCAACGTACTCCTCCCAAAGATGCCCTAAGGGGGCACCGCACGTGAAGCACCTAACCGGAGGTAGCATACCGGCTCACCTGTACGACTTCTGCCATCTCCTTCTAGCACTATACCTCATGTACTTCTCTGGCTCCGTCCTCCTAGGATCGCCTGAAATCATTGTTCTATCATACTCCTCGAATATCTCTATTAGCCCCTTAGCTAGCTTATTCATCTGCTCACAGAGCTCTCCAGTCCCCTCACAGGTAAAGTATTCCACTAATCCCCTAGCTATAGCTGACCTAACAGCGTCTGCCTGGCCCATGACTCCCCCTCCTCTTACTCTTACGTCTATGTCAATTATGTTCCTTATCTTACTACCAGCGATTAGCAGGGGCTCCATCATCTTTATCTTAGCCATCTCTATTGGGTAAATCTCTATTGGTACGCCGTTGATCCTTACCTTGCCTGTTCCAGGCCTTATGACTGCCGTTGCTATGGCCCTCTTCCTCTTACCAGTTGCAACAACAATTCTCTGCGAAGCTGATTGGCCACTCAACTTTCAACCCTCCATCCAAGTTCTCTAGCTATAACTCCGAGCTCTATGTACTTTCCTGCTAGCCTCTCGCTACTTGCGTCCTTGAATGAAACCATCTCTCTGCCCGACAATTCACTTGGAACTCCGATATATACTCTCAGCCTTTTCAAGGCCTCCTTACCCCTCTTGTTATTCTTTGGGAGCATAC
>WAQN01000073.1 GCA_015520195.1 Desulfurococcales archaeon | reverse complement strand
TTTTGTTTTGAATGTGAGAAATTATACCTATAATTTTATAAATACTGGTATGTATGTTATCCTTTTAGGTGTATTTTTATGGGTGGGTTTAAGCAAGTGGGTCTTGAGGAGGCACTGAGGCTCATCGAGAATGGAGGAGTCTTGGTTGATGTAAGATCCCGTAGTTCTTATATTAAAGAGCATATTAAGGGCGCTATAAACATACCATTAGAGGAGATTGACTCAAACTTGGATAAGCTGCCCCGGGATAAGCCGGTTATAGTCTATTGTGGTAGTGTTAAATGTAATGCATCGTATCTAGCTGCGAGGAAGCTTGCAGCCCTAGGTTTTGGAAACATTTATAGGTTTGTTGACGGATTGAAGGGGTGGAAGGATAAAGGGTTGCCTGTAGAGAGTGGGTGATGATAGTAGCTAGATTATAGTCCTAACTATAGCTGTTATTTCTAGGTGCTCGACTATATAGGTTTATAGACTAGTGTTTTCCATCGCATTTCTTGGACTTGGTGCCTAGGTATTGTATAGGGAGCTCAGGAAGTACAAGAGCATGCTGTTGACTATAGGCTTAGCTATGAGTATAGCGTCTATAGCTATAGTACGCTTTAATAATGGCTCTGCTGAGGGTGATATTCTCCTGTGGCTAACAGCTATAGCAGGGGTCATACTAGCATCGGCGTTCATGGCTGAAGCCTTGGACGTCACTCCAGCTATCCTGGAGATATTCCTGGGCTATATGATAGGGCTTGCGGGTGTGAGGGAGAACACGGTGCTTGACATGCTAGCGTTGATCGGCGGTGTAATATTAATGTTCATGGCTGGGCTAGAGGTTGACGTGCAGATACTAAAGAGGGTTCTCATTAGAAGTCTAGTGGTTGGCTCGATAAGCTTCACTGCTCCAGCAGTAACCACATACGTGATCCTGTCGTGGTTAGGGTATTCATTTGAGGATTCGATGCTGGCAGCTATAGGGGTCTCTACAACGAGTATAGCAGTCGTCTATGCTATACTAAGGAGGACTAGGCTCCAGAGGCATAGGAGGGGGCAGTTGATACTGGCATCAGCCATGGTCGCCGATGTGCTTAGTATAATAGCTTATAGCGTCTTCGTCTTCAGGCCTAGTGGGATGCTCCTGGTATACGTAGCTGCCTTGATAGCCACTCCATGGCTGGCTTCAAGGCTTGTATCCCTATTGCCACGTATGTCGCATGAAGTTGAGGTCAGGCTGGTACTTGCACTCTTGCTAGGCATCACACTCCTATCGGAGGCTGTGGGTATACATGGTATATTATTCGCCTTCCTGCTGGGTATTGCCTTCTCGGAGCTCAGGGATAAGGATTATATTGAGGGCAAGATAAGCCCAGTGGCATTCGGCTTCCTAGCCCCCCTATTCTTCGTTAACGCCGGGGTACACATAGCCCCAGTAGAGATTTCACTGCTAAAAATCATAGCCCCCCTACTACTCCTAGCAAGCTACCCGGTCAAGGTGGCCTCGACTCACATAGCCTTAAAACTGCTAGGGGGGATAGCGGATCCCAGGCTCTCTAGCGTCTTCGGCGCTAGACTAACAGTATCGACCATAATAGCCTATGCGGGGTTGAAGAGCGGTATACTTGCTAGGGAACTAGCAGCTGGGATCATGCTGACAGCCCTGGTGGCTACGCTGATCTCAGGGGCCATTGGAGGAAGGGTGGTATATGAGGAGACAATGTAGAAGCATAACCCTAGAACTATAGTATTTAAGTTATTGAAGCCTCCCGTTACCAACGGGTTATAAGGGACGCCTAGATGATGAGTTATGGCTGAGATCGTCAGGGTAAAGGGTGTGTCGAAGTCCTTTGGGAGGATCAAGGCGCTGAGGAATGTAGACTTAACGATAACCAGAGGGAGGGTGGTCGGGCTTGTAGGGCCTAATGGAGCTGGTAAGACGACGTTGATCAAGATAATACTCGGCATACTATCAAGGGATTCTGGCTATGTAGAGCTCAATGGCAGAGACCCCTTCAAAGACCCAGAGGCCAGAGTGGGTGTAGGCGTGGTGTTTGAGAGGCCAAACCTACCAGAAGCTATTCCAGTTAGGAAGCTCCTAGAGCAGGTAGCTGGGATCCATGGATCAAGCAGAAGTGATGTTGAGTGGGCTATAGAGGTCTCCGGCTTGAAGGGATTCGAGTGGAGGAGGTTTAACCAGCTGAGTGCGGGTTTGAAACAGAGGGCAGCTATAGCTCATGCACTCGTGGCTAGACCCAATTTTGTTATAGCCGATGAGCCTACTAGTAACCTGGACCCTGTTGAAAGGGTTAGGATACTGGAGCTCATATCGAGGCTAAACAGGGATGAGGGGGTCACATTTCTATTCTCAAGCCACGTCCTACCAGAGGTTCTGAGGGTGGCTGACGAGCTCGTAATCATTAATAATGGTAGTATAACATCTAGGGGTCCCCCCGAGGAGGTCATAGGAGGCTTCAAGCATGCAAGGATAAGGTCCTCCAACCCCTTGGAGCTGGCTAGACTGCTCTCTTACATGGGTTTTGAGGCTAGAGTTGAGGGGTTAAATGTGAAAGTGGAGGTAGACGGTCCACCGGGTGTCTCCAGGCTATTCAAGGCGCTGGCGTCAATGGCTGGGGAGGGTATAGTGGTATACGGGGTAGACCTAGTGGAACCTGGGGTTGAGGAGGTGTTAAGGGGTGCCGAGTAAGACTAGCCCTGTGGTGAAGGTGTATAGGCTGGTCATGATTGATTCAAGCGACAGCCTTAGACCCCCTGGCTTCGACCTGATGATCCTACTGATAGCTACTCTAGGAGCTGTACTGGCATCCATTCAACCTATAGTAGAGGCGCACGTCGCCGTTAGGATAATATTGGATCCAACGCTCTTCGCTACCGCCATATTCCTTGCGTTGAGGAGCTCTGCCGGCATAACCAGCCTAGTCCAGAGCGGGGTTATAAACACGTACATGTCGTACCCCCTCTCTAGGCTGGGGGTTGCCGTGGGTCTATTCCTCAGCAGGGTCCTCATACCAGCTGCTAGCCTCCTACTTGTTCCCCTCATAGTGGCTGGGGTTATATTATGGCCGACTATAAGTAGAGGGCTGGATAATTATGCCTTGATGTATGTTGCTTACCTGATCCAAGCATTACTCTATGGCTCTATGTTCACTGTTATAGCTGTAGTATCTAGATCCCCTGGGACGGCTAGTGTGGCTAGTATAGCTGTTTACTTCACCTACAACGTCTTAAGCTTGATCTTCAGCGTGCTCGGCTCAAGTATGGGAGTAAGTCTTCTAGTAGACATAGGAGACGCCATGGGGTTCAACTACATGGTTTATAGGAGCCTACTCGGAGAGCATGTACTCCTATGGCAACTGGCAATGGTACCCATATTAACTACTATACTAATAGCCTCCATATTAACATACTTTACCAGGAGGTTCGAGCCAGTATGAGTAAACCCCTAACGCTAACCTCCAGGCTGTTCATAGTAGTAGGAGTAGCCCTGATACTGTCAGGGGTACTCGCCGATGTAGTCGGAGCTAAAGAGGAGGCTGTTAAGAAAGCCTTGATCGAGGTTGGAGATAGGCCGGGAGTGGCTATAACCGTGTTTGCAATTAGTAGTTCGGGGCGTGCATCGATAACGCTGGAGGGCGCTGATAGGATATACTATATGACGCTTAGAGGCGATCCAATGCTGGCTTTAAGGCAGTTGTCGACTATAAACATAACGCTCGAAAACCAGGCTATAAAGCATGACTTTAGAGTGGGCATAGCCTATGGCCATGCTGTGCTAAATACAAACCCCCTACTATTAACAACACTCCCGCTGCTAGCCAATATAATACCAGTAAACATGAGTGGGACGCCAGGTGGTAAGGAGACGATAGAAGCTAGAATTAAAGGTGGGGAAGGCTTACTCGTAATAGCCACACCCTCGGATACCAGGATAACATATACCATAGAGTACAAAGTAGAAGGATACAAGAGGATAGGGCTGACAACGACGATAATGATAGGAACAGCACTAATAGTACTAGGCAGCTTACAGGCTGTCAAGAGGGAAGCCTTGACACGTTAGAGTTAAACCTCCACTATATAAATACCCGAAAACACGACGCAATAATACCCTGGAGGAGGGCAGGCCATGTCGCTTCCAAGAGACTTAAAAGATGAGCTCATAGACAGAGTAAGAAAGGAGGCTAAGAAAGGACTGGAAGATAAAGTGGAAAGGCTAAAAGAAGAGAAAAGGAAAAGAGAGGAACAACTAAAACAAAAATACCTCAAAGCAGCCGAAGAATTCGCCGCTAAATTAAGGTAATTAGAGGATGCGCATAAACGTCTTCTCCTAGATTCTCTCAGCAAATAACCGCTGATTAAAATACTTACACTATACTATTTTATAAATGATACATTAATGTCTCATGGTCATTGGATCCTATATTCCCCAATTATTCTATTGAGCTGATTATATCAGTCTGACCTCATGCCATTTATCTATGAGCTATTAATATCATCCTCTTTTCTCAGGCCTCTTATAATATTCTCTTGATTATAAATATTTTCATTATAGGTATTGGTGCAATAG
>WAQN01000072.1 GCA_015520195.1 Desulfurococcales archaeon | reverse complement strand
CATATATATAGGGTTCGTTCTTTATATGAATCCCTGCTCTAAGTTCTCTTAAATTCCGTTAGGCTAGTTAATTCTAGAAAGAGGATCCTAATAATAATTAATAAAATCTAATCACTTTAGTTATTATAATTGTAGTTCTTCTAAGTCTAGCACACAAGAAAGTTGCAGTAAGCTACCATGTGACTTCTAAGGAATAATCCAGAGTTAACGCTTTCTAAAAATCCATGTTTATATTAAAGATAATTGCTGTTAACAACAATCTATACTATCTTAGGAGAATAGGGTCTAGTTGCCCAGTTATAGGAGGCGAGTATGCAAGATAGGGGTTTAGTTTAAATTGCATGATGAGGATGAGGTTAAATTGATTGCAGCATGGTTGATAGAGGGTAGTAGAGGGGGTATAACCAGGGCTAGGATTCTATTGCTACTAAAGGATAAGCCGTTGAATCCACATCAGATATCCAGTATACTAAAGTTGAATTATAGGACTGTAACGCATCACCTAGAGGTGCTAGCTAAGAATGGGCTGGTGAGGAGGCTGTCAAACGGTTATGGAGCGCCATACACCCTCACGCGCATTGCAAGGAGTAATTGGAGTATTATAGAAGAGTATATAAGGAGGGTTGATAGTAGATGAATCAGCTATGGCTGGTAGCACTCGTACTAACAGTCGTCCAGGTAGTCATAGCTGTTATGTTGGCGTTGAACTATAGGAGTATAAAACATACTCCAATAGGTAAGCGCCTCATAATGCTAGCCATGCTATTCTTAGCTCAAGCATTCATAGCAATGACCTCCTATTACACCTGGGCAAGTGAGGGATATGGTTATGATATAGCAGCCCCCCTAACGCTAATAACGACGGCTAGCCTCGTAGGCCTCATTATACTATATGACATATCCAGGATTTAACACATTAAAGGATAACACCTAGTTGAAGGAACCTTAATTATAAACGGGAATCCGGTTCCTAGGCTCTCCGAATTAAATTTATAGTCGTTTCCCCGTAAGAGTAGCGGGGGGTGTGGGTAGGGTTTAATGGGTTTTAGGAGTAATCTCTTAAGCGTCGCCTCTAAAACCCTATTGATAACGCCTAGTGGTGCTTTAAGCCCAGGGCCCTTATCTGCCGTAGCCGTTGCTATAGGGGCTAGTATGGGGTTGGTCGGCGGCTTACTGGTGGCTCTTGGGCATATGATCGTTGAGATGCCGTATGTCTATGTGCTTGTTAAATCGTATTCTAGGGCTGAGTCATTCATTAGGAGGTGGAGGGCTCCCCTCAACACGGTTGTGGTGGTGTTCCTAGTCTACTTTGCATACCTCCTGTTAAGGGACTCGATAAGCATGTACAATACTGGTGTGCTTCAATCAGGGGGCATGACTATAACTGGGGCTAGCCACCTCACGGCAGTAGCCATGGGCATGCTACTCACCGGGACAAACGCCTATTTTCTAGCATGGTGGATAACCGTGGGCTACCCACTCATTGAGGCCTCAGCTAGAAATGGCAGGATAGGCCTGACAGTCATGTATACAAGCCATGTATGGATGGACTATGCATGGCTGGCACTACTAGCATGGGGTGGAGGAGCCTCTAGACTACTCGGAGTAAAGCCCTACGCAGCACTACTAGGCATACTAGGCCTAATACTCCTATTCTTTGCAGCCAGGATAGCATTAGACACATATAAGAATAAGTAGTGATACAGGGAATTACATAATAAGAGTAGAGTAAAATATAAGGAAACACAGTAATTATAACTATTAATGGTGTATTTAATGGTAAAAATAAAGAAGTTAATGGTATATATCCTAGTTGCCCTTCTAGTAACAACTGCCATCTTATACGCATATGGTAGTCGAGACAAGAAACTATTATATTCTAGTAGCTTTGTAGGAGTACTCTACGAGTCAAAGTTCCTCTCATCCAAGACCACCTTAGAGTTGAATATTAGGGGCTTGGAGGACACATCCCTAGCAGTTAGGCTATATGGCGTAACCCCCGAGGGGTTTGTTGAAGTTGCCAAGGCTAACGGGGTAGGGGGTGTTGAGGTTGATGTAACCAGCTACATAAGCCAGGCCGAGAACCTCACTAGAAGGCTGGGATGGGACCCTAGCAGAGCGGGCCCCTCACTACTAGCATTCATACTAGCCCCCAAACCCGGAGGGAAAGGATTTATAAACATAACAGGGATGACAATAGCAATACCCATAATACCCGGAGAGGCCAAAGCCAAGACAATTAAGGTTTACCTAGTCTATAACCCGGTAACCCTAGCAAGGGTAATGGAGGAGCCTAAGGGAGCCAGGATAAAAGTCTCGTCAGATAGGATGGGAGAGATATGCATGTACTATTCAGGATCTAGGGAGAACTATGAATGCTACTACTGGGAGCTAAACCAGACATTATATAAGGATGCTCGGGGAATCCCGATTCTGATGACAGGACTATTAGAGCCGAACGACGCATCATACATTGAGAGTATATTTAATTTAATTAGTATTAACCTGTATACTTTGATTGCCAAGTATATATCGTTCGATATAGGCCTAGCGATAACTGAAGGGCAAGACGCGGGAGTCACACTACAAACTCCAGGATCTGGATTCATCATAATGAGAAAAGGGGATCCACGCCAAGACAACCTATTCCAGTTAGACTGCCTCTTCCAAAGCAGAGTTCTATCCTATAGAACATCTGAGTGTAAGTATATGGGTACTAGATGGGATGTTGATGTGGGCGAGTATAGCTATTATGCTGTTACTGCTACAGGCTTCCGGGGTGATTTAGCATATTCTAGGTATGATTTCGTCCGTGAGGAGTGTGTGGCTGGTTTTTGCAGTAGGGAGGTTTTAAATACTAGTCATGCTGTGTGGGCTGCGCCACGGGCTTCGCCTCAAGGTAAGATACTGCCATGGCAGCATGTAGACGACAACATACACGACAGGGACAATATAAGTGAGGTAGCTTTAATAATAAGAAATAATCTAAAGGCATCGAACCTCCAAGAAGACTGGGGATGGTATACAGAAATCTCGGGGACCTTTGCAATCATTAATAGTAAATCCTCTATTAGATTTGCCATAGGATTACCCATAGGTCCACTAGTATTACTACTAGCTCAACAAACACTTCCACAGGCAGCACTAGCGATACTACCATTCCTAGTCGTCGGCATAGAACTAGGAGTCATTAACGTCGGACCATACACAGCTATAGGAATCATCTCAGCCCAATCTATAGTCGAATCCACTTATAATAGAACTTACTATGAGGTAGCCAACTACTACGTTGTCGAGGAGGGAGCAGAATATCCCGTACCGGTAGTACTGTTCCTGCCAGGCATTACATAAGTGGCCCTCAAACTATTATGAAAAGAGTATCAGTAGCCCAGGTGTCGTATAGGAGGCATGCTCTTGTATGTTTTGTTTTTACGCTTTAACATGCGCTTCCGCGGGTTTGGCTTCTTTCTCAACCCCAGGTCTTCTTTCCTTGATGATTGGGGTTGTCCATGAACCCTTAACGACCCAAAGAGCGGCTGTGGCTCCTGCCAACATGTTGCTTAGGGTCATCGACATCCACACTCCAGCGTCTCCCATGTTCATGTGGAATGCTAGTAGGTATGCTGTGGGGATGCGTAGGATCCATAGCCTCGCTACCCCCAGCAGGCTCATGAATCCAGTGTGCCCGCTACCCCTAGCTACCCCTTGTGCTATGAAGAAGACCCCTAGGAATGGTACTCCGGGGCTTAGGATCTTGATCATCCTAGTGCTTACCTCAGCCACGCTGGGTATATCAGTGAAGACTCCTACCACTGGGCTGCTGAGGAAGTATAGCGCTAGGGCTCCAGCTGAGAGCATGCTCCCTACTATAAGTAGGCTTATAGATGCTATCCTCCTAGCCCTACCAGTTAACCCTGCTCCCAGGGCCTGGCCCACCATTGTAGCGGTGGCAGCGTTGAAACCCCATATCCCAGTCTGTATTATGTGTATGATGGCCAGGCTCAGGTTGTAGGATGCCATGACTACATCGCCGAGCCTGGCGACTATGCTCATCATCACTAGGAACCCGCTACTCACTAGTATCTGCTGTCCAGCTACTGGACCGCCAGTTCTTATCGTTACCCTGACTATCCACTGGTCAGGCCTACGTGGCACTACTCTAAAACCTAGATAGCCTGATATGAGGAGGTGTAACGCCACTCCCCCACTCACAATCCTCGATATAGTGGTTGCCAGCGCTGCCCCCACCACGCCCATCTTGGGTAGAGGGCCTAGGCCGAAGATCAGTATAGGATCCAACACTATGTTTAACGTGCTTGCAAGGACTGATAGCTTGAATGGAGTTCTAGTATCACCCATGCTGTTGCTAAGCATTATGAAGAAGAACATGATGAACGAGAAGGGTATGCCTATGGCGTCTATGTAGAGATATGCGAGCGAGAGGGGGTACACGCTCTCGGGGATGGCCTGTAACCTGAAGACTAGGGGGCCTAGGAGGATAACTGTAGCTGTGCTGACAGCGCTCAAGGCTATGCTAAGGCTCATGAGCCTACCAGCGGCTAGACTAGCATCATTATACCTCTTAGCCCCCACAAACTGAGAGATAACAGCTACGGTAGTGGTTGTTATACCGAAGTTTATACCCATGAAGAACCATATAAGAGGCCACACGGCAGCTGGGGCAGCTAAATCCTGCGTACTGACTCTACCAAGGAATATAGCATCTACAGACTCCTGAATAGAACTAAGGAGTCTAGCAGCAACTATAGGCCCAGCTAAGTAGATGAGAGTAGGCGCTATCCTACCCTTAACAACCCTCTCCCTAAGTCTTTGGAGCCTGTATTCATCCACTATTCATTCCCACGCCACTAATCCTAAGCCTATATGTAGGAAACAAAAATATAGCGGTCCCACCTAGCCACATAACACTTAGAATCCATTTATAAATGATTAGACACTATTGCACCAATACCTATAA
>WAQN01000071.1 GCA_015520195.1 Desulfurococcales archaeon | reverse complement strand
GTAAGATCGTCGGCAGCGTTAGATGTGTATAAGAGACAGACATTAATTCTTATTGAAGTAGAAGTAAATAGGGGTGACCAAATATGGCCCAGAAAAAACTACCAGCAGTAAAGGTGAAGGATCCAACAACTGGAAAAGAAGTAGAATTAGTCCCGCTTAAAGTATGGCAGCTCTCACCAAGAACTAGGAAAGGGGTAAAGATAGGCCTCTTTAAGAGCCCAGAGACAGGCAAGTACTTTAGGGCAAAGGTACCAGACGATTATCCAGTAACAAAGTAAGTAAAAGAACACAAATAGCAATGTGAAGGGAAAGTCATCACACCTAGAATCTCTTTTTCCTCCTTTACCTTAATATTATAATAAGATGGTCAATTTCCATGGTTTTTAGATATTTCCTAGAGTTTAGCTAGGGAATTAATATACTTAATTAATATATTTTTCGTTATGGACTTTTATTAGAAATATGTTATAAATGGATTGTAATAAAATTAGTGAAATGGTCAGACCCGGTGGAGGTAAATCATTGGGGGTTCCCCTCATAGACGTGCAAATTACATCATCCTTAGTTGTTCTAGGTATTTCTCTACTCTGCTGGGTTCTGGTATTGAGTTTGCTCCTAACATTGTTATCTTGAGCGATGCTACTGCCATTCCATATATTAGTGCATCATGTACATCATGACCTCTAGCCAGCTTAAAGAGCATTCCAGCTGCCAGTGCGTCTCCAGCGCCTGTTGTGTCCACTATTTTTGGTGGCTTGAATGCTGGTATCCTTCGTGTATTTCCTCTATTGTATATGAATGCTCCCTTGTCGCCTAATTTAATTACTATTATCGAGGGGCCTTTCTCGGATATTAGTCTTGACGCCTTTTCTAGATCCCGAGTGCCCGTGAGCGCCTCGGATTCATGCCAGTTTAAGAATACTATATCTATGTTGGCTAGTATGTTTTCAACGTTATTCAAGCCAGCTTTTGATACAACCCTACCGGGATCCCAGGATACAGTTTTACCGTGGCTTTTTGCTGTTTTAGTGGCCTTTAATGTTGTGTCTAGGCGAAGGCTTGCTATGTGGATTATCCTAGCTCTGCTGATTATATCGCTATTCACTTCTTCGGGTCTTAGGCTGTCTGATACACCTTTATAGCTGTATATCGCTATCTCTCCTCTTTTATTTATAACTACGATGCTGAATCCAGTATCTCCTATACTTATCCTGAGCCCGGATATATCTATTCCGAGCTTAGATAGCTCATCGAATATAATCTTTCCGAACGAGTCAAACCCTATCTTAGCTATTATACCAGACTTTCCACCAAGTTTAGCTATATCTACAGCGACGTTGACCGCTGAACCACCTATACCCCTAGACTGATTATTTATTCTGCTCTCCTCGTCGGGACCGGCAAAGTCTTCTACGGTAATCCTTATATCCACTAGGGCATGGCCTACAGTTACGACATCCATACTCATTGTTCACGCAGTCCTCCCTAGGTACCTCTTTGCAGCATCACCTGGATCTACCCTATCTTTTATGACGGAAACAACAGCCTTAGTCATTCCAGTTATATCCTCTGACTGGAAGATGTTTCTTCCAACTACTGCCCCTGCTCCTCCAGCCTCCATGACGCTTGCTAGATCCCTTAGGAAGTCTTCTGGCTTGCTCCTCAGTTTGCCTCCGCTCATTAAGACTGGTATGCCATTTGCGGATTCTACAACTTTCTTAAACGTCTCCGTACTACCAGTGTAATAGGTTTTTATTATGTCGGCTCCGCTCTCAGCAGCTGCTCTAGCGCCATACATAACTACCTCTACATCGTACATGTTCTCTATGCTTGGCCCCCTAGGATATGCTAGTTGGAGCAGAGGGATGCCGTATGACTCTGCTATACTTTTAACGTTGAACCACCTCTCAAGCATTACGTCCTCATAGGGGCTGCCCCAGTAAACGGTCATTGCAACTGCGTCGGCCCCAAGTGCTATCGCTTCATCCAGGGATCCAAAGGGACTCTGAACTAGGCGTTCATCAGCTGGCCTTAGCAGGGTTTTACCCGTTATCTTTACTATTAGTGACGCCTTACCCATCCAAGCCCTACTAGTTATCCTAGCCAGGCCTGGAGTCAGCATCACTGCATCTACCCCTGCCTCTACAACCCTAGCTATAACGCGCTCAGCATTTATCGTATCCTCATTAAAGTCTCTTGGACCATGCTCTACCCCATGGTCAAAGGCAAAGACAACACTGCCTCTAGGATCTAGTATTCTCCTTAAGCGTAGCTCTTTGCCAACACTGCTATATGTAGCGCCCACCCGGTTCACCCTAGCCTGGCTAAGACTACCTCCTCTTCACCTACTTTAATCTTATCCATTCCATCGTTAATACCGCCTATTAGGTCTGAGGGAAGTACTGCGCAATCCACGTAACCCTGCTTTACTAGTATAAGAGCAGTCTCAGCTCTAGGAGCAGGGACTATCAGATGATTTACATCTCTAAGCTCACCAATAGCTATGTTAGAGTATGGTGTAAATACAGCTGTCTTACTACAATTGCCTCTTCTCTTGAGTAGAATAATGTCACGTTTATGCCTTCTAATAACGCTATAATTAATCCCAGCGGCTTCCAATCCCTCTATAGAGGCTATCACGTATACATTACTAGTTTCTGGTAGCAGTTTAATCACGTCTTCAGGGGTTGACGTAGGGATATATAATACCTTAACATGTATCTCCTCTGATGCATGTCGTGATAGTATGGAGTCTGTTAAAGCAATAGCTGTAGGCTTGACTGGTTTAAAAACGGTAACATCAATGATAGACCCGGCCTGTGGAGGCGTATGGGTGCCAGCTTCCACTACTGTTAACCCATCAGCTTTCGGATAACTGGCGATCATATAGCTATCCTTAGCTACTATAAATGCTGCTAGATCCTCTTCACTGCCTACTAGTGCTACTGGTATTAGTGTGTGCCTGCCTCTCTCAACCGGGAGCTGGGATGTTACCCTAGCTTTAACCCTGGCCTGCTGGGGTGGATACACTGGCAGGCCTAGCCTTGATATAAGCGGTATGACTACTCTATCCATAACATTCTCAGCGGACCTCGGATTACCTGGTAACCCTATGAATAGTCTATCAACCCCTGCTATGCCAAGTATGGTGGGTTTTCCTGGCTTAATTCGGAGGCCATGGACTACTATTTCCCCTCTCCTTTGGAGAGCTCTATACACTACATCATCTATCCCAGCCGAGGTACCTCCACTAGCTATTATTATATCGCTCCCCTCTCCCACAGCCCTTATTATAGCGTCCTCAACCTCCTCAATATCATCCCCTATTATGCCCAAGTCAACAACATCATAGCCCAGCGAGCGGAGTTTGACTATTATCTGGAACCTGTTAGAGTCGAATATCTTAACCTCTCCTGGATCGATCCCTGGCTCAACGAGCTCATCCCCAGTACTAAAGACGGAAACCTTCACTTTCCTAGTAGCCTTTACCCTCCTAATACCTATAGATGCCAGGGCAGCCACTATTATAGGGTCGCCAGGAGTTCCCCGGGTTACTATCTGATCCCCAGTAGCTACATCAGAGGCAGGAAGTGCTATGCCAGACCCAGGAGTAGCCCCCCTCTCGATCTTGACATAGCCATTGGATGGCCCTTTAACATATTCTATAGGCACAACCGCATCGGCACCCCAAGGAACCCATCCACCAGTATCGACTTCCCAGCATTCACCCCTCTCAAGGCCCCTCACGGGCCTCTCCCCGATTCTCACGCGTCCAGCATATCTCAACTCAACTGGTCTATCTTCGAATGCTCCGCTGACATCAACACTCCTAACGGCACATCCATCGACTAGGGATCTGGGGTACCATGGTAGCGGTCTGGGGGAGTATATGTTTTCAGCTATGAGTCTCCCAGCTAGATCCTCTATGTTGACTGGTATAGAGCCATCAGCCAGTATTCTAGATACGAGTCCTCCATTTATGCGCTTGGAGACCAGCTCTAGGGCCTCTGGGGGGTCATATAACCGTTTGAATAGGCTTCGTGAAGCCATGGCTAGCACCTACCCGGATAGCCAGTTAGTCTGACCTCGACTAGATCGCCTTCTTCTATACCAGTTAGCTCCTCTGGGACTATGAATAGGGAATTTGCTCTTATAAGTGTCGATAGAATACCGCTCCCGGTGACTCTTAATGGAGTTGTATATATGAATCCACCGCTATAACACGTTTGCGACCGTACAACGTTAACCATTCCAGGGTGAGATGTGAATCGACTACGCATTCTAGCTTCAACCACAGGCTCCCAAGGCTTTTCTCTGCCGAGTAGCCTCCTATAGACTGGATCCCATATGGCTATCAACTCGCTTATAGCTGCAACGGGCATCCCGCTCAATGCTATGACTAGTTTTCCATCAACGATGGCAAATGCGCCAGGCCTACCTGGAGTTAGAGCCAGTCCATGGACTATGTCGTCTGCCAGCCCATGTAGTGCTCTTATAGTAGCATCTTTCCTACCCACACTAGTCCCTCCAGTAGTAACTACGATATCATACTTCGAGAGGGCATCACGTAAGGCAGATTCAATGACGTCTACATCATCTGGTAATATACCCAGATACTCTGGCTTTACATTACGTGATATGAAGTACGAGTAAACAGCTCTTGTAGTCGACGAATAAACCTTACCAGGCCTCCATGGCTCCCCAGGCTCTATCAACTCTAAACCAGTAGCATATAATGCGGCTCTAATAGGCCTCCACACGGTCACCCTACTTATGCCCACTGATGCCAGGACTCCAATATGCCACTCACTAATAATGTCCCCTTTATTAAGAATAACTTCTCCTTCCCTTAGATCCTCGCCTCTAACTGAAACCCCATAACCCCCTGGGAAGGGCCTATAGACCTCTATAACGTCTCCCAGCCTCCTAGTATACTCAACTGGGACTACGACGTCAGCTCCACGGGGGATGGGAGAGCCCGTAGCTACTTCATAAGCCTCGCCAGGCTTAAGCTCAGGCGCATCTCCAGAATCTATCGGTATAGATCCAGCTATGCCTAGCCTAACAGGACTCTCCTCCGAGGCTACGGATAAGTCGATCCACCTTGCAGCATAACCATCTAAGACGCTTCGATCCACGGGGGGAATGTCCATAGGGGATCTCACATCCTCAGCCGCCACTTTACCAATGGATTCCTCGACCTTCACCTCTTCCATTTTTATTGAATATCGTATATTAGACTTCATTATTATACTCTGAGCCTCGCTTATACTATGCAACTTCTCGATAATGTTAAACGACTCCACAGAGGACACCCCTCATTATGCCTGAATCGACAGTGGTTTTTAGAGTTTAAAGAAAAGAGTCTAGAATACGAGCTCGAGAGGTCCCCTACTTCGAATATATAGGTTCCTAATACCTCTCTAAGCAAGTTAGAAGTTCCTTCTAGGTCCTCTATATCCTCTTTTCTCGCTAAAGCTTCTCCTCATAGGCCTTTCTTCAGCTTTAGGAGTGTTTTCTGGTATATCCTCAGCCTCTGGGGCCTGAGTGTCGTCTACTCGTGTTATCTCGCCCTTGAATCCCACGTTTAACTGGACTTCACCTCTATATGAGGTGGTCCATGCTCCTTTAATCTCTACAGCTTCCCCCTCTTGCAGCGTGCCTGCATGCTTGCCCCAGAGTGTTGTCTTTACTCTCCCTGATTCGTCTCCTATAACAGCTTCGCTGATACGCCTAGGTCCCTTCCTGGTCTGTATTATCTTCGGCTCGCTTGCCGATAGGACCCTGCCCGTTATGGATACATTATCCATTCCTTCCTTAAGGTTAGAAACCTTAAGCTTCTTCTCTTCCTCTCCCAATACTATTCCTCTCTTCTCCTTCCTCTCTTGGGAAACCCCGATAATAGGGGTCTGATAGGGTTAGCGTGACTCGGAGTTTATAAATGTATTTATTAGTTAGGTAACATGGTTAGTGAAGTAACTTGAAGTACGCTAGTAGCCTAACTGAACCTACATATAACTGTTCTAAACCTTAAAATAGAACTGGGATGACGAATACCGGTTTCATCTTAGAAGAGAGATGCTGACAGGTTACTCCTCCGACCATTATACTCTTTTAAGACATCTATTTATGGCTGCATTATTTACATTTGTTCCTATGCTCCTAATGCATACTAATAAACTCTGGAGCTTTAACTTAGTGGTTTAACTTAATTTATTGTAGTAGTGTTCAATGTTGTTGAATTTAAATCGTAGAGGCATTAGCTCGTTTAGTCTATATTTTAGTGTTTTACCACTTGTGGTGGAGTATAATATGATCTCGGCATCTCCGTCAGCGAATTCTGCTAAAACCTGTAAGCACGCGCCGCAGGGTGGAGCTGGCTCTTCGGGTGTTGATGCCACGTATACCCTCTTTATCTTCCTTGCACCCTCGGAGACTGCTTTGAATATTGCTACTCTCTCTGCACAGACTGTTAGTCCATAGCTGGAATTCTCTATGTTGACTCCAGTGTATTCTTTTCCATCTTCATCCACCACGATGGCCGATACTGGGAATCTTGAGTAGGGGCTATAGGACTTTGATAGAAGCTCCTTCAGCCTGCTCGCCAGGTTTCCTGGGATCACGGTCATAGCCAGCACCACGTTTAGACTTATACATGTTAAACCTATATCTAAGCATATTGATATTAGTATTATTAATTTGCAGGAAATAGTTTAACTATAATAAGCGTTAAGAGCCCCTACGATAATAAATATTATAGGGCTTTAGGGCTCTAAGAGCTATGTAGAGTAACCTGGGTATAGCCCTTATAGAGTGGGGTATATGATTAATGAGTAATAGTGTTGGTAGGGTATCAAAGCTCATGTCAAGGTTTTTAGAAGAGCTAGAAGCACCATTCATAGGAAGGCATGAGGAGGCTCTAGTCCTCACACTAGCTATAATGAGTGGTGAGCACGCTATATTAATTGGAGAGCCTGGAACAGCTAAGAGCGCGTTAGTCCGTAGAGCCTCAGACTTGCTGAACGCCAGGTTCTTTAAATATCTGTTGACAAGGTTTACTGAGCCTAGCGAGTTGTTCGGGCCACTAGACATTAAGGCCTTGAGGGAGGGATTGTATAGGAGGGTTACTAGGGGCAAGCTTCCTGAGGCAGATATAGCTTTTCTGGATGAGATATTCAATGCCAATAGTGCCGTGCTCAACTCGCTCTTAAGCATAATGCAGGAGAGAGTTCTATATGATGGATATACAGAGATCAGGGTGCCATTATGGAGCCTGATAGGGGCATCTAATAAGACCCCTGAGGAGCCCGAGTTAGAGGCTTTATATGATAGATTCCTATATAGGCATTATGTAAAACCACTCGAAGCGGATTACTGGGATAAACTCCTATCAGCAGCATGGAAGATCGAGACGGGAGAGTCGAGTGTCGGAATGCCCATAATGGATATGGGGCAGTTAAAGGAGGTTAACAAGGCTGTATTAAACGTTAACCTTGAATATGTTAAGTCTAGGCTGATAAAGTTGTTCCTAGCATTTCAGGAGAAAGGACTTCATGTAACTGATAGACGTAAGGGTAAGATACTGAAGGCCATAGCGGCTCATGCAGTTTTGAATGGAAGGAGTACTGCTAATGAGAGCGACCTTATAGTATTAAAGTATACAGTCCCTAAGGATATAGAGGATTTCGATAAGGTCTCCATAATATTGATGGAGGAGCTGAGGACTAAGGATAGGGTGCTAAGGGAGCTAGAGGAGATTAAATCCAATATAGAGGCGTCATATAAGGCTATTGAAAGGATGCAGTCATTCGACCCGAAGCTAATAGACTACTATAGGAGTCTGAAGAGCACTAGAAATAGGATCGCGTCGTTAGTCAAGGACTTCGAGGACGAAGAGATATTGAAAATGGCAGATGAATTGATCGAGCGAATAGATGACATAATCCAGGAAATAATGGCTAAGTTGAATATGTAAGGGGTGGCACGTCTTGGCCCATAGCATAATAGCTGGAGTCGGCGAGATCGACGAGATAAGGATGTATAGGGGAAAGAAGATAATAGAGCTAGCATCTAAGATAGGAGGAGAACAGCTATCAGACGTACTAACCCCCGAGCTCGCTATTGACGTCTACTACAGCTTTTATCTCCCTATACCACTGCTGGAGGATGATGCACACCAGCTGTTGGAGACTGGTGATCAGAGGGACATAATACGGTTAGCCACTGTGTCAAATCTACTATCAAACGTTAACCTGTGGCGTGTAAAGCCTTATACGGTTTCAGATTCTATAACCAGCATAGTAGCCTCGGCCTCATTCATAGAGAAAATATCCAGGATGCTGCCTAGAAAGCTTACAAGGCCGTCATCAGGGTCTAGGGGAAAGGAAGGCGAGGGAAACCAGTCCTCAGCTCCACAGAGTATTAATGACGATAAGATAATGGAGGCCGTCCAGAAGGCCATGGAGGCTGCTGAGAGGGACGCTAAGACCGCTAAGAACATAAAGCAGGTTGTGGCAAAGGTTGGCGTTGGGAAAACCTCGTTACTAGAGTTTGATGAAAGCGCTGAGGAGGTATTGAGGCTTGCTAGGGAGACCGATGTCTCTAGGATACTAGAGAAGGTTGAGGGCATGAAGATAGCTGTAGCCAGGAGCCGAGGTGAGGATAGATATAGCAAGGGGTGGACTGACGGTTTAGAGTATGGTGTAGATGTGGAGAGGGTACACCACAGCCAGATAGCTCTTCCCGATGACTACTTCTATTCTGCATATGCCAACGGAAGGCTGCTACTCTATAGGAAGGTTCTACCAGCATCAAAGGGCCCACTTTACGTGTTACTCGATAAAAGTGGAAGCATGGTTGGCTCAAAGATAGACTGGGCTAGGGCTGTAGCTATAGCCCTCTTCAGGAAGGCTGTAGATGAGGGTAGGTTATTCTATGTTAGGTTCTTCGACTCCGTAGCCTATCCCCCCATGAAGTTGAAGCCTAGGTCGAAGTCATCGGACATAGTAAGGCTTCTCTCGTATCTAGCAAAGGTTAAGGCTGGCGGTGGCACAGATATTACGCGTGCAACAGCCGCGGCAGTAGAGGATATGGGTAGTATCAGGTCTACGCGAAATAAAGTCAGCGATGTGATATTGATCACTGATGGAGAGGACAGGCTGTCAGCCGAGCTCATGAGGAAGATAATTAAGAAGGGCAACTTTAGGCTGCATAGTGTAATGGTTCAAGGACATAATCCCTATCTACAGAAGATATCCTACAGGTATCTCGTGGTTAAGAAACTTGAAGAGAGTGATGCTATCAGGGTAATAGACTTCAGATAGTATATAGATGTTAGCCGTATTCTACTTCAAATACCCTGACTACGTTGTCAATGTTGATCTTATGTAAGTACTCCTCATCTACCACGCCTTCCCTGTATAACTCGACTTGTTCATCAACTACAGCCCACGGATATGCTACAACCCCTGGTCTATGTGGGTCATCTATATAGTCGCTCTCAACCATGTAGAATGGATCCATTGTCGTGAAGGCATATCTGAGCAGCCTACTAGTGCCTGGTATAGTGGAGCTGTATCCTCTCTTGTATGCTTCTAACGATGTTACTGGTTTGGAATGGTGAAATATTAAACGCTTCATGTGTCTACCCCTAAGGTTGACTCTCTTAGCTACCCTATCAACGAGTTCTACAGTGATGGGGCCAGTGTGTTCTAGGTGCATTTGTATTATGCAGTCATAATCGACTAAGTACTCCAGGGCTTTTTCTAATATTAACTCTGCTATGACGACCCTCTCAGGGCTAGTCTTATAATGTTGCCTTCCAACTTCTCCTATTCCACTTAATACTCGATCTCTGCATAACCCTCCAATGTATTCTATGACTTTTAAGCCCAATTCAAGGACACTTTCTCCGGGAACCTTATACTTGTCTATTAGCCTATCTACATCAGCTGGATGGAAACCTGAGAAGCATGCCACATTTAACCTCTCTCCAGCAGCATCGTCACATTCTCGCCTATGTACTGTGATCGCTTTAATGTACGACTCATATCCTGGAGATTCTATTCCATAGCTCCACGGCGATAATGATACTAGGGCTATAAACCATCCTCCTTTTTCCTTGAATTTACGTGCTATTACTTTAGCCCCTACTCCGTGGACCGGGTTTGAGTGTGAGTGTGCATCTGAAAAGGCTACGTCTAGTTTCATAGGATCCCCCTACTCGATGTGTAGGGCTGGTTTTCCTGGCATGGCGTTTTCCTTTTTAGGTGAATCACTCTCCTCTTCTGTCTCAACTATGACTTCAATGTTCAATTCCTTTGATAAGAACTCTCTTGCCTCTGCCAGTATACTTATCTCGAGCTCCCTATTAACTAGGAGATTCAGTATTTCGGGTTTCCTGGCGAGGATGGATAGGGCTTTGCCGACTTCAGCCTTGGGTCTGTTAACCCTCTTTGACGCATCCCTCAATGCATCTCTTAATGTTAATCCCCTACTCCTAGCTTCTTTAACATTACTGACTAGATCGTATTTCCATGGAGATGCTATTATCACTCTTAGCCTCCTGGCCTCCTTAACTAGTTTTAATATATTCCTAGAGTCTTCTATCACCTCTTTAACTATGTTTTCAGCAGTCTCTAGCTCATCATTTATTTTAGAATAGTCGGGCTCAGGCCATGGAGCTATTGAGGCATAGCCTCTCCCGCCTATCCTACTCCATGCCTCATCTGCTATGTGCGGAGCGAATGGGGCTATAAGCAGAGTTTGCACTTCTATGAATCTCTTTAAGACATCCTTATTAGGTCTACCTCCCGTCCTCCTCAGGTACCATTTTAGGGCTGATTGTAGGTTGTAGAATCCCTCTATTAAAGCGGTCTTATACTTGGTTTCATCCATTAGTTGGGTTACCTTCACTATAGTCCTGTTCAAGACGCTCTCGAACCAGTCGTCTATCTTTAATCTATGCTCTCTTCCAGAACCATAATTTTCTTCAACAAATCTAAGCCAGGATAGTAGATCCTCTACGGCGCTATCTGCTACTGATGGTTCGAAGTTTGCGTCGTCAAGGCCTGGATCTGCTCCTGCCAGTATCTCCGTCCATCTTGTGGCATCAGCACCCCACCAGTCTAGTGCTTGCCTTAGTAGGATGAAGTTACCCTTAGACTTAGACATCTTCTCTCCTCCTACAAGCACCCATCCATTCAACCCTATACCCTTAGGCCAGAGGTTCTCTGGAAACACCGCTGCGTGATGAAATATAAAGAATACTAGGTGATTTGGCATTAAATCTTTACCGCTTATCCTTAAGTCGACCGGATACCAGTACAGGAACTCCCTCCTCATCTCCTCTATAAGGTCTAGGGGTATGCCAGTCTTCGAGGAGATCTCCCTCGGATCGCCATGGCCTAGAAATATATAGTCGAATAATGATGGGTCCAATTGCTCAGCCCGTATACCATACTTCTCTGGGTGTTGCAGGTATTTCGCTATGGTGTAATAAGCCATGTATATAGTCGAGTCGCTTAAGCTCTCTATTACCCAGTCTTCATCCCAGGGCAATCTTGTCCCGAGCTCTCCCTTATGGGTAAATGCCCAGTCCTCATACCAGTCTATCATTTTATGGAAGTACTCTCTAGCCTCCTCTGGATAGAATTTCATAGAGTCTACGGCATTATGCGCCAGCCTCTTCCACTCAGGTTTGCTATATAATAGGAACCACTGATCCTTTACTATCTTAACGTGGGTTCTAGCCCCACACCTACAGTATACCCTTGAGGGGAGCGTGTATATCCTTAATGCATAGTCATTCTCAACCATCCACGAGACTATCTCGTCTTTCACATCCCTTACTAGACGTCCTCTCCACCTACCCGTTATATCTAATAGTACTCCTTGATGGTATTCCTTCGAGTATACCTCTTTGGTAGCTTCATCCAGTTTACTCGACTCCCTCTGGCTTCGTATCCCCAGCCTCTCCACGACGTCCCTAGCTGGTATCTCAGAGAACCCCTCAACCCTTATGAGTGGTATAGGCCTTATCCCTGCTACTACACTCGGGTTGAGGCCGTATGAACTCAGTACGTTAACATCTCTCTTTAACTCCTCTAGAGCAACATAGTCATAGGGTGCATGAGCTGGGACGCTCATGACAATTCCAGTCCCCAGCTCTGGGTCAACAAAACTGGCTGGGAGTATTAGGACCTTGTCGCCTGTAACTGGGTTCTCTACTACTCTACCTATAAGGTCTCTTCCTTTTATTGTTGACTCTAAATCAATCCTGTAATCCTGATCCCTTAATTCATCAACCATATACCTATTAATAATCCACCTTTCACCGTCTACACGAGCCACTAGGTAAATGTAATCAGGGTTAACCCAGACGTTGGTTACCCCGAACACCGTCTCAGGCCTATATGTCAACGCTGGATAAACTAAGCCATCGTCCCCACGGAATTTTATTATAACTGCCTCCTGTGGACTTATGCCAGCATATTCGTCAGGCCTATCGTGGTCTCCGACAACCTTCAGCTCCTTAGGACACCAGACTACCGGATGGGTACCCTTACCGACGAACCCCTTCTCCCTCAGCTTATAGTATTGCCATTCTATGAATCTACTATAGGCTGGATTAAGGCTCGTGGTATAGAACTCTCTTCTCCAGTCAATACTCATCCCGAACTTCTCTAGATCCTCTCTCCAAGCCTTGGTGAAGAATTTGACCCAGTAGACCGGATTCTCGAACTTTGGTATATCCTCATCCGGAATACCCATCTCCTTTAATGCGTTTACTATGGACTTGTCCCTCTCCCTCACCCTTATTGCAGCGGCAACTATGGGTCCTCCAGTTGCATGCCATCCCTGGGGGAACAGTACATTATAGCCCCTCATCCTCTTATACCTAGCGGTTACATCTACCCTAAGGATAGTGAATGCTCCTCCGAGGTGGGGATACGCGTTAACATAGGGGTAGGGGAAGGTCACAAAGAATTTCGGCCTTGTGTCATCTGGGTCTGCCTCAAATAGTTTATCCCTTTTCCATCTCTCTCTCCACTTGGCTTCTATCTTCTTGAGCTCTTCCACCATCTTAGGGTTGACTTTAGGAGTTATTCTCATGGAATACCCCACCTAGCCTCTAGCATAGACTACCAGCTATTAAGCCATAAGTGTATAATTAGTAATAATAACGTTAACTAGACCCAGGATAGGCGTGGTGAATAGGAATTGGAAGAGGCTAGGTTTACGAAGAGGTTTGAGGGTGAAGCCAGGATCGGGAAGGTGCTAAAGAATATAGCATCTATAACACTTAAACCCGAGGATTTCAGTAGCCCCATAGCATTGCAGATGGCTATATCTAGAATATACGAGTCTATGATTAAAATGATGGAGTCAGGCGGTCCTAAGCCTAGATATGTGGCTGAAGTTAGGATAGTGGATGATATGGGTAACACCTCGGTGCTAGCCGTGGATTTAGGAGAGGAGATACCCCCATTCTCGAAGGAGAAGATTAAGGCTAGGGTTACAGTGGAGCTATACGAAGAAGATTAGGAGTAAACTAAATACCAAATATTAAAAGTTGTATTTTAACGTACTCTGTGACCCACGCGGTGTAGTGGTGTGGAGCCCGACGTTCTAATAGCTGGAGCAGGAGTAGCAGGAGCTGCCGCAGCGTATTTCTTGGCCTCAAGAGGATTCAGAGTAGTTGCTTTCGATAGAATGAGCTCTTACGGAAAAGCTTGTGGCGATGCGTTGACGCTGAGGCCAGGCATATATAGGCTAGTTGATGAGACCGAGAGTATTAAGAGTGAAGTAAGGAGGTATAGTGTGTATGTTAATGGAGTAGAGGCATCGACTATCGAGTATCCCTCTACAAACTGGATTATAGTAGATAAGACTAGGCTAGTTAACGGTCTAAGAGAATTAGCTTCAGTAGAAGGTGCATCTATAGTTAAGAGGTCATGGAATGGCGAGCGCGGGCTCTATACAATAGATGCCCGGGGACCGTACTCGTGGGGGCTTAACGGGTCTGTAATGGTGTTCAGGTTTATTGCGAAGGCTAGGTGGGAGCCTGATTATGCACTCCTAGATTTCAGGGTTGATGAACGAGGATTCTACTGGGTGTTTCCAGCGGACTTTGATGGAAAGATTGTAAATATAGGAGGGGGTTTTGAGGCTGTAAGAAGTGGGAATAGATTAAGATTGCTTGTAGCGGATTATGCTAAACGCTTCTTAGGTAGCTACGAGGTACTGGATGAAAGGGGGGCTCCGGTGACTATCTGGTCTCCTATAGTATTAAATGAGCCTAATGGAGTACTGCGTGTAGGTGAAGCGGCTGGGTTGGTGGTGTCTACTGCTGGCGAGGGTAATAGGCCAGCTATTCAGTCGGCCAGAGCATTATCAGATGCCTTGAGTAGTGGTGGTGGGTTTGATAGGATAGTCTCATTATATAGAAGGGGTGTTAGAGAGTTAGTGGATGAGGTTAAGACTTCACGCTTACTGCTTAAAATCGTCTCTAGGTCTAGGAGTGATGTGGCAAGTGACCTTCTCTTTAGCCTTCCCAGGTGGTTCTGGATGGAATATTTCAGATCTAGAGTGACTATGTCTACGGTAGCTAAGCTTTCGGTTAATCCAGGTGTGGCTTACAGGTTACTTAGAGCTCTCTTATCTTATCGATCTTAGCCATAACTGCGTCTAGCGTTGATGCCTTACCTGTCTTGCATATAGTATAGTTTATCTTGTTGTCTTTTACTTCGAGTTTAACCTTTATAAAGGGCTCTTCTAAAGTTATTGTACCCTCACTGTTTATTTCAGCCTTAAATCCGGAGTATTTTAGGGCTCTATAGATGCTCTCTGGATTTATGGTTTCTTCAATTCTAGCTTCAGTTTTTAATTGCTTCTCTATAACCTCCAACGCCTTCTCTGCCACCTCTCTACAGCTATCCTTATATGTCTCTGCCAGGCTTGAAAGAATATCCTCTAATAACCATGTGACGTGGAGGTTCTTAGAGAATTCCACTAGCTCCCTCCACTCGTCGCTTTCAAAGTATTCTACCAGCCTAGATGGTTCGCCGCCGAATATAGAGAACCTATATTTACTCTCACCTATAGATATACTCTTCTTTATATCGTCCACTATATTCAGTGGAATCTTATTTGAATTATCTGCTATAACCTTGTTAACTATGTGCCTCAAGAAGTCTTTATCAGGGTTACAAGTTCTACTCATACTGTTTCCCTCCAAGTGAATGCTCTAGGGTGAAGGGTAGAGTAATTATTATTACCCTATCCTCATTCTAGACCCGCCTACTGGTCTGGGATAGCGGGATATCTGTCTAGAGGCAGGAGATTTTAATATAATCTCCTAGAGGCGGGTTGTTGTAGTGTATGTTGATGTAGTTTTCAATATAATTGAATATAGGACGGTTGTGGGGCTGATATAAGCACCTATAATATCCAGGTATCCAATAAGATAAAGCACGGACAGGCACTAGTAGGTATGTAGTGGTGTAGTGCTGAAGTTGTTGAGGAAGACTGTTTCGTATATAGGTTTAGCTGTTGGCACATCGAGTATCTCACTATTGATAGCTGGAGTATATGGTCTAGTTGTGTATCGCGTGGAAGGGGATCCCTGGGAGCTAGAGATCGCCACTAGGCTCATAACGTTTGGATCCCTGTATCTAGTAGTTGGATTGCTAACTTCTAGGATAAGGACTGAGCCGTTAAAGATAAGTGAGGGTATATTGTTAACTGTTCTAGTCTGGATCCTAGTACCAGCTTTAACAGCGCTTGTCCTGGCTAACGCTATGGGCATACCTTTTATAGATGCATTGTTTGAGAGTGCTGGTGGTTGGAGTACTACTGGATTGACTATAATGAGTGGGGAGAATAGCAGCTGGAACGGCGTCTATGTGCCGTCTATAGATGAACTACCGGATACTATTAAGATGTGGAGAAGCTCGATGCAGTGGCTAGGAGGGCTGGGGATAGTCATATTCACTATAGCACTACTAGCAAGGCCAGGAGTCTCAGCCGCTGTATTATATATAGCCGAAGGTAGATACGAGAGGCTAGAGGCGAGTTTGAAGAGAAGTGCGTATAGGCTGGGCATAATATATGTGGCGTTAACTGGCATATCGATATTCCTCTTGTACGTGTCCGGAATGGATCTAATAGACTCGATACACCATGCTATGACTGGCATATCTACGGCGGGGTTCTCGCCTCACTCTAATAGTATAGCTTATTATCTAAATAATAACAAGGTCTTGATAGCCTCACTTATAGTATCGTTCCTTGGAGCCATGAACTTCGTAGACCATCACAATATACTGACGTTAAGATGGAGCAGGTTGAAGGAGAGTATAGAGTTGAAAGCACAATTAGTCATACTAGTCATAGTTATACTGCTGTCTATCGCACTATGGATAAATGACCCCATACTTAGAGGGGCCTACACAATGAAGCAAGCGATCTACGATGCAGTCTCAGCGTACACTACCGTAGGATTCCAGTCAGGAGATCTAGGCTCAGCTAGCCCTTCATACAAGACGCTTCTACTTGTATTTTCAGCCATAGGGGGGACAGCCTTCTCAACTGCTGGAGGTATAAAAATACTGCGTATAGTTATAGCTGCGAAAGTGCTCTCAATGGAGGCAGAGGTCTTCTCTAGACCCCATGGATACACTCCTAGCAGGAGGATGGGTAAGTATATACTTGATGAAAGGCTGATAAGGAGGACTATGGCTACTATAACAGCATTCACATTCATCTATATAATACTATTAACTGTTGTAGTGATGCTGTACCCAGAAACCTACAAGATAGAGGATCTAATGTTTGAAGTGGGAAGCGCACTCTTCAATATAGGGTTAAGTACAGGCATAACATCTGCGTCAGCCCCGATCTTGATTAAGGTAGTCTTAATTGTTGGCATGCTAATGGGCAGGCTTGAGGTTCTTGTATTCTTTATAGCATTAAAATACGTGGTTAACTGGGTTAGGAGGGTAACTTCGTGACTTGTTGTTATAATTCAATAATAAATCCGTTAATTAATGCAGTCTAAGATTTAGGTTTATGGTTACTTTATATTGTATGATTCTTCTCGTGAAATAATAGTTCCTATAGCGTTTAAACCTCTAACTTCTTTGACTAGTACTTTGACTTTATCTCCAGGATTAGCTTCTCCTATTATTCTGATCCTATAGCCGCGGTATGTAGCTGAGGGGTGTCCGTTATCGTCTATCTGTGTAACTTTCACCGTTATGATGGAATTCTTCTTGAGCTCTTCTTCTCTGCCCTTGTTACTGTTTTTGCCATGGTTGTATGATGGGTAGACACTTAGCCTTTGTATATCAGTTTTATATACATCTGTGGTTCTCTTCTTCTTATACTTACCCACATGGATCCACCAGAGCCTATATTGCATGGATCAGTTGGGGGTTATTTAAATAAGTTGGTGCCAGTAGAGTGTATATTATGGGATGAGGAATAGCAGGGCTGAGAGATGAAGAGGCTGAGCTACTCTGACCGTCTCCTTGTTTTTGTTATAATTGTTAGTATTATTGTTGTGGCTCTATCATCGTATTATGTGTATTCTAGGGCTTATTCGTTGGCCAAGCTATATTATGACGCTGGTAAGGAGTATGTTAGCGATGAGATCTACTATGTTGATGTAGCTAGGAGGTACTTGCAGAGGATATTTAAGGTTAGCATTGATTACTGGAACTATTCTGGAAAGACTGATGATGACTATTATAACCCAGAGCACCCACCCCTAGGCAAGTACATTATAGCGTTATCAATGTTAACGTGTGGTGATAAGCCGATATGCTGGAGGATACCGGGAGTTATAGAAGCATCACTAATACCAGCAATAATCTATATGGCTTATGCGAGACTTAACAACATGTGGATTTTAGCAGCTACATCTGCTGCCTTGGGGGCTGCATCAGACTATATATTACAGAGAGCTGGTTCAGTAGCGCTACTCGACATACATGTAGCCTTTTTCACGGCGTTAGCCATACTAGCCGCTTCACGAGGGAAAATACTATTAGCTGGATTCATCTCTGGACTCGCAGCCTCAGTTAAGATGAGTGGGGCAGCCGCTGTACTAGCGCTTCTCCTAATAATATATGGGTCTAAGGGTATGGAGGGTAGGGTTAAAGTTAGATTTTATATTTCTATAATACTAGCCTCGCTATCCGTTTACATACTAGTATATGCCCCATTAATCTCATACTTTGGGTTTGAGTGGTTCATTAGGGAGCATATAGGGGCTGTATCGTGGCACACAACATCAAGGCCTCCAAACGGGCCTCCCACGTCAACGCCATTCGGCTGGATAATAAACATAAACCCCTTCTATTATAGCGTCGTTAAGGTTAGGGTGGCAGCGGAATTGAACACGATAACTCATCTACTCGCCTTCTTCTCGTCGATAGTGCTATTCCTCTTATACCTGGATGGTCGTATAAGGAGGCCCCCTGTCTCGTCAATATTCTATGTGTCTATCCTAGCCTTCTACTATATGGTTATAATAGCGGGTAATCATACTCTATACAGCTTCTATGGGGTTCACCTAACCCCTGCTATGGGAGGTGTTATAGCTGAGGCTACACTCTACGCATCGAGGAGCTGGGATGTCTAAGATAAGTAATGCTCATAACTCTTTAATTAATACCTAATATTCCTGGCTGCCGGAGGGGTAGAGTAGATGAGCGAAGGCGAGCTACTATTCGAGAGGCTTGAGCCCCAGTCTCCGGGTCAAAAGGAGTTGAAGGAGGCTCTAGAGTCGGATAAGGATTTGATAGGTGTATTTGGACCTACTGGTACTGGTAAGAGCCTGTTTTCGCTGGCATACGGTATATCGTCTGTGCTGAAGGGGGAGTATAGTAGATTCATACTTGCAAGGCCTGTGGTTGATGTGGCTACTGGGCAGGAGATAACTGTTACTAGTAACCCTGAGATGTATAGGAGGATAGCCTCTGAATACATAGATGATATAATCGGGTCTAAGGTGGATGCTAGGAAGCTGATAGACAATGGAAAGATCATCTTAATAGACCCCCACTTCCTTAGAGGTAGGACCTTCGATAACTCAGTTATAGTACTTGATGACACGCAGAGTGTTAAACCTGAGACTGTAGTTGAGATAATAACCAGGCTGGGCAGTAATAGTAAGCTGATTATAGTAGGGGACCCGGTCTTCCAGAGAACTGGAACTGCTGATGGAGCAACACTAGCTAGGGAGATCCTGCTTGGGGAAGAGACTGCGATCGTTGTTGATCTTGGGGTTAAGGATATAGTTAGGCCTGGAGCTAAGAGGGGCATAAAGCTGCTCTTAGAGTTACAGATGAGGAAGAGAGTCTTAGACTCTGTCGAGGAAAAGGTGGTTGAATCAGTGAAAGTGTATGCCCCAGACGCCGACGTAGTTACCGTGCTGAATCTTGTAGATGCGAAGAGGAAGTGGGAGATAGAAAGTGAGCATGTGCCAGACGCATTAATAATAGTTAAGGAGGGTTACATGGGCAGACTCATAGGGACAGGAGGTGAGAGGATAGCATCTATAGAGGAGGATACCGGATTAAAGTTGAGGAGTATAGAGCTAACGTTAGATTTCAAGGAGCTCATAAGAGCCGTACACCCAGTGTCGTGGATATACAAGCATATAGTAGACTTAGACTTCGCGGGTCCCGTGCTGAGGCTGCAAGTTCCTAGTAGGCATATAGGCCCATTAGTGGGGCAAAGGGGGATGTATATTAAATTCATAGATGAAGTATTCAACAAGTTGATAGGTATAGGGGTTAGAGTCGTCGAGGTGGAGGAGAGGCGTAGGAGAAGGCGCAGGTGAAAGTCCGCCTTCCTTTCTAAGTTAAAAATCCCTGCTCGCTATAAGTCATTTGTCATGGAGTGGTACAGGCTTGGCGAGATTAGAATTAATCG
>WAQN01000070.1 GCA_015520195.1 Desulfurococcales archaeon | reverse complement strand
TACTCTGGATGAATAGAATAAGAAGTTATTACGATAAGATGCTTATATTCGCGGAGATAGCGATAATGAGTGCTATAAGCCCCGTCGCAGTTCTCCTAATAGCGTTCCTCAATCCGAATTATGGTACCTTGATGCTCGAGGCATTAATACTGCTGATGCCCGTAGCACTCTATATTATACCAATGATCTACATGTCGTCGGTAAAGCCTAGGATGGCCACGATGCCTAAATTCATTCCTAAGCTATGGATATTGGCCGCCGCCTTAGGAGCAGCAGTGGCCGCATCATATTTATTGCCTGGTAATATAGGTGCGAAGATCGTCACCTTCATAATAGTTGTATTGGCCATATTATTACCTTATGAACTTAAGTGGAGCCATGGTATTAAAAAGATGGAGGATGGTATATTAAGGTGGCTGGAGACGGCCATGCATTACATGCTTGCAGGATCGATGCCATTGGATGCGATCAAGAAGGCTCATAACATGATTAAGGAACCTGAGACCAGGAGACTCATAAATAGATTAAATTACTCACTAGAGTCCGGTGGTACGACGGTTAAGGGGCCTACACCATTCTCTACACATATGCTACATCTAGTGGGTACGGGAATTAGGACTGGAAGCCTCTCGCCAGAACTAATGTATCTGAATGTTAATATAATGTATAAACTCAGGAATACAATAGATGAGAGCAAGAGAAGCGTATATCCAGCTATCATGCTTGGCATCATGACTCCAGTATTAGTCTTACTAACAATTGGTGTCGGTATATGGTTTGCTAACACTATAGCACTATTATCGCCCGAAGCTTCTCCAGTACCAGTTCCACTTCCATTTTTGGCTATTAATGTGGATGAGATTCTTCCCTTCCTATATACTTTCGCGGTTGTTCTATCTTTGACGATAGGAGCTATAGTTAGTACTACACATTCAAACTATTTTTATAGTAGCTTAGTTCATGTACCTATATTGCTTAGCCTGCTTATTGCGTTGTTACTCGGCGTAGATTATTTCGTTATGCTATTTCAGGAGTTCCTTGGAATTACCATATAATTAAATCCATGGCACCTCTAAAATAGCTTTAAGGTGTATGAAGATGGCGGTGAGGCGATTATTAATAAAGCTATCCCCTCCGCTGATAGGCCTAACTCTGATAATAATTATGGGGACAATTCTATTCTCCCTATTCGAAGGGATATCATATTTCGATGCATTTTACTGGACGATAGTAGTTATCTCTACAGTTGGATTTGGCGACATAACGCCTCAAACCTTTATGGGGAAAATACTTTTTATTGTTTTAGTTGTGTTCGGCCTCTCATTATTCGGGTATTTCATATCGATGATATCTTCCATAATCACAGAGGAAAAACTCTCATCGATATTCAAATACTATTTCGTAATGGATGGAGGTAGATTATCTGGGCACACAATAATTGTAGGCTGGACCGATGTGGCTAAATATGTGTATGAGGAATTGGTAAATAATAATGTTCAATGTATTGTTTTGGTTGATGATGATCAGCTGGCCACCAAGTTATCTAGGGAGGGTATATCTGTATATTTTGGTTCTCTCGAGGATAATAAGCACTTGGAAGATTTATCTATAGACAGGGCATCCGCCGCTATAATTGTAGAAGAGGACCCATCTCGGATGATTTTGACCATACTCAGGCTTAGGAGGATAAATAAAAAATTAAAGATAATTGTATCTAACCGTGATGATGAGCTTGATACGATTCTAAGGGAGGCGGGAGCTACTCATGTAGTAAATTCTTCTAATGTCCTTGGCCGTATTCTTGCAAATTATGTGTTCGAACCTAACGCTGCAGATGTGGCCATAGACCTTTTATCTGCTGGTGGGCTAGATATAACCGAGGTCCGTGTATCCAGTAGGCATGAGGGCAAAGAACTCTCACAGTTGGCTGAGATGGGTGTTGCGAGTAAAGTGGTCCTAGTTTCCAGGAAGGATAAAAAATATATCCTTCCTGAGCAGAATTTCATCCTTGAGAGTGGAGACATACTGGTATTAATAGGTTCTACTGAAGACCTCGCTAGAGATATTGAAATTATTAGTCAGTAGATATAATATATAATGATGGAGACGGTGGTATAGAAATATGGGTCTATCAACATCGGTCAGCCTTATAATACTGGTATTAATATTGCTCTCCACATTTGGGGTATTTATAACTGTAGTTACTGAGGCCGTTAGGCTAAATGATCCAAATAGGCTTAGGGCGATATCTAAACATATAAAGGAATATATAGAAGCGATTAAGGAA
>WAQN01000069.1 GCA_015520195.1 Desulfurococcales archaeon | reverse complement strand
ATATAGTCTAGAGTGTCATGAATCTTATAGCGGTAGTTTAAGTGATTGGAGCCGTGTGTGGCCTGGGTGGGTCCAGTCTTTGCCTGGTAGTGGGGTGGATAATAGTATTGGTATTGGTGGCTTTGATAAGAGGTCTCTGCTTATAGTTACAGTTTCTGTTTATATAGTGCTTGTATTATTCATTAATTCTTATGACTATGAAGTTTTTAAGAATTGGTTTAGCCTCTATAACGATTATGGCTTAACCTCTATATACCATGAGTGGCCAGTGTATGGTAGTGAGTATAGAGTCGTGTACCCGCCATTATCTCCAGCCACATTTATAGTATCTTATAAAATAGCTCATACATTATCGCTAGAGGGCTTGTTAGGTGTTGTCTTAGAGAGGATCACGGTTAAGCTCCCTATGATAGCCGTGATAATTGTATATGCATATTTTATAAAGAGGCTATATGGCGACTCAGCTGGATGGCTCATACTCCTAGGGCCACCTGTACTACTTGTAGTAGCAGCTTACGACTTCGAGCCCTTCATGATGCTATCGATCCTCCTATCCCTCTACTTGCTATCCAAGGGGAACCCTTATGGTGCAGGGCTCTTTGCAGCTATCGCCACCTTATACAAACCAGTTGCATTCGTGATATTCATTTATACAGCTTTAGTTATCGTTAGGAGGTCTATCAGGCTACTCTTACGATATACGAGTGTATACGTGGCTATCCTAGGATTAGTTCTAGCTCCCTTTATTCATGCATCAGGCTTGAATAGCATTGTTGACAGCATTGTATTCTATCACACTAATAGGCCTTTTCAGGGTCCCTCCCTATTCTCAATACTACAGTTGAGTGAAGTACTGGACCTGAAGAGTCCTTTATCTATTCCATCTTTAGTAATGTTGCTCCTCATTGTAGCTGCTTCACTGCTATTAGCTATAAGGAGCCATGGAGTGGAAGACCTTGATTACCACATGGCCGCTTCGGGGCTATTACTATCGCTAATACCATTATTTGGTAGCATAGTAAACCCTGTATACTTCTACTGGTCATATGTACTCATAATCCCCATAGCTCTAAAGTATGGGGAGGGTGTGCGTATCTACGCCATAACTGGGCTCCTATTAATAGTAGTTGGCCTCTGGTATAGTATACCCATGACTATATCAATGGTTTTGGATAAACCCTATTATGATGAGGAGCTACAGAGATACATCAAACCGGAACAAGTGGATGAGATAATAAATGAATCCATAGGTATAATATCCCCTGTAGATGAGGACCCTATAACTAGATCACAGAGCATAGTGAGACTCCTTGCAAGCATGGCTATGCATAAGGCCCTTCTAAGGCTAATACTATCAACGGCGTACATGGGATTATCAGTAATACTCATCTACAAGTTAATAACCATAACTACCAGGATAGCGGGTCCCCATAGAACTGTATCTTAGCATGCAGCTTATTTCATCGCAACTACTCTAGCTATGTCATGGATGACTATGCTTATACGAGTCAACCTCTATAAGGCCTGTCAGCCTTAAACTATCTATACGATAGCTGTTATTATACTTGAGACTTTAATATCTTGGCTATACGACGATTAAGTTTATGGTGTGGGTTTAGTGGAGGGTTCAGATGTTACTGCTTCACGCAAGCTCGACCATATCAAGATGGTTGTGTCGAGTAGTGTCGAGTCTCTTGAATCGGATCTATTCGAGTATGTAAGGTTAATCCATAACCCGCTGCCTGAGATGGATCTAGATGACGTGGATTTGAGCGTTGAGTTCTGTTTTACAGGTAAAAGGTTAAGGTATCCCCTCATGATCACTGGCATGACAGGCGGGCATCCTGATGTAGCCTGGATCAACGGGGAGCTAGCATCTCTGGCTGAGGAGTATGGTATTGCATTTGGGGTTGGGAGTCAGAGGGCCGCGATCGAGGATCCTAGAGTCTCGAATACATACTCTATTGCTAGGGAGAAGGCTCCAAACGCGGTTATAGTAGCTAACATTGGAGCTCCGCAGATATCCCGGGAGTATGGGGTTAAGGAGGCTAAGAGGGCTGTGGAGATGGTTAAAGCGGATGCACTGGCAATCCACCTGAACCCTGGCCAAGAAGCCTTCCAGGATGAGGGGGACCCCTATTACTCCAATGTACTGGAGGGTATAAAAGATATAGCAGACCGCTTAGACGTGCCAGTCATAGTAAAAGAGACGGGTACAGGTATACCATACGAGGTTGTAAAGGAGCTCAGAGCGATAGGAGTCAAGTGCATAGACGTCTCAGGCCTAGGAGGAACCAACTGGATCAAAGTCGAGGTACTACGCTCAAAGACCAGGTATGGAGAAGCCAGGAAGCCAGCAGGGCCACTCTCAGACTACTGGGGGAACCCCACCGCTATAAGCATAATAGAAGCTAGACTAGCAGCGCCTGACTCATTCATAATAGGCAGTGGAGGGATCAGAAACGGGTTAGAGGCCGTTAAAGCCATAGCCCTGGGAGCTGATATAGCTGGCATAGCACTACCTGTACTGAGAGCTTTACTGAATGGTGGGAAGGCTTCTGCCAAGAGGCTAATCGAAGGCATAATCTACCAGGTTAAAGCTGCTGCATTCATGACCAGCTCTAAGAGGCTATACGACCTGTGGAAGGCACCACTAGTGATTCATGGCAGACTCCTCGATGAGTTAAGCGTTAGAAGCCTAAACCCCCACACTTATATTTACCGAGTACGCACCGAGGCTTTAATGTGGAGAATGAGGAATGAGTGAAGCCCTTACATCATTCATAAACAGGTATGCCCCATTAGTAGACTCCTATATATTAGAGAGGGTTAGAGGGGCTCCCGACTACATATATAAGGCCGCACTCCACCTCATTAAAGCTGGGGGAAAGAGGCTAAGGCCAGTAATAGTCATGACCGTCGCCAGGGCTCTAGGTGGGCTTAGAGGCGAGGTTAGAGCCCTCCCACTAGCAGCAGCCGTTGAGGTTTTCCATAATTTCACTTTAATCCATGACGATATAATGGATAATGATGATTTTAGGAGGGGAGTTCCGACAGTACATAGGGTATGGGGTGTCCCGAAGGCCATTCTAGCGGGTGACCTGCTATTCTCCCTCTCATTCCTTTTAATTACTGACGCTATAGAAAGAGGATTGCCTAGGGAGGAGGGCTATGAAGCTCTAAGAGTACTGGCTAGTGCTTCAAGAAAGGTTTGCGAGGGCCAGGGCTATGATGTCATGTTCGAGGAGACCTGGGATGTTGACGAGGCGGACTATCTTAACATGGTGTATTTAAAGACTGGTGCTCTGATAGAGGCTTCATCAATGTTAGGTGCGATCGCTGCTGGAAGTAGTAAGGAAACTATAAACGCTATGGGGGAGTATGGCAGGTTGATAGGTATAGCTTTCCAGATTAGAGATGATATACTAGGGGTCTTCGGGGACCCAGCTAAGACTGGTAAGCCCGTCTATAACGACTTAAGGCAGGGCAAGAAGACCCTCCTAGTTATATATACTATTAAGAGAGTAGATGATAAGGATGGGTTTAAGAGGCTTCTTGGAAGTAGAAATGTAGAGGATCTGGAGGAAGCCGCTAGGATGATTAAGTCCTCTGGAGCTCTTCAATACGCGGAAAACCTTGCCCACAGCTACTCCCGGAGGGCCATTTCTATAGTATCATCTATAGATATGGTTGATGATGAGGCTAGGAGGGCCCTTATAGAGCTCGCTAGGTATGTTGTTGAGAGGGAGAAGTGATTGACAGAGTATAAGCCCGCTGACTACTTGTTTCCAGAGCTCTATATTAAGGGTAAGGTCTCTGGGAGATATATGAATGTCGATTTAGACGCTAAGAGATACGTCATCTCTAGTAAACCCTTACATCCACTGGCCCTTGGCTTGGAAGCTTATGAAGAGGGTTTTAGATTATTCAACCTTGATGAGGGTAAGGTTAGGGAGACCTATGCTATATTGTTGCCGTGGAGGAAGGAGGCTATACTTGTTGAGGAGGGATCAGAGTTTCTAATCGTTGAGGCTCATGGAGTTCAGGTTAACTTCATTGCTAGGGAGGGTGATTTAGTCAATGAGGGGGGTATTCTAGCATATGTGCTTACTGGTAAGGGGGAGACTAGGACTTTAAGGAGTCCTGTGAGGGGTGTTGTTATATATATTTTATGGTTTAGGGATGAGCCTGGCCAGAGATATGCCTACTTAATCGCCAACGAGGACTCTGTAGTCGTGCTCAAACCTTCAGGTTGATGCCATGGGCTTCCATCACCTCTTTTAGCCTCTCCCTGTATAGACTCCATAGACTTGGAGGAGTTTTCGTTGGGTTCTCCCCTACTGGATCGTCTTTCCCTAGTAATCCTTGGATGAATGCTGGAACGCCTCTCTCTAGCCCTACCCCGTATCCTCCCTCCAGGAAGGCTACTACCCTCTGCACCTTGGAGGCTATCATCTTGCCTATTGTGTTGAACGTTGCTGATGTAGCCTTTATGTTTGAGAAGCTGTTATCACCATTGTAGGAGTCGAACCCCGCTGACACTACTATATAATCTGGGTCGTGGTCCTCTACGGCGTAGGCTAATAGTTTTAGTGCGTCCAGGTACACGTCATCCCCAGAGCCTGGAGGCAGGTTTATGTTGTATAGGTTGCCCTCTCCCACCAGGCCTGGAGCCCCAGTCCATGGGTATATCGTTGTGTATTCTTGGTGAATGTCCACATGTTTTACCTTGCCTAGACTACCTAGTATCTCTTGGGTTCCATTCCCGTGGTGCACGTCGAAGTCTACGACGAGAACCCTGCCTCTCCTAGCAAGCTTATATGCCAGTAGGGCTACCGTGTTGACTAGGCAGAAGCCCTGAGTGGGGGCTCCCAGAGCCACACCGCTCCTACCAGCGTGATGCCCTGGAGGCCTACCTAGTATAATAACGCTGGCTTCATCGATAACGTCTAGTGCGTAGTTGACTGAGCCTGCGAGTGCCTCTAGGGCATTCATAGTTCCAGGCGACATGTAGGTGTCTGGGTCTATGAAGAATGCGCCGAAAGCGTATTCTGCTTCGTCTAAGATCTCCCTGAGGTAGGCCTCATCATGCACCTCCCTATATATCATGGGGTTTCCAGGCGTTATCCTGGCTTTATCCAGGGACCCCAAGAGGTTGTATGCTCTAAGCCCCCTCTCCACCCTAGATAGCCTCTCCGGATTCTCCGGGTGGTAGTGGGGGGATGGGTCGTGCATCTTGAAGTACTGGTGCCTGACTAGTGTTAGCTTCAAAACAGGCTACCCCCGATACCCGCTTAGATCAGGTTTACTATTATTATGGTTAGTATCACCACTATTATTACGAAGAGTATTAGTGGTAGTAGCCTTGTGGTTAGCAGGGCTATGGTGAATGCTATTATGTCTTTAAGGGATGCCATTTCTCTTCCTCCTCTATATCCCTCCAGTAATGGCAGGCTACCAGATGCCTTCCATCCCCATTTACATCCTCCAGCCTAGGCTCCTCCCTCATACACCTCTCAGTGGCGAATGGGCATCTGGTATGGAACCTACAACCCTTTGGAGGGTTTAAGGCGCTCGGCGGTTCACCCTTTATCCTGAGCTTCCTCCTTGCCCTGGCCGTCTTCGGATCTGGTATTGGTATGGCTGATAACAGGGCTCTGGTATATGGGTGTAGGGGTCTATCTATGAGCTCATCCCTGCTGGCTACCTCTACCAGCTTGCCTAGGTACATGACTCCTATGACGTCGCTCATGTAGTCTACAACCGCTATATTATGACTTATGAGG
>WAQN01000068.1 GCA_015520195.1 Desulfurococcales archaeon | reverse complement strand
CAGCGTATAAAGGTCTCTATATTTACACTACATCCATTGGCGAAGAAGTCAGGGCCGTAGACCTAGCTAAGGAGATAGGATTAGATATGGATGATGCCATCCAATACTCTGCCTCACTATCAATTAATGCCAAGGCTATAATATCATTCGACAAGGATTTTGATGGCTTAAAAATACCTCGGAAAGAACCAAGAGAAATCATAGCGCTTTTGAAGAGTTAACCCTCAGGATAGTCATGGCTCGCATGTAGAACGGTTCGTAGTCGCAGTGGAGTGTTAGGGTAAAGATGCCATCCGCTACCAGAGAACTACAGTGGCCCGGGATAGAAAATGAGATTAAAAGGAGACTAACCAGAGGTACTTTGCGGTAAACGCTTTTATAGCAAAATATTAATAATAAATATGATATGTATGTTGGTGTTTGTACATGTTTGTCACTTTCACAATACGTATTCCACGTAAGCTAGCTGAGAAGATGAAGAAGTATAGGGGGATTAATTGGAGCGAGGTTATTAGAAGGAGTATCGAGGAGTACCTCGAAAAACTCGAAGAGATGAGGACGATAGTTGACGCACGCGAGCTATTAGAGGAGCTTCTGGCTCAGGGCGTGGATCCCAAGGACCTAGAGCCTAGGAGCTACGAGGAGGAGATGGAGTACTATCGTGTTATTGGTGAAAGAGAGTGGAAGAGGCTCTCTATGACACGAGTACAGTGATAAGGATTGTGGCGATGAACAGGCAGAGAGTTCAAGGCTATATATCAATCCCTACGGTGATAGAATACCGTTTCCCCGCCCTAGGTCATCGTTGGTCTCTGTAGGGTGGTTCATCACGGTTTCTCTCCGCCAGAGGCGTCTACTCCCCCAGCGGAGGTCACCAAGACAAACTAGTGAGGAAAAGATTATAAGTGTTTCAGGTAGAACCCATTAAAAACCTTAAGAGACCCACAGAACAGAAACTATTGCATATCCTCCGGCTTCTGGGCTATGCTTCAAGAATATTATATCCCGAGAAGAGGGATTACCACCTCGCAGTCAGGTGGCAAACTCTGCTGCGTAGGAAAGGTAGCCCTATACCAGCAGTAGACCTAATCATAGCGGCTCAAGCATACAACAGAGATCTTACACTAATAACCCGCGATAAGCATTTCGAGCTATTGAAAAGGGAAGTAGCACCTGACCTTAAATTAATATTAGAAGGAGAGTAGAAACCCTATTTTAAACCCAAATTAATATCGTGGACTCCCACGGATTCCCGAGGACTCCTTTAAGGACTTTATAGAAAGGAGCTATTTATCTAGATATCGATTAATGGATTTCGGTACGCCCATGTCACAGATTATAGAATTTCGTGTTAAGCGCTGTGCAGATAGAGCTTAGAGTTATAGCTGGGTGGTTTATTGGGGGTTCCCCGGCATTACACGGGCGGGTTAGTGAATATAATGCTAGGTGTTTAGGTAATGTATTATCGTGTTCTCGATCGTATCATTATCTAGTTTCTTGAAGTCCCTATCGAATGTGAAGAAGTGCTTGTATCCCCCGTTTATGGCTGTTGCTAGTATTAATGCATCTACCTCTGGGAGCCCATATTTAATTCTGATATGCGATGCCTTCATGCATACGTCTTGTGTTATGGGTTCAACTTTGAAGAGCTTATGTAGCAACTCCTTTATCTCGATAAACCTGTCTTCGACATTGTATCTAATGCTGTACACGTGGATCTCGTGTATGGAGATTATGGACATAGCTTTTACTATGTATTCCCTAAGGACGCGCCTAGCAATCTCGGCCCTACCGCGTTCCCTGAATAGATAGGCTATTAGAACGTTAGTGTCATAGAAGGCCCTACTACCTCTCACCGTGCTTCCTCTCCTCATCGAGGGATTCAGCTAAGCCCTCCACCTGGTAGCCCGGATTAAGGGCTCCCTCCAATTCATCGATCCCGATAACCTTCTCGACCACTATCCTTCCACGTTCATCCACGTATACCTTGACGTAATCCCCCGGAGCTATCCCGAGTCTATCACACACCTCCTTAGGTAACGTTATTTGCCTCTTCCTAGTAACCTTGACGATACTCATAACTATCCTCAGCCCCCATAAATCAATATTTAGATTAAGTACTACTAAATAAATGTACTACCATAAATGGGTAGTACTTTTCCTTGATAAGCATGGTGCTAATAGCGTATCATTCAAATTTTCCAAGTCTCGCGTGAGACGCTTAAAGCGCAATTCCCATTAGCATGAAATATTAATGCGTGGTTACGCCTCTTTTTGAATTACCAGGATATTAGCGAAATAATCGCCCTAGACTAGATACGTACTATTTAATTTTTCCTTGACAGCTACTTCATGTAACCTTCGGTCTCCTGTTAGGAATTGTGAGGCGTTTACGTATCTCGCTGAAGCAATCTGTACTGCGTCGGCCTCATAAACGTGGTGCTTCTCTATCAGACTCCAGCTCTCCCTTAAAATCCTCATCTTCAATGGAACCATTAATGCTAGTCCCAGCTTTAGCATTCTCCTCGTCTCAAGTAGAAATCTCCTCTTAACTATGCTGTATACTTCATTGTCGATTCTACCGATGCCTCTGGCCCTGTCGAGAGCCCCTAGTACCTCCCCGATATTCCACACGCTATAGGAGAGCTTAATCTCTCCGGAGTACGCCTTCAGGTAGAGCTCTCTAACAATATCGCTACCTGGCTCTCTAATGTACCTCTTCACTATGGCGCTACTATCCAGATACACTATTTGCTCTCTCATCCCTCATAACCCTGACTAACTCGCTTACAAGACCCTCCCTAGGCTTGACCGGCTCGAAGTCTATCTCGTAATCCTCAGAACCAGCTAAGTCAAGTAGTATATTATCTAGGGCATCCTCGATCATCTCGTCTCTCATCATATCCTCAAGGAGCCTACTAACCTCCATACCTCGTTTCAATGCATACATCTTAAACTTCTCCCATAACTCTTTATCAACATAGATGCTCGTCTTCACCTTAACCACCGTATTCACCCCCTATACAGACTATACCGAAAGTCAGTAATATAAACTTTAAGCAAAAAAGGAGAGGGGATAAGAAACTAGGGATATAACGTATAACACACTAGAAGGCTTCTCGGAACCAGTAATGATAATCCATTCTCCAATGTTTAGAGGCATTAATTAACGGATTATAGAAGAGTCCTTAACATCAACGAAAAGAAAGACTATTAAGAGCATAAGAACCGTGGATTACAGTATAACACGTAATATTATTCCTAATCTTGCATAGGAACCCTAACAATTTAACTATACCTAATGACCTTACCCCCACTGGATTTGCATGATATAAAAGTGCACTATGTTCTCCCTTGACGAGGGGGATCCAGTCGAGTTGTTGTTCTATAGTAATTCGTACGAATGCGATACCCGTTATCGTGGAGTACCCTTAAGTCGGTGTTAAGGGTTATATAATATAATAGAGAGGTAGGGGACAGGGCTTTCTGTAAATTAGTTTTCTTCCCGGCCAGGTGTTGTATGTCAGGCACTCTTACGGGTTCTCTTATATAAGTGTATGGCTATGGCTAGGTCAAATAGCGCTGTGCCGACGGATTTGTATACTTTCACGTCTCCCATGTCGCAGGTTTTGCCCTTGAGTGCCTCTTTGAGTTCGAGTAGCTCGGGGAGTCTCTCGAGGCTCTCGAGTTCCCCCGCTTCTCCGAGGACTCCCTCCCTCGTATCTACTAGTATGCAACGCGCCCTCTTCAGTGTAGCCTGGTCGAGTTCTCTGACAGGCTTAGGGGCTCCTATGCTGGCCACTACGGCTCCGCTCTTGAGGAGCTTGCCCTCGACTACGGGCTCCCTAGACGTGGTAGCGGCTATTATCACGTCACTTTCCATCAGCACTTCGCGGCGGCT
>WAQN01000067.1 GCA_015520195.1 Desulfurococcales archaeon | reverse complement strand
GTCTTAGTTTACTAGTATGGTTCTGGAGTACAAAATTAAGTTTTCGGATGGTTAGGTGCCTGGGCCTCGGATCAGAGCTGATAGAGGATAAAGTATAGATCCTTAGGAGTCGTCAGGGAGGTGGATTTAGGAGCTTAGGCTTCCGGTGTGTCACTGGGGGATAGCATTAGGCCTGCTCGGTTTCTAGTTCCCTCAGCGCGTTCTCGATGGCTGACCGGCATTCCGCTGGTAGCTCTACGGGCCTTCTCTCGATGTTATCGTATGCAACGGCTACTATCACGCACCTAGCAGCCTCCCTCCCTAGGCTCTCGTTGTATATGCTGAACTTGTAAGTGACGCTGCTCCTACCAAGCTCGACCCCGGTTATTGCGACCGTGTACTCGTCCCCGGCTCTTAGCGGCGCTTTATAATCGCACTCAGCGTGAACCCTTGGAAACGTGATCCTCGAGCCAGCAGTATATTGGAAACCTAGGCTCCTTAGGAAGCTCTCCTCTACTCTCTCACAAACCCTAAAGTGATTCGAAAAATGCATTATACCAGCAGCATCTGTTTCGCTCCAGTAGACCCTGTATTTAGCCTTGTATAATATAGTAGTCAAAGCTATTCACCACCGGCAGTGAGACTAAACTTAGTAATTTATTAATTATACTGTTCAATGCTTTTAACGGATCCCCCACTTTTATTAGGGGGATCCCATTATGTACTATCTTGTATATTATATTACGCGTACTTCTTAATGATTTTTTTCAAGGCCTTATCTAATAATTTAGATGCCGCTGTCTTAGAGATCCCCATGTTTTTAGCTATGTTCGATATGCTCTTACGGTCGTCTCCTAGCAATTGTAGTATTTGAAGCTGCCTCGGTGTTAGATAGTAGTTCCTATAGTCGTCGATAACCACATCTATTATTTGATCTCTAAACTCTCTCAGGAGCTCCCTTACTCTAGCATTATATAGTGTAAAGAATCTAATCGATATACCATTATTTGTGGCTATAATTTTGGGTATGGATATGAGATAGGAGTATTCTAAGACCCTTCCCAGGAAGCAATTATAGCAGTTAACCTTTAATCTCCTCTTAGACCCATTAATGCACTCAATGTAATGCTCTACCATGCCTTCATGATTAACTTTAAACCCTATGTAGTTCTTAGGCTTTATGTTCTGGAGGAGCTTGCAGGGCTTCATCGTTATACGGGCTACTTTCAAATATATTCCCCAGATTGAACATTGTATTAGCTCTAGGAGGCCTTTAATAATTGATATATATAATAAAAATAAATTAAATAAAATAATTAATAAAAATATGAGAGCAGCCTTGGTGGAACCGTTAGGAGGCTTTATCCTCCTCTATATGGAGTCCATACTCTAGTGTTCGAGCGTATTTACTAGCTAAGATTACAGCTAGTACCCCCAAGCCCAGATAGGCTACTACTGATAGGGAGTATGGCAGCCACGGGTCACGACTCGATAGTACTGCTTTTGCCGAGAAGCTCCAGAGGCCCGTTGCTCCTATAAGCGCTAATAAGACGCTGAGGCCTACCAGGAACGGTATTCCATCGAAGGTTGTTAGGAAGCTCCGTCTAGGCTTCGAGGATGGTTCATAGGGCTCCGAATCCACGGGGAAGTAGAGATGCCTGAATACGGCTGCTACGAGATGTAGTACTCCAATAAATACTATGGCTCCCCCTACTACCAGGCCTGCCACGAAGGGGTACCTAACTGAGAGTATGTTCTGCCAGGGTTCACCTAGGATCCAGTAGTGGAATATCTGCCTCACACCGCCTAGCCCGAAGCTCGTTGCCAGTATAATCTGGCCTATGAACATTAGCCAGAAAGCCCTCTTACCCCATGCGGTGAAAGTCCTGTCAGCAGGCTTGCCTGTCAGGTCTGGTATGGCGAAGAGTATCAGGGTAATAGCGCCCATGGCGAATGCCATCATACACTCGTGCCCGTGTATGGGCGTGACCCACGTGCCGTGCTCCCACCAGTTAGTCCATGGCAGTGTCTGTATAAAGCCCAGCATGGAGACTCCTATGAAGCCGAATACCAGGGTTCCCACCATGAAGTATAGACTTGGTATGTTGGCGAATCTAACCCCGCTTTCCTTGGCTATCCTTACAGCTTCTATCGAGAGTAGTATTAGTGGTATTATCTCGAGTGAACTGAAGACTCCACCGAGTAGTATCCAGAAGTCAGGCGTCCCTATCCAGAAGTAGTGGTGTCCCTGTCCTATAATGCCGGAGGTCGCCGCTAGTACTATATCATAGAACACATACTTATCCACTACTCTCCTCATGTCCTCGGTGGGTATTAACACCATTAATATTAGGCCGAATGCACTAACGTATGCTACCTCAAGAGCCCCCTCAACCCAGTAGTGGACAGTCCACCATCTGAAGTACTCGCTTGTGGGGACTGCCTTGAAGAAGTAGTTACCTGGTATATAGAGGAAGAATGTGAGTGCTGCGCCGAATACGAGGCCCCATAGGGCTAGTGGCCACTGCCTCATGGGTGGGAGACTCTTCAGTACCACGATGGCGAATAGCAGGAATGCAGTGAATATTATTATGTCCCATAGCCTCCCAGCCTCCACGTACTCCTTACCCTCATAGAGCATCGGCTGGCCGAGGAACCATACGTTGCGCCCGCTTTGCATTAATGGGAACGTAGCGAACGCTCCCACCACGCCTATGATCATTAATAACGCTACTACTCTCACAAGGTTATGCCCCCAGAGATCCCTACCACTGAGGACTGGTACGGCGTATATTACCCCAGCGAATGTGGCGGCGAATAGCCAGAATACGAGTGCATTTATATGGTATGCCCTTAGCACATTAAATTGTACTATCTTGGACATAGTCTCCGGGGATATATAGTATAGTGCCATCAAACCCCCTGCTATAAGCTGAACTAGAAAGAGGAGCAACGCTACTAGGACGAATGGCATTGCAAGCTTCTGACCCTCATACTGTGGCATGACCTCCACCCCTTAACCCCACTCATGCCAATACAGGAAGCTATAGATGAGTACCGTAGATATCACGACTGTGATTATCCAGTAGACATACCATGCTCCACGGCTCTCATACCATCTAACAGTATTCTCCTCGAACGTGGGTGCGAAGCTATAGCCTCCCACTACAATCTTCTTCTCGGCGGGCTTAGCGGCTAGGCTCATCCCATAGGCTAATACTGCTCTAATCTCGTCGTCCGATAATACGCCAGCGAATGGTGGCATAGCCCCCCTTCCATTCTTGACTATCTCGACTAACCCTTTGAGGCCCTCCTTGGCTAGCTCGGCCTCCCACCAGGTGGCGTTGGTGAAGTCTGGAGCCCCGGGTACTACGCCTTTCCCGTCAACTCCGTGGCAGGAAGCGCATCGGGTCTCGTAGATCTGTCTCCCAAGCTTTATGGTTTCATTCTCTTCAGTAGTAGTTTGAGCGGCCTGCCCTACCACGATCTCGATGCTAGGCATGGGGGGCCATCCGTTAGTGTTGAGGTCCCTCAAGTATAGCAGCCAGGCTGTGAGAGCGTCTTTCTCTCGATCCGTCAGGTTGAAAGGCATCCATACGCTCCCAGTGTACGCGTCGAGGAGAGCCCTGATTCTCCCCGGTGTCCACGCCCTCCTGGCTATATACGTTAAATCGGGGGCAAAGTAAGCGCCATTCCCCACTACGGTATGACATCCCATGCAATTATAATCCATTGATACCCTAAAGCCCTCCGTGGCCGTAACGCCGTTATATACTACGTCGTCGGGGGAGGGGTTCCTCTTATCACCAACCATATCTATCGATATAGGCGTTAAGGCTATTATGAGTAATATGGACGCTATTATGAGGATCTTCCCCAGTTTCAGGTACGGTATCTCCTCCGGTTTGGCGCGCCTAGCAGTTTTAGCCTTAGCTATGAATAATATTATGGCTATTATCGTTGAGACTGTTAAAGCTGATGCAAAGAAGGCTATGTACGCAAAGTACTCCATCACCGACACCTTCGTTATTTAGAAGTATGAAAAGAGGCCCCTTGTTAAATGGGGAGGTTAACACGGGTAAACCGTTATATAAATAAAGCTGGCATCCACTAGTCCTCTTAAGAGGTTAGTTAGAAGCTTTTTTGATTAAAACTTTTTAATTAAAAAGAACATTTTAGGGCCTCGCGTTGTCTGAGTTCGTTCTTTTGAGGCTCTCTAGGGCAGGTTATATAATTAAATTTAAATAAGTTTTGTCGATTACGACTATTTGGGATAGAGCCGAAT